>CAYZUM010000288.1:0-3978 GCA_964481455.1 uncultured Methylomonas sp. | reverse complement strand
TTTTTTCATATTTTACAAAAGGTTGCCTACTTTTCTTATCCCGAACTCAGGTTAATTATTTAAGTGCAATCACAGATTTAACCCACCACCAAAAATTGATCAGACAATAA
Organism: uncultured Methylomonas sp.; assembly: GCA_964481455.1. Lineage (GTDB taxonomy): Bacteria > Pseudomonadota > Gammaproteobacteria > Methylococcales > Methylomonadaceae > Methyloprofundus. The sequence continues at coordinate 3,868 of CAYZUM010000288.1, read as the reverse complement.
ACTGCCCTCTGGATAAAGAAGGGTTGCCAGATGATCTGATATCCAAAGGCCATACAGATGTTGTTGTTCAAGATATTATCATCAAAAGCAACACGATCAGATACCGCCGCGAGGTCTATTATTCACGGTCTGAAAATAAAAGTTATTACGGTGCATTACCTGAGGGGGTGCGAAATCAAGGCGAATAGGGCATCGGGATTTGCAGCCTGATTCGCATGCTTAAAACAGCCTGTCGGATGACAGAGAAACCTATTACTCGATGTTCCAGTTTTCAACTATAACTGGGCTTGAAGGCACCTAGATTTTGTTGCAATAAAAGTTAATCAATTGATTTTAAAGGTAATCTTAATTTTACCGAAATAAAAAAAAGATAATAAAATCAACATGCTACAAAAACTGGAACATCGAGTATTATCGAATTTTTCGAAAATCATGGCATTGTCATCTCACCTGCTTATCTTTCCCTGCAATGGACTGGAGGATATGACTGGGTACATGAAGAAAAAAGTAACCTTTATTATCAGGGTATTCTCAAGAGAGATTACGTGCAGATCGACGATATATCAGCGCGAATCAACGGAGATAATCACTATTGTCAGGTTGTCTGTAATCCCTTATTTACAGCCTATTTCACCACTAAAAAGAAAGATCGACTATCCGTACTAGAAATCCTGGCTGATTATGCTCCCTCCCGGTACCTCTACAATCACTCGGCAAAAAGTTTACTTGATACCTTGGGAGTTGGTCAAATAACCAAGGTAACTGAAGCCTGTGGTATTGCTTATTATCAGCAACAAACCGACTTTCCTGTTATTGAAACCCTCCTTGCAGATGACGCGCCGCCATTCAAATTACTCACCAAACATCTGAGTTTATGCTGGATTCATGATGCTCGTCACTATAAAAAAATTTGCCCTATTCTGGAGATAAACCAGATAACATTAGCCAGTTTTCGCCACCAATACTGGGCGTATTACACTGAGCTACTTAAATATCAGCGCAATCCTAGCCCCGATAAAAGAGAATGGCTGACAGAGCAGTTCGATGATATTTTTACAACGATCACTGATTATGACGATTTAAATGATCATATTGCCAAAACGCTGGTGAAAAAGACGGAGTTATTGCGAGTTCTAGATCTACCGAAGCTTCCGCTGCATAATAATGCATCCGAACTTGCGGCTAGAGTACAGGCACCCGCGCGCGATATTAGTTTTCAAACCCGAAGCGATGCCGGGACAAAAATCAAAGATACCTTCATGTCCATTAACGAAACCGCTAAAAAATTAGGCGTAAGCTTTTACGATTACGTTTATGGTAACTCGCAACACACACCCACCCATCTTGCTTATCTTTTTGTCCGCCTTCTGCGTTGTAGAAATAGTTACGTAGCCAGCTATGCGCCTATTTCTATGCCTTGAAGACGAGCAAAAATCCTGCGCAATATGGGTAGTTTATTTATTGCGTGTTACCTATGATCGAGTGAGTGGTGAGTTTAAATTGCCTTCTTTGGCTGACTTGGTCAAACAAAAAGCGCAGGCATTGCCAGCCTGATCTTTTCTTTTCCCTGAAATTTAAAGTACCTGAATTCAGGGTAGATACCCACCACCCTTATTCTATTAAGTGGATCGAAATTCTAGTGCAGGCACTTTCTAATAGGAATAAAGTTTAGCTTTTTCTGAAACCTGCGAGGGGGTTTGGAATAACAATAATCTTGAACTTTTAATAGACTGAGATCAAGTGCTCTTTAAGGGAAGTGGAAAATAATAATCATCCAGAATTGAAGTGTGAATCTTTTTGGTTTGTTATCTGCTTTTTAATTGTTGATATAAAATTATTCAAAAATTGTATGCGTTTCTTTTGAGTGTTTATTAACATCTTTAGTCGTCAATAGGCATTATGCGTAGGGTGGAATAGCGTTAGCGTTTTCCACCTTTGGTAAGGGCACCAAAAAATGCCGAAAAACGCTAGCGTTTTTCCAGCCTACGATAAAGGAGGTGATACGACTGACAGGAACGGATGATTATTTGTTTCCATGTCCCTAAGATAGAAATTGTCTAAAAGGGGAAAAGCCAATGTGATTAAGTTCAGAAAATAAATCTTCATTGTAGGTGCGAATTCATTCACATTGAGCGGGTAAATCCGCACCACACCCGTTATGAAAAAAAATCAAATAATTAAACTTAACTAAATTGGGGTAAAGGTATATTTTATAGACTCTAATTAATGTCAGTTAGTTCAATCAGCCGATCTTTTTTTGAGTGGATTAATGCACATCTATCAGGTGGACAGTACCATCCGGAAGAACCTCGACTAGTGTGTTACTGGGTTCTTGTAAAAATAAGCAACACACGGTTGCAAAAGCAATTCCACCTGAAATTGTCAAAAAAAACAGCGAAGGGGTTACCAGCGAGAATACTGTCAAAAATAACACCGCACCTATATTGCCATAAGCCCCCACCATTCCGGCAATTTGTCCTGTTAAACGTCGTTTAATCAATGGTACGACGGCAAAAACACAGCCAGCAGCGGCACCCAGAAAAAAAGAACTGATCACCATCACTAAAACAGCTAAGGAAATTGGCCATTGAGCATTGATTTGTGACATTCCGAGAAAACCAATAGAAGCACCCAATAGCAAAATTACGAGTGATTTTTTACGCCCAAATTTATCACTAATCCAGCCGCCTGATGGGCAAGATAAGACATCTGTTGCGGCAAAGCAGGCACCAAAAACACCTGCGAGAGAGATGGGGATCAGAAATGTGTCTTTAAAGAATAGTGGCAGCATAGAGACAACAGCCAGCTCCGAACCAAAGGTAACGGCATAAGCAATACTCAATATAGCAACCTGCTTAAAGTTATATTGCAGAATTTCCTCAACAGGCTCATGAAACATCTCTTTATTGACTTTATAAATATGACTCGCCTGGAACAGATAGAGTACCAGTAATACGCCATAAATGATGTTAGCAGAGAGTTCGTTAAGTAACCCAAGAACGCTTACTTTCCAGGTGAGCACCGCCAATGCACCAAACATAGGAATATTCATAAGTAGATAGAAAAAGAAGTCACGTTTGCTGGTGACTTCTAGACCGCCTGACTTATTTGGCTTAAAATAAGTGGAGCCTACCGGTGTATCAGTGACAGAGATGTAGTATATTCCGGCATAAATTAACGCAATAACGCCCGTAACAGCTGTTGCATAGCGCCAGCCATCATCTCCGCCAATGATCAAGGCGAGGGTCGGTAAAGATATCGCGGCGACTGCGGAACCGACGTTGCCCATCCCTTTGTAGATACCTTCAGCCAGGCCAAGTTGTTTAGCTGGGTACCATTCGCTAATCATACGAATACCAATCACAAATCCAGCGCCTACAAAACCTAGCAGGAAGCGGGCTAATGCTAATATTTCAAAGCTTCTAGCTGTTGCAAAAAAGAAGCATAGACCAGCAGTAGCAAGCAACATAGCAGAATAGGTTTTTCTGGGGCCATAAACATCGACTAACATACCGGTAACAATTCGTGCCGGAATCGTTAATGCAACATTCAGAATCAGTAGTGTTTTAATTTGTTGATCAGTGAGCCCCATGGACTCCTGTATCACCAGTAATAACGGTGCGTGACTAAACCATACCAGAAAGGTCACAAAAAAGGCAAGCCAGGTCATGTGTAAGATCTTGGCTCTACCTGTGAATGAGAGAAAATTCGCTCTCATACTAGATTGACTCATATTACTTTTCTCCATAAGATTAAACTCTAAAGTTCTTTAGTAAGCAAGCAATAATTGAGCCATTCATTGAAATTAATAATCCTGAATTCGTATAATAAGTGCATAACCTCTGAAAGTAATGGGTAGCAATACATC
>CAYZUM010000287.1:0-3986 GCA_964481455.1 uncultured Methylomonas sp. | reverse complement strand
AACAAAAATACTGCGTCATAATGGCACAACTTATTCAATTCCCATTCCTTAGGAACGTGCTATATTCTCAACAACCTTAACCACTGCATTGATGAGTGTATTGAGTTCTTCCGCAGAAATAATAAATGGCGGCATTAGATAAATGAGCTTGTTAAAGGGTCGCACCCAGACGCCTGCTTCTACGAACATGGGTTGTAAGGTTTTCATATCGACAGGGTGGTGTAATTCGATCACCCCTATTGCTCCTAGTACACGCACATCCTTAACAGGCTCAAAGTGCTGACAAGGTTTTAAACCTGCTTGTAATATTTGTGCAATATTTTGCACAGTTTCTTGCCAGGGAGATTCAAGTAATAGCTTTATACTGGCTAATGCTGTTGCACAGGCTAATGGGTTAGCCATAAACGTCGGTCCATGCATAAATAAACCTGGCTCACCTAGACGGATTGTATTGGCGACATCTTGAGTTGTCAGAGTCGCGGCTAAGGTCATATAGCCGCCCGTTAATGATTTACCAATGCAAAGTATGTCGGGTGCTATTTTCGCATGCTCACAGGCAAATAACTTGCCTGTACGGCCAAATCCTGTTGCAATTTCATCGACAATCAATAATACTTTAAATTTTGTGCATAATTCTTTTACCTTGCTCAGGTAATCGGGAGAATAAAACCGCATCCCTCCTGCACCCTGAACGATGGGCTCAAGAATAATTGCCGCAATTTGTTGATAGTTGTCTTCCAGCTGTTTTTTTAGCGGTGCAATATCATCAGCAGTGCAGGCTTCATCGAAACCACAAGCGGGTGCATCAGCATAGAGTTGTTGTGCAAGTGTCTGCGTAAATAGGCTATGCATGCCATTCTCTGGGTCACTCACTGACATGGCGGCAAAGGTATCACCATGATAGCCATGACGAATCGTCAGCATTTTGTTTTTTTGGGGCTGTTTTTTAGCATACCAGTATTGAATGGCCATTTTTATCGCTACCTCGACAGAAACAGAACCAGAATCGGCAAAGAAAACGGTTTGTAAAGGCTCTGGTGTGATTTTGACGAGTTGTGTTGCTAATTCAATGGCTGGCTGATGAGTTAGTCCCCCAAACATTATATGCGCCATTGATTTTAATTGCTGCTCTATAGCCTGGTTTAATACAGGGTGATTGTAGCCATGTATTGCGCTCCACCAGGAAGACATGCCATCAATAAGCGTGCGTCCATCCATCAGGGTGATAAGTGCGCCCTGTGCTGATTTTACCGGGTAAATGGGGGTGTCAGCCTGGGTGGTACTATAAGGGTGCCATATATGAAGGCGGTCTTGTTCTAAAAACGAATTTTCTGATTGCACGGGTTTGAGTATAAAGGCTTATTAAGGAATGGGTTATATATGGTTTTAAAATTATTTAAGGTAACGCGCAATAAATAACCTACCCCTATTGCGCAGGATTTTTGTTTGTCTTCAAGGCGTAGAAATAGACGCATAGCTGGCGACGTAACTATTTCTACAACACGGAAGACGGACAAAAAGGCAAGCAAGATGGGGCTGTGTGTTGCGAGTTACCTAACCACATGATCCAATGACTAAAATCTTCCTGTTATGAGCTACCCGCTTAAGATGGGACAAGATATATTGTAGGGTGGGCAATCTTTTCTGCCCACCCTACTTGGTTTGCAGCATATTTGTCCCGTCTTACAGTGCATAGCTCTGTTATGGAAATAACATTTGTATGACCAGTGTTAAACTAGTCTTAAAAATTTGATGAGGTTTTGGCATCCTTCATTTAAGAGCGTGCACGAAATAACTTGAGCAACTTATTCCGTGCGCGTTCCTTATTAGTCAACCTCCTACGCTAGGTTGGCTCTTAAAAAATGTTAACCTACCAAAAATATTAAATTATTGCTGTCTTTGCAACGGCCTTAAAATAGCTCTTGACTGTTTGAGACTTTTATAGAACCGATAAAAAAGGGAGTAGATTGTAGCCTATATATAAATCACGAATCGTGTCGGCTAAAGCCTACTCCCCAAGTTTTAGAATACTTATTTGTAAATATTATGTTATCGGTTATTTAAGGTGCGTGATGCTAGCCCATTTGTTTTTCACGGATTTCATCCAGTGTTTTACAATCTATGCATTGGTCCGCTGTTGGGCGCGCTTCTAAACGTCGCACACCAATCTCAATACCACAAGATTCACAGTAGCCGTAATCATCTGAGTCAAGATTAGAGAGAGACTCATTGATTTTTTTTAGTAGCTTTCTTTCTCTATCTCGGGTTCTTAGTTCCAGACTAAACTCAGACTCTTGTGATGCACGATCATTAGGGTCTGGATAGTTTGCTGCGTCGTCGCGCATGTGATCAACAGTGCGATCTACTTCCTGCATTAATTCATTTTTCCAATTTGTCAAAATAGCACTAAAATGCGTCTTTTGACCATTATTCATATATGCTTCACCTTTCTTTTCGTTATAAGGCGTAAAATTGAAAGGCATACTTTCAGCTGCGTTGCTGCTAGTCATCCATTAACTCCAGATTATTTAAAAAAACTGCGCATTTTTATCAGGATAATAGGAAATTTGCAAGAAATAAATTTTATTATCGTTATTTATAATCTGATGCTTAGGTATATTAAGCCCTCTGGGGGGAGCGTCTCTTTTGCATAGCCGCACTGATAATTCATGTTGTAGAATAGCGAAAGTTGTTATATTAGACGCAGACACATACCTTGAAAACTATAACCTTGAAACGTAGAGAATGAAGATAATTATCATAAAGGACTTGTTATGCAGATAGCGAGTAGAATGGATATGATTACGCCTTTTTATGTGATGGAGTTGTTGCGCAGAGCGAAACAACTAGAGGCAGAAGGGCGTGATATTATTCATATGGAAATCGGCGAGCCTGATTTTGCAACGCCTGAACCTATTACTCAAGCAGGGTTGGCCTATATCAAAGCGGGACAGGTGAAATATACCCCGGCAGCGGGGTTGCCCGAATTAAGGCACAAAATTGCAGATTTTTACTGGCAACGCTATCGAGTGACGGTGCCGATAGAGCGTATTTTTATTACTCCGGGAGCATCGGGAGCTTTTTTGCTCGCGCTAGGAGTTAGTCTGAACCCCGGTGAAGAGGTTTTATTATCCGACCCTTGCTATCCCTGCAATCAAAATTTTATTCGCTTATTTGCTGGTCATGTTAAGCATGTGCCTGTTTACGCGGATACCGCTTATCAACTGTCTGTCGAATTATTGCACCAGCATTGGAAAGCACACACTAGGGGGGTGTTAATGGCTTCACCCTCAAATCCAACCGGCACTATTATTCAAGCTGCTGAATTAGAAAGATGTGTCAATTTTGTCAATCAAAAGCAAGGTTTATTTTTCTCTGATGAAATTTATCATGGCTTAGTCTATGAATCAGGTGTTGCTAGCGCTCTTGAATTTAGTGATCAGGTTTTTGTCATCAATAGTTTTTCCAAGTATTTTGGTATGACAGGTTGGCGGGCAGGTTGGTTAATTGTGCCTGAGCTGTCTATTGAAGCAACCGAAAAATTAGCCCAGAATATTTTTATCTCAACCTCGAGTCATTCACAATACGCTGCCATGGCTGCTTTTGATGAGCTTACTTTGCAAGAGTTAGAAAGAAGACGACAGGGTTTTGCAGAAAAACGAGATTTTTTGTATGAGCAGTTATTATCACTCGGGTTTAAAATACCTGTTAAACCTGCTGGTGCATTTTATATCTATGCAGATTGTAGCTCGTTTACCGAGAGTAGTCAGACATTTGCAGAGCAACTGTTAGAGGTTGAAGGCGTAGCAGTCACACCAGGAAAAGATTTTGGCCACAACAATTGTGAGAAATACTTACGCTTTGCCTATACAGGGTCGATGCTGAGAATGCAGCAGGCTATACAAAGATTAGCACGATTTATTTTAAATAACACTTAGGAATGGGAATTGAATAAGTTGTGCCATTATGACGCAGTATTTTTGTTT
>CAYZUM010000286.1:0-3997 GCA_964481455.1 uncultured Methylomonas sp. | reverse complement strand
CTGTTATTTTCTCTGTTTTCAGAATACTGAAAAACAGGTTCTTTATTACGCTACTATTAGCCTGTAGCTAAATTATTGGTGATGAAAGAAATTTCAAAATAACAAATTTCACCCACTACCAAAAAAAGTTACGCTATTTTTATAGCGCAACCTTGTCAAAGGATTCAGATAAGTCGTGTTGCTTAGAATGTAACAATCATATCCATTGCAAATTCAACCTGGTCATTAGCGCGATTATCGTTAAACGCTCTTTCGTCTGCCCAGTCGTAACGAATTTCAGGGCGTAGTTTTAACCAGCTAAAGGGTGTGTAGTTTAGGCCAAAAGAGGCAGCAAGGTAGTTAGCACCTATAGGCCCAACACGGTTAGCTCCACCTTTGTCGTTGAACCATTCAGCACGAAGACCAACACCTAATTGATCGTTAATGTCATACATGACATATTGGTTAATTCCGAACCAGTTAACACTGTCATTTGAAGCATCTCTCATAGTACCGAAATCGTGTTGAAATACATAATGCCATTTCTCTGTGAAATCATGAGTTGCAACAATACTGTACATGGTAGTATTACCTGATTCAGTATCGCTTTGGTTTCCTGTAATTAATTGTACTGTTACTGACGAAGCCTGATCGTTGCTTGTCCAGCCAGCGCCCCCTAGAAAACTCCAAGCACCGGCATTTTCAGTCATATTGTCCCAGCCCATAACAGCTCCACCATTGACAGAGAAGTTGTCGTCAATGTCATAGCTAAACATGGCGCCAGTATGGGTAAAGGGTTCTGCATATAACATTGTATAGGCGTGTGAGTAGAAAAAATTACCCGGCGCAGGAACGACTTCGTAACCGATAGTTGTGTAGAAGTGTCCAAATTTAGCAGTAACACCATTACCAAAAGGCGCGTACACTTCTACGTACAACTGTGGAATAGCTATATTGTAGTAACCGCCGTTTCCGTTAACCCACCACTCATTATCCCAGCCTGTCGCCTGGGTGAATCTTGCATCAGTACCGTACATGAAGTCAAAACGTCCCCCTACATCCCAGCTATCGCCTGTAGTGACTGAACGTTCTAAGTAGAAGTTCAGTTCATTAAATAAAACTTCGTTTACACGATCATTAAACAGTATGGGGGCGTTGGTTGTGTTGCCATGAGTATTACCCGTAATACCTGCAGAGGCCCACATGCCAAATTCCAGACCTGCACTTTTCATAAAGGAAGCTTCGTTGATATTAAAGCCTGATAAAGATTCAACCAAGCCAGCATCAGAAGATGCTTGAGGTTCAACCTCTGCATTAGAGACATGATTGACGTCTTCATTAGCTGATACTTGAAAACAGGCTAAGAGTAGGGCGCTACTCAGCAAAGTTCGCTTGAATATTTTTTTTCTGTTCATCATAATCCTAAAAATTATTAAATTAAAGAGTAGACCTTTATTTGAATTATTAATAAATAAAGGGCTGAGAAACCAGAATTATAGATATAGCGTTTGAATAATTTGAGCCAATCTGTTATCCCATAAATTACTTTGTATTGATTGTCGAGAAAACAAGCATGTTATATGCCAAGATATATGTCATTGTATTTGAAAGAATAAAAAAGAAGGGGGTAATATTTTTAATCAATTTATGTCGGAATGGTGCGTGGTATTTTTCGTATCGCACCATAGTGGTGCATCTTGGGGGAGGGGTTTTGCCAATTAAGTTGAAAAACAACAGCTTAAATATTGGCATATAGTGTGCTTATTAGTTATAGTAGAACTATCTTAGATATCGGAGACTTATATGAAATTAATTACAGCAATTGTTAAACCTTTTAAATTGGATGATGTGCGTGAGGCACTGTCCGACATAGGTATAGCGGGTGTTACAGTAACAGAAGTAAAAGGGTTTGGGCGTCAAAAAGGTCATACAGAGCTTTATCGAGGAGCAGAGTATGTAGTTGATTTTTTACCTAAAGCTAAAATTGAAGCTGCCGTGTCTGATGAGTTACTTGCTCAAGCACTTGAAGCGATTAAAAATGCAGCCAATACTGGAAAAATTGGTGATGGAAAAATCTTTGTTAGCAGTTTAGAGCAGGTCATTCGTATCCGAACAGGCGAAACTGGAAACGAAGCTATATAGGAATGTGACAATTTAACCTGCACATTTGACTTTTTTTATCCGTCTTCTTTATTATGGAAACAGTTACATAGATAGCTATGCACCTATTTCCGCGCCACAAAGAAGAACAAAAATCCTGCGTCAAATGCACTCGTTATTTCATTCCCATTCCATAATAACAATAATAAATAGGTGAGGTATTAGAATGGATAAATTAATTGAACTGAGTTACGCGTTAGATACGTTTTATTTTTTAATCAGCGGTGCGTTTGTCATGTGGATGGCTGCAGGTTTTGCCATGCTGGAAGCTGGTTTGGTAAGGGCTAAAAATACCACAGAGATTTTAACTAAAAATGTTGCCTTATTTGCGATCGCATGTACGATGTATATGCTTTGTGGCTATAATATAATGTATCCTGCAGAAGCGGTGAATAGTTTTTGGCCCGGTATAGGATTCTTGCTGGGTGAGGACCATACCGCAGCAGATGTCTTGAAAAGTAATGGTGAAACCTACTACTCATCCATGGCGGATTTCTTTTTTCAAGTCGTTTTTGTGGCGACAGCCATGTCGATCGTTTCTGGTGCAGTCGCTGAGCGGATGAAATTGTGGGCATTTTTAGCTTTTTCAGTTGTGATGACAGGATTTATTTATCCGATTCAAGGTTACTGGAAATGGGGTGCTGGGTTTCTAGATCAGCTGGGTTTTCTGGATTTTGCAGGTTCTGGTGTTGTGCACCTTTGTGGCGCGTCAGCAGCATTGGCAGGTGTGATTTTACTGGGAGCGCGGCAAGGTAAATACGGAGAAAACGGTGAGATTAATCCTATACCAGGTTGTAATATGCCATTAGCAACACTGGGTATGTTTATTCTTTGGTTGGGGTGGTTTGGTTTTAATGGTGGTTCAGAACTTAAAATTTCTGATATAGGTGAAGCAAATGCAGTTGCTCTGGTTTTTGTTAATACGAATGCAGCAGCAGCCGGTGGTGTCATTTCCGCACTCATTACTGCACACCTTTTATTTGGTAAAGCTGATTTATCTATGACCTTAAATGGTGCGTTAGCTGGTTTAGTTGCAATTACTGCAGAGCCATTAACGCCAACACCCTTGTTAGCAACAATTATTGGGGCTGTCGGAGGTATTCTAGTGGTTTTCGCAGTAATTGGTCTGGATAAAATAAAAATTGATGACCCTGTCGGTGCCATTTCAGTGCATGGTGTCGTGGGTATCTGGGGTTTATTGGCTGTCTGTTTATCTAATGAAGAGTCAACAATATTAGCGCAATTGACAGGTATTGCAACCATATTTGGTTTCGTATTTGTAACAAGCTTTATCACATGGTTTGTTATCAAAGTCGTTATGGGGATTCGTGTTACTGAAGAGGAAGAATATCAAGGTGTGGATTATTCTGAATGCGGGATGGAAGCATACCCAGAATTTACTAACTCCGGGAAATAATGTTCTATATTTCAACTAATGACGGTGACGAAATTTAGAGAGGTTTTTTGGCATCTTTCATTGGTCAGTTTTCACTTTGCTAGGAGTGCAAGAGCTTTATGAATGAGTACGAAATAACTTGAGCAAGTTACAAATCTGTAGGATGGGCAAAGCGACAGCGTGCCCATCAAACTATGTCTGACAGGTTAATGTCTATACATTATAAAGATGGGCACGAAAAAGGCCTTTGCCCATCCTACTTTGCTCATATTATTTCATGCACGTTCCTTAGCGATTGCTGTGTACGGAAAAAGCTAAAGCTTTTTTACGCCAGCGCCAGGTTGAATAACAAAAGTGTAAACTACTTTTAAGTAAAAATGAAAGATGCCGGTTTTTTGTGGTGAAAGCACTTTCGCTGAAAATCAGGGAAACGGAGCTTAGCGAAGTGATGATTTTTAGTCC
>CAYZUM010000285.1:0-4018 GCA_964481455.1 uncultured Methylomonas sp. | reverse complement strand
TACCCTTGTACCTGATATTTACTATGACATTTATAACGCTGGTTATTAATCAATCTTAAGATGATAGAAAATAACATTTTTTATTACCGTAAAGCGGCACAACACAATGTGTTTCCAGGGGCTCATGCAGGTAAGCTGGAAGGAAATGGTCTGCTTTTTAAGCATCACAGGCCCTTTCTTTCTGCCCCTGACCCAAGGCATATTGATTTAAGAGCCAGTCTGCTCAATCCTTTTTCGCAGTATCAAGTCAAATCTTTTCAGCAACAATCCCGCATTGACATTTTTTTACTGGCTGATTTATCTGCATCTATGGGCTATCAAGGGCAACACAATAAACAGCGTGTACTGATTGACTGCCTACTGTCAGTTGCTAAATCTGCTCATTCGACGGGAGATCGTTTTGGGTTTATTGGTTGTGGTCAAACTATTGACACACAACTGCTCATTTCACCAGCCAATCTATTGCAAGGGCGAGTAATTGAAATCGCCAGGCGAATTGAGCAAACAGTTTTTACAGGCCAGGCAAAGAGTTTAGGCCAAGCTGCCGACTATCTACCTCATAATAATTCTGCCTTGGTATTCCTGTTATCTGATTTTTATATGCCGATTAAAAAAATTCAACAGCAAATGCAAAGACTGAATAAACATACCGTTGTTCCTCTTGTGCTATGGGATAAAAAAGAAAGCAGTGATTTACCGCGCTGGGGTGTGGTGAAATTTTCTGATCTGGAGCAAGGTAAAACACGCACTTTATGGATGCGTCCAGCCCTGCAAAAGAAAATTGTATCTGCATTTAAGCAAAGAAAACAACAATTACAGCATTGTTTTAGACGTTTTGGTTGTGAACCATTATTTATGTCTCAAGGGTATCATGCTGAATTAATTAGCCAATATTTTTTACAGCATACAGGTTAAAAACAGATGTACCTTAAATCTTTTTTCATTTTATCTATAAGCTTGTTATTAAGCAATTGCTCCAGCTCATTCAGTGAGTCCATTACTTTATTTCAAGTACAAAACCCACGTCCTTTTGGTTATGTGATTGGTGATGAAATTAGGCAACGCATTATTATAGAAACTAGAAAGGGTTTAGCTTTGCAATATAGCAGTCTTCCAAATAAAGGTGAGATCAATCGTTGGCTTAATTTGAATAAACTCAACGTGGCTAAAACTAAAACACGCAAGGGTGTACGCTATCAAATTGATCTGACATACCAACTTTTTTATGCGCCTTTAGAGGTGAAAATGCTTGAATTGAAAAACTTTACACTGCAATTTAAGCAATTTGGCAACACGATAGAAAAAATTGTTCCAAGCTGGTCTTTTACCGCCGCACCATTAAGGGAGCTTGCAATTCGAAAAGACAACGGTAAAGAATATATGCGTCCAGATGCACTGGTGCCTTCAATAGATAACACGACTGCATTCAATCGCCTGATAGTAAGCTTGCTGATTACTTTTATATTGGTGGCTTATCTAGCTTGGCTATATGGATTATTAACTTTTTTACCAAAATATCAAATTTTTAAACGACCGGCACGACAGTTAGCGAAATTCTCAAAAGATGACTTAGCGAGTATGCTGAATATTATGCACAAGGCGTTAAATCAATTGAATGGTAAACCTTTATTTCAACATCGGCTAACAAATTTTTATCAACGTTTTCCAGATTATCAACAGCTTAATGACGAACTGGTTTGGTTCTTAAATTACTCTAATCAATATTTTTTTAGCTCTGATAACTTAATTAATAAAAATGATAGCTATAAAATAAAAGCATTGTGCCAGCATTGTTTACAGATAGAGCGAGGCATAAGATGAACCTGGCTGTTGATCATCCTTGGGTTTTGTTTGCTTTATTGCTGGGCTTATTACCTTTATTGAATAATGGTGTTAGCCACAGTGGGTATCCCTTTATACAAATTCTGCCAGCCGATGCATTCTCTACATTTTTATCGGTATTGATAAAGCTTATCGCAGTTGCCGCTATTATTTTTCTTGTTCTTGCACTGGCAGGCTTGAACCGTAGCAAGCAGAGTCGGGAGCATATTGGTTATGGTGCACATATTGTCTTATTACTGGATAGAAGTAAAAGTATGGATTACACCTATGCAGGTAAAGCTCCAGATGGCAGTGAAGAGTCAAAATCCAGCGCCGCCAAACGGCTTTTAACCGAGTTTATAAAAAAACGAAAACATGACCGAATTGGAGTAGCGGGATACAGTACATCAGCGTTATTTTTTATGCCACTCACAGACAATAAACAGGCGATACTGGCTGCTGTTTCTGCCACAGATTTACCAGCCCTCGCCTATACAAATATTAGTAAAGGGCTGGCAATGGGCTTATCTTTTTTTCAACAACAGGTCTCACAGACTGGCTCTCGTATTATTCTGTTAGTCTCTGATGGTGCTGCAGTGATCGACCCTGATAGCGAGGTAAAAATAAGGCGTTGGGCTAAGCAGCTGAATATTCGTTTGTACTGGATTTTTATGCGCAGTGAAAATAGCCCAGGCTTATATGAAAAACCTAAAAATCCGCGTGATGATAATGCAGGAGCCATGCCCGAACGCTATTTGCATTTGTTTTTTACCAGTTTAGGTATTCCTTACAAAGCTTATCAGGCAGAAAATCCTGGTGCAGTGCAAGAAGCCATTGATGATATAAACAAATTAGAAAACATGCCTTTACATTATGTGCAAAGAATCCCTAAACAAGATCTTTCAAGTCAGTGTTATTTATTCGCCAGTATTTTTATCAGTCTGTTATTAGCCGTTAAACTTGCCGAGGCACGGCCATGATAAAAATAGTCCGTCATTATAGTTATTGGGGGGCAGTTATTATTACCTTAATGATAGCCCTGCAAAGTGCTTTTTCTTGCTATCAAATAATGAATATCAATCAATTAATTGTCCAATTAAATCAAGGCAAAGATATCCAGCCTGAGCAATTGAAAAATAATATACCTGAGTTACAACTGGCGCGTGCAACTTACCTGAAAAACAAACACCGCTATAAAGACGCACAAGCTAGTTTCAGCCAAATTATTAATCAGGGTAGTCAAAAAATGCAAGCCCTTAGCCGTTATAATTTGGGTAACACATATTTATCACAAGCCATTGAACTTGCTGAATCCATGCAAATTAATGAAGCAACTGCACTAGCTGCTCTGGCAAAACAAGCCTATCGACAAGCCTTGGCACTGGACAGCCATTATTGGGATGCAAAATATAACTTAGAAGTCGCCATGCGTTTATTGCCAGAAATGGATCGAATCACCATGGAAAAAGATGATCCTATGCTTGAGAAAAAAGCAAAACTATGGGCTACCGTACCCGGTTTTCCGCGTGGTTTACCTTAGCCCTATGAGTCTACAACACCTGTTAAAAAATCTGAAAGATTATCGGTTTTATTGTTTAAGCCTTGCCTTACTAGCAATGTTGGCTTTATTTATCAAACCACAATCAATCAAACGTCAGCCGACTTATAACTTCACTTTTATTGTTGATATAACACGCAGCATGAATGCCAGAGATTATCAGCTAAATGATGAAGCAGTGAGCCGACTGCAATTTATTAAACAAACATTGGGTGATTTGATATTAAAATTTCCTTGTCAATCCAAAGTTGGTTTAGGCATTTTTACCGAAAGAAAATCCACATTACTATTTGAACCTATCGAAGTTTGTTCATCCTATGCAGAAATTGGCAGTGTGATTGATACGATAGACTGGCGAATGGCATGGGCGGCTGATAGCCGTATCAGTAAAGGACTTGCGAGTACGATCACCCAATTACAGGGCAGCGGCAGCCACATTGTTTTTTTAACCGATGGACAAGAAGCCCCGCCTGTGAACCCTCGCTATAAAACAGATTTTAGTGATTTAAAAGGTAATTTGAAAGGACTGTTAGTCGGTGTAGGAGGCTTGCAAAATGTTCCCATTCCTAAATATAACAAGCAAGGTCAACAGCAAGGATTTTATAAGCAAGATGACGTTCCTCATCGCTCAACATTCGG
>CAYZUM010000284.1:0-4038 GCA_964481455.1 uncultured Methylomonas sp. | reverse complement strand
ATGGACAAAAAGACAAGCAAGATGGGTGGGTTATTTATTGCGAGTTGCCTAAGACAGCGAGTGTCTTATTTGCAAAGAAAATCGTTAGATTATTGTAAGCATAAATCAAACTTTAACCACCTTCTGTGGATAAATCTCTTCGATTATAATTACCGGCATTATCATAGAAGCTTACGACTACCAGTGGAGGCCCAAAAGTCTTTACGATTCAAAAAACAATGGAATCATCGAACACCTGTGATGGCAATGGAAGTCACTCAAGAGGCGTTAACATGGCGACTTTTGTTTATGGTACCTATTCGAGTATCTCATTGATTTTAAATAAACTGCATTGATTTGCAGCGACTACCCGAAATAGCAAGGATAAAGATGAAAGGGGAATATGGGGTGGATATCCATCTTGCGAGCGAATATTAAATTGTAGCAATGAACCAATTCATAATGCGAGAGAAAACTAAGATAAATTCCGCACACTGAGGCTCGTATAGGTATAATGACGATTCTCTTAGGAACGTGCGTGAAATAAATGAGCAACTTTTTAAGGCTGGTATAGTAGCCCCGAAGTCATTAATAAAATAATAAGATAATTCATCTACTAAAAAACAATTAGTTGTTTTTTTATATAGGTTGCAAATTTAAGGAATGCTGTACAAGGTTTGGGCACTAAGGAATGCACAACTTATTTGATTCCCATTCCTGTGTCGTGCGAATGAAATCGCAGCGACAGGTGCGCAGTTTATTTCTCGTACGTTTTTTATTTATATGTCTTTGAATAAGGATAGCTCTTTATGCTTCGTTACCTTTTATTTTGTTTAGCGATGTCTCCTAGCCTAGTGAGTGCAGAGGATGTTCCGGCTGCTGATCCAGCAGTACCTGAAGTGCCTGCAATGCCCATGCCAGTTGAGGATGGAGAGCCTATGGAGGCGGATATCACGATTACCCGGCGTGGTGATAAGACAATTCATGAATATCGTGTGAATGGTCAAATATATAAAATAAAAATTGTGCCTGATATTGGGCCTGCTTATTACTTTGTTGATCCTGATGGGGATGGTCAAATGGAAGAGCTTCAAGACGGTGATTTTGATCAAGGTACAAAAATTAACCAATGGACTATTTTTAGCTGGTAAGTGTCTGTTTATACTTCTGTTAGTCATACTCAAATTGAGTCGTTGATTAGTGCTTATGGCTTGAGCTCCCTAAAAAAATTTTCTGGTATTAGTGCGGGCATAGAGAACACCAATTATTTAATTACGACTCAACAGGGTGACTTTGTATTGACTTTGTATGAGCATTTTAATGTCGATTTAGTACGAGTTTATCTGGGTTTACTGACTCAATTAAGTGAATTAGAAAGCTATTACCCTAGCCCTTTGCTGAATTCTCAGCAGGAATATAGTCAAATTTTCGTAGCAAAGCCCGCAGCTATCTTTAAATGTTTATCTGGAAAATCCGTTTTGTATGCTACATTGAAACAATGTCAGGCAGTAGCAACGGCCTTGGCTAGGCTTCATTTAAGTGGCTCATCAATTGAATTTAACAAACAAAACCCGAGAAACTTTCAATGGATTCAAGAAACTGCACGATTAGTGAGTGCGCATTTGTCAGTGCAAGACTCGTTGCTCTTAAAAGATGAATTGATGTATCAACAAAAATTTTCTACTCACCCTTTATCAAAAGGAATGATACATGCAGACTTGTTTAAGGATAATGTCTTGTTCGTAGGTGAACGTCTTACTGGTTTGTTAGATTTTTATGCGGCCTGTCATGATTATTATTTGCTGGATGTGGCGATTACATTGAATGATTGGTGTGTGGATAAGCAAGGTCGATTCAATCGTAAGCAGTGTGATGTTTTTATGCGGGCCTATCATAAAGTACGAGCTATTCCACAACACGAAGAAAGATGGTTACCTTTGTATTTGCGACAAGCTTGCTTACGTTTCTGGTTATCTCGTTTAGAGCATAAGATATACCCAAGGGAGGGAGAAATCACGCAGGAAAAAGCTCCAGAGAACTTTAAAAATCTATTGCTACAGCATCGGCAGTTTTATGCATAATAAAAATGTACTTATTAACGCTGACAGCGTGGTACAATCAAGCTGTCTAATTGAATAATAATTATAAGAGGAGAGGTTTATGATGAAACTAGCACAAGCTTTAATTGTTGGTATGACGCTTTTATTTTCTTTTGCGGTCAATGCAGATGTTTATCTGGAAGATAATTCAAGAATTCTGGGGAAATGGAATCAATATGCTGAGGCGGCTTCTTTACATAAAGAAAAGGTACCGCTTTTTGCTACTTGGGAATTTACAAAGGATGGCGTAATACACGCTCAAGCAGAAGATCGTACCGGACGCACAAGAACATTAAAAATTAATTTAAAATACTCGGTTGAAGATGGGGTGATCAAGAAAGAAAAAAGCCCAGGTCGTTCAAGATTGGAAACTTGTACGGTCATTAGTTTAGAGGGTGATAATATGACTTTGAAATGCCCATTTCTTTATTTCTTTTTTAGACGATAATATCTGATTTTTATTTGTGAGGTCACATTTTTTGTGACTTTTCTGAAATGTAGGTTCGGCAGGTTCGAACCTACATAAACCCCATCTACTTTGAAAATCGTATTTTCTCCTCTTCTAAATCAATACTTGTTTTTGTCCAAAGTCGATCAGCCACAGCTAAAGGTGTTGAATTAATGTTATTTTCAAATATTCTCACTTCCTGAATAAGTTCACATTCCTCTTTATGGCAAGCATGGTAAGTGACATCTTCCCTTAACCATTGCCATAAATGCTCTACAGGTATAAAATCTGGGCTATATGCGGGTAAAAGTTGTAGCTCCATCCCCAGTTCTTCTGCCTTTTCTTTCACAAGATCACTTTTATGATACGAGGCACCATCCCAAATAACAGCCGCCTTTTTAAAGCCAAATTCCTCTTGAATTTTTTTAAGACATCACAACTCCTTTCAGTATCCGCAGTGAGGTAAGGATAAATCCTCGTTTGACCTTGATTATAAAGGTCAGCACCAAAAAAAGAGACTTTCCTTAGCCCTACTGAACTTGAACTCACCCAGGCTCTTTTTCCTAATACAGACCAGCCATAACCTTCATCAGTATCTAACTGAATATGGGCTTCGTCAATATAGATAATTTGTCTTTCACCCTCTGTCGCTTCTTGTAAAAGATCGCTTAACGTATCCACAAATTCCGCTCTTTTCTCAGGACTTGCCTTATTCAAAAGTTTTCGGTATTTTTTCCAAGAGAACCCAAGGTTTTTTAAAGATTTTCTGGTAGTGGGTCAAACCTGTGGTTTTAATATTCTCCCTATTACGTTAACCCCTTATATCTCGGACTATTGCATAACTTGTAACTAAACAATAATCACAGGTTTGACCCACTACCGATTTTCTCACCGTTTCACGACAACAGCTTATCCCCAAATCTTGTTTAATCCAACTCACAAATCGCTTTAATGTCCATCTTGGCATAAAGACAGTTTCTCGCATTTGCGGGGCTTGCCTCGCATATTCAAGACTTTAATTTATTCTTTCTGACAGTCCCTCTGTTATTTGCCAAAAAAAAGGGGTAATCGACCGCCACTTCTTTGATAGAATAGGCTTTCAGCTCCATCATTGTTATATTTATGCACCCAACTAATCACTGTTTGATGATGGCGACCTGTTTCTTTACTTATTTGAGCCGCATTTTTTCCCAAGATAATATCATAAAGAGTCAAAAAACGCTCACGGGTTCTTTTATGTGGTGAATTTAACCCTAAATCACGTAAATATTGAGGATCTTCATCCCAGCTTTGGTAGTTAACTTGCAGCATTTTTATCGAATTGGTTTGGGAGGATTTTTCATTAGGTAACTAGAAATAAATAATCCACCCAAAAAATGAAGTATATTTCATATTTTGTTGTATTCTACTAGTTTCAAAAATAAATCTTCACCTAGAAACTATGCCCACATTATCAAAACCTACATTCCGCACCCCAAATTAACCACCTCCTGAATATAATTTCTCATATTT
>CAYZUM010000283.1:0-4042 GCA_964481455.1 uncultured Methylomonas sp. | reverse complement strand
TTTGATACAGTTCAATGTTTCTATTGGCATTAATGATAAGATCATCAATTTGCGGTGATAAAATATCAATAACATGTTGGATTAATGGTTTATCATTAAATGAAATTAAACCTTTATCATCTCCTCCCATACGACGCGCCTTCCCGCCTGACAAAATAACGCCAGTGATAGAGAGAAAAGAGGATTTTTTCATTTGATACGCTATCATTTTATGGTTAAACTATAATTTCATAGCTTATTATACTGTTATAAAGGACGATTGTTTGAGCAATTTTTGCTAAGATGTTTCGGCTATAATAATTTTTAGCTAAAAAATAGTATTGAGAAGTCAAAGTCTTTGACCCTGAAGAAGGGATATCAGTTTGTTAATAACAAGGATTGTAAATTGAAACATTTAGAAAAAGATCAGCAACCTGTTCCTCAAAAAAAGAAAAGTAAGTCAACCATTTCGCAAGGATCTGGTTGGAAAACTACTATTGCAGGTTTATTATTAATTGCTGGTCTAGGTTATGGAATGACTTCTTTTTGGAATAATTCTCAAATGGATAATGTTTCAGATTTTCAGAAAACTGAGTTGGTCACAGCATTTTCGAAACTGGATAAAATTTCAGTGGAGCTAATCCAAGAGAGTGAGATTGATGGTGCGATAGAGTCAATGCATCTTGCACCAGATCAACGAGAACTCCTCAAGCAACATCTTATAGATAATAAGCTCGATTTTTCTAATGGAAAAATAAATGTAAACCCTATTAGCTCAACAGACTCTTCTAAGCCTAAAGTAATTTCGAATAATGAAACTGCATTGGTATGGGTTAACTTATGGGATTTTGCTACTGTTGATGGTGATGTAGTGACCGTATCATCAGCGGGATATAATGTAACTGTTCCTCTTCACGGATCTCCATCTCGGATTGCGGTTCCACTAGATAATACGGGTACTATTACAATTATTGGTGATCGCGATGGTGGGGGAGGGGTCACGTTAGGTGTTCAAAGTGGTGCTTCAGCTATTTCTTTGCCTGTACTAGCTGTAGGACAAACGTTGTTATTACCTGTCGCGTTTTAACTCCCCATCCTATGTTACAAACATTAAGTCGTTATATGCCAGCATTTTTTGCCATAATGGTATTTATAATGTTGTTTCAATTTGTTGAAAATCATTGGCCGAGTTCATCAGTAATCCCATCAATAGTATCTTTTTTAAAAGCCAGTGTGTGGTACATTGCGGCAGCGTCACTGGTTGGTTGGTTGCTGTTAGTATTAACATGGCTGTATTCACTTTCTCGGCTCCCTACATTTTTACACAAGAGGTTTCTTATGGATATACTTGATCGGTTAAGTAATAAACAGATAATTGAAACAGGTTTAGCTGAGCAAGAACTTGCAACATTTGTTGATTCAACAAGCTTATCAAATGCATTGAAGCAACATGTTATAGGACAAGATACAGTTTGTGATGACGTTGCCATACAAATTCGCCGGCGCTTGGCTTTATCGCAACGGGGTAAACCGATAGGGATCTTTCTGTTCGCTGGGCCACCAGGTACGGGAAAGACATACTTGGCAAAAGTGTTATCAAAAGAACTCGAGCTCCCATTACTGCATTTTGATATGACTCAATTTTCTTCAGGAAGTTATGCAACATCACAGCTATTTGGCATGACAAAAGGATATGTAGGATCTGATAGTTATGGCAAGCTTACCGCTGGGCTAAGAGATACACCTAATGCAGTCATTTTACTTGATGAGATAGAAAAGGCACATCCTGATGTGCTCAAATCATTTCTTACTGCTTGGAATGACGGCTTTGTTACAGAACGATCAGATGGCAAACAAATTTCAACAACCTCAGCAATATTTGTACTAACGAGTAATGCTGCAACGGATCGTTTAACAGACCTTGCTGATACATATATTGATGATCCTGATATGCTTAGGAAAACGGCTGATAGTACACTACGTGAAGCAAGTTTTGCGCCGGAAGTATTAAACCGATTAGATAGGGTTTTTGTATTTAGAACACTTAAAGATTTAGATATTGCACGGGTTACGGCTCTTGAAATTGAAGATATGATTAGCAGTTATGGTCTTAATGTCGCAGGGAAAGGGATTGACCCTGAAATCATTTTGACATTAATGCTACGGCACAATAAATTAGGGAAAGGCAGTTCAGCACGTGATTTGGTGCGAAGTATTGAAGAGCAGCTCGCGGACTCTCTTATTGAAGCAAAGAGAAAAGGTTATGAAATTATTGAATTAGTCATGACACCTGAAGAAAAAATAATTGCAAAGGCAAAACGTGCTGACAGTGATAAGGGTTAAGTAATTTGTCGACTGAAAGAACTTTATGGGCGCGCTCTACAGCATGGCGGTGGTTGTTTGTTTTAACTTGTCTTACAACAGCAATTGTTATTTTGCTAAAACCTTGGGAAAGCTCACCAAGCTTTCCGTTAGGAGTAGCAACTTATAAACTTCCGCCATCAATACAGGTAAATAACAATCAAACAACAGCTGTTCCATCTGCGGGTAATCAAAGTGTTGCCCGACAAAAAACAATTCAGGCAGCGGGCACAAAACCTGAAGCAATTACTTTTTCGGTAGGTACAGAGTTGCATGCTATTGGTGTATATAAGAGTGCTGAAAAACCGTGGTGGATGAACTGTCCCTCATATACTTCACTTACTAGTAGTGCTAGCAATATTGATACAGCTGCTGAGCTAGAGTGTCATAGTAAGTATGCTGGAATAAAATCAGAACCGTTGATTACTGTAAATGTATCGCGTACTGGGATGCCGATCGTTTTAGCTTTAATGGCATATGAGTCAGTAATATGGAATATAGTGAGTGAGTCAGGTGCAGATATTCAAAGAATTATTATAGCTGGGTACCATGAGCAAGAGGTGAAAGGTGTTTCTAGTAACATCCCCATTGATATGTTCACACACAAACCTTCATTGTGTGAAAATTGCTCATACTACTCGGATTATTTTTATGCATATGAAAAGGGAACAACTGAGTACAAAAATACGGTATTTAAGTTGAATAGCTATACTGGACTATCATTAAGTTCATTTCAAACTGCACGCGAGTTAAGGCTGTTTTATATTCCCTCTACATCCCAACAATTAGATAAATCTACAGTTACGCCTAGCTTCCCCGCGAAGGTGAAATTTCTCCCTACGCCTAGATCCAATGATTACTCAGATGTTTACACTGGAAAATATTTTCGGAATCAGCTGATGATTGAAAATAAAGTTATACCATTGCCTACTGGAAGATGGTTGGGTGTAGGATATGAGAACTTTCCATTCTCTAGGGGAACTGATGAAGTGGTAGTATTAGTCAAATTAAATAATAATAATGAGCTTGATAAAATGATTGCCATACGGCTGCAGACTGTACTTGACGGTAATGGGTCTCCGAAAGAATCAAAGTGTGAACGTAATGATTATCATAGCCGAGTTACGGATATAAATGAGGCATTTGGGGAGCAGATATGTTTTTGGATTAACCATACCGGTGACCCTTGGTCAGAATCAATACTAAATTTAGCAGCAAGTAACCTTAAAAATATGGGTGTTACACTTCCAAAAACATTAATTAATGCGGGATTTATTAAAAAAGATAAGCAATTATTTGTTTTATTCTATAGTTATTCGAATCCTGAATTAAAAGGAATTATCACACCTAGAACAGCATGGGGGGCAAGCCCTTGGCATCCATTTGTTATAAACAATTCACCAGAACGAGTGGCGGCTATAAAAGACTATTCTCAAACGGCTAAAGACTGGTTTCCAATATTTAAAACTATTCAGTGAGCATTACTTTCAATACTGGAACCTGTTTCTATGATATTTTTTAAAAAAACTAAAAGCACTTTTATCAAGTGCTGGGATTTTTAGTTTGGCTCTGAGTTAATCGAAACCTTTACTAATCAGTGCATAAGCAGAATGATTATGGATTGATTCAAAATTCTCTGATTCAACCGTATAGGCATTAATACGTTCATCATCATTCAACCGTGCCGCTATATCACGCACAA
>CAYZUM010000282.1:0-4052 GCA_964481455.1 uncultured Methylomonas sp. | reverse complement strand
ATGAAAATAGAATTGTTCGATCAGGTTTATTGCCTAAATGGGATGTGACCATTGAACCTCTAAGGGGGTAAGTTTATTCTTTTAGGATTCCTAATGCGATACATGAAAATATGATTTAGGGATAAATTAATTTTCCGGTATTTAACATTTTCCCTTGAAAAAAACAGTGCTTGTCCTTATATCGGAAAGATAATTTATATTTATTTTTGGAGAAACACACATAATGACTGTTGAAGCAAAAAAAGAAACGCTTGGATTTCAAACAGAAGTTAAGCATTTATTAAACTTAATGATCCACTCTTTATACAGTAATAAAGAGATTTTTCTGCGTGAGTTAATTTCCAATGCATCTGATGCGGCCGATAAGCTTCGCTTTGAAGCGCTTTCTAATGATGGACTTTATGACGGGGATAGTGAACTTAAAATTGGTGTCACATTTGATAAAGAAGCGAATACCATTACCGTGACAGATAACGGCATCGGTATGACGCGCGAAGAAGTGCAAGAACATATCGGAACCATTGCAAAATCGGGTACTAAACAGTTTTTTGATTCATTGACAGGTGATCAGGCAAAAGACAGCGAATTGATTGGTCAGTTTGGTGTGGGCTTTTATTCGGCATTTATTGTTGCTGATAAAGTGACTTTGACAACGCGTAAAGCAGGGTCAACAGAAGCAGTAAGCTGGGAATCGGCAGGCGAAGGTGAATATACACTGGAAACTGTGGAAAAAGCAGGTCGTGGTACTGAGGTTGTATTGCACCTAAAAGAAGATGAAAAAGAATTTTTAGAGGATTACCGTTTACGTTCTATTATTAAAAAATTCTCAGATCATATTTCTTTACCTATTATAATGGATAAAGAAATTCCAGCCGTAAAAGATGAAGAAGGTAATGAAACCGAAGCTGCTAAAGTAGAAGATGAAGTGGTTAATAGTGCCTCTGCTATGTGGACTAAATCTAAAGAAGATTTAGATGATGAAGCTTATAATGAATTCTACAAGCATGTTGGACATGATTATCAGAATCCGTTAGCACATATACATAGCAAAGTTGAGGGTACCAACGAATATACAATGCTATTGTATGTGCCTGCTCGTGCACCTTTTGATTTATGGGATAGAGATGCAAAACACGGCGTAAAACTTTACGTGCGTAAAGTTTTTATTATGGATGATGCTGAGCAATTGATGCCTCGTTATCTACGTTTTATTCGTGGTGTAATCGACACAGATTCATTGCCATTAAACGTGTCACGTGAATTATTGCAGCAAAGCAAAAAAATCAGTGTGATAAAAGCAGGTGCCGTTAAAAAAATCTTAGGATTATTGGAAAATATCGCTAAAAACGATAAAGAAAAATACGCGAGCTTCTGGTCTGAATTTGGTAATGTGATCAAAGAAGGCCCTATTGAGGACTTCAAAAATAAAGAACGTGTAGCTAAATTATTACGTTTTGCTTCAACTCATGCGGATTCAGAAACACAAGATGTCTCTTTCGAAGATTACATCGCACGTATGAAAGAAGACCAGGAAAAAATTTATTATGTGACGGCGGATAGTTTTATCGCCGCTAAAAACAGCCCGCATTTAGAGATTTTCCGTAAAAAAGGTATCGAGGTTTTATTATTATCTGACCGTGTTGATGAATGGCTGGTGTCAAATCTGAATGACTTTGATGGCAAAGTATTACAATCGGTTGCTAAAGGTCAATTAGACTTAGATAAATTTGATACAGAAGAAGATAAAAAAGAGCAAGAAGAAGCTTCGAAAGATTTCGAATCTGTTATTACTCAGGTTAAAGAAGTTTTGGGGGATAAAGTCGGTGATGTGCGTATCAGTCATCGTTTAACAGCATCACCTTCATGTCTGGTCACTGAGCAAGATGCCATGAGTTTAAATATGGAACGCATCATGAAAGAAGCGGGTCAGGATATGAGTGCGATGATGGGCGGAATGGGAGGCAGTAAGCCTGTTTTTGAAATTAACCCAGAGCATGCGTTAGTGACGCGCTTAAAAGATGAGCAGGACGATGAGCGTTTTGCTGATTTAACACGTATCTTGTTTGATCAAGCTATTTTAAGTGAGGGAGGGCAATTAGATGACCCATCTGAGTTTGTACATAATTTAAATGGTTTGTTACTAGGGTTGTTAAAATAACAATCTTCCCATTTTATAGCTTGTAAGAAAGGCCGCTTTTTGCAGCCTTTTTTTTGCGAGTTATAAAGTGGCCCCTATTGTCAAGACCATTGTCTCCAAATAATAAGGAGAAATATCTAAAACATTCATAAAAAATATACTTCACTTGGTGTTTGATAATCCAAACTTTGATGCAACCGCTCTTGGTTATAAAATTTAAAGTAACGTTTTAATCCAGACCTTAGTTCAGGCACGTTCTGGTACTCATTCATATCAATATTCTCATATTTAACTGTTCGCCATAAGCGTTCAACAAAAATATTATCCAAAGCACGTCCTCGTCCATCCGTACTGATCTTAATGTTCTTATCCAACAAGGCTTTTGTGACTGAAAGGCTTATACTCGATGTTCCAGTTTTTGTAGTGCGTTGATTTTATTATCTATTTTTAATTTCGATTAAATTATGTTTTCCTTTAAGATCAATACTTTAACTTTTATTTCAACAAAATACGAGGTCCTTCAAGCCCAGTTATAGCTGAAAACTGGAACATCGAGTTATAGTGGCCCCCAATATTTAGACCAATACTTAAGGAGCGATTTAGCTCAAAATATAGGTTAATTATAGGGGATATTATCATGAGTACAAAACGAAAAACGCACAGTGCAAGATTGAAAGCCAAGGTTGCCTTAGAAGCCTATAAAAGCGATAAAACAGCAGCAGAGCTAATCTCCGCACATAAAATCTCTTCAGGCCAGATGAGTGACTGGAAGAAGTGTTTAGTCGAAGGAACCGTGCAATTATTCGAATCAGGACGGGCTAAAGTGGTTGATGAAGCCGCATTGACCTTACCTCTTTATGCCTTTGCTCAAAGTCTAGATTAGCCTTGATATCATTCTTTTGAAACAAATTCACTGCGGTTTCATGCATTTTTAAAGATTCACTATGCATAAAAGGCATATACAAAAAACTTCTCTGTGTTGCACTCAAAGATTTTTCTACCTCTGCAATAATAGCCTCTTGAGATAAGGCTAAAGCCAAGGCGTCATAAGCAAAACACTGCGGAGATTCTCTAAACATATTTCTCGAAAACTGATCCAGAACTATTATTTCAGCTAGCCTGCCTGCTGCAGTTTTTCTCCATTCAAAAAGTTCGCATTTGATTGCCTGCTCATGAATTGCTGAAAATCTTGCAAAAATATGCTGATCAAGCTGATCATCCTTTTGCCACCACTGTGGTGGCTCAAGTTCATCGAACCAAAACTTCAAAATTTCTTGATGCATATTGATTTATTATTTTATATAAGATATTCGATAAAACAAATTTTATTCTACAAAGTTTCATTCTCAATAAATAGATATTCCAAAGATAAAACGAATAGCAAAAATTCTATCTTACTTTCAAATACCTCGGCTATGCGCTTAATATCCTTTACATGCCCATCTGGATAAATCACTAAATAATTAATACGGTTGAGTAACACCAGAATCACTACAAATAAACAAATTTGTATACTAGCAACAGGTATAGCCATTTTTTTAACGATCTTTTCGGTAAAAGGAAAAGAATAAATGAAGAGTGGAAAAATAGATAAATACGCGACTAAGATACCAAACAAAGCATATGATAAAGCGTTATTTTTACTTTGTATTCCCTTGAGGTTATACAGGTTAATTTCTCTCTGAAAATTAACTTCGGCAATCATTTCTGGAGTTTTAATATTTAAGATTCTTTGTCCCCAGCTAATTTCCTCAGCGAATAACAAAAGTAACAATAATGAAAACACAAGAGCAGTCATATTTCTATTTGATGAAAATAGATAATAATTAACCCTTCTGGGCAGCAATTATAAATGTGTACTGAGAATCATTACTATCTAGTAAAATATCAAATTTAATTGCGTCAATGGAAGACA
>CAYZUM010000281.1:0-4086 GCA_964481455.1 uncultured Methylomonas sp. | reverse complement strand
GTCAATAAAAATATCGCTATTTTAGCAGATCCACACACTTTTAATCACACCCTACGTTAATACGTTAACCCCTTATATCTCGGACTATTGCATAACTTGTAACTAAACAATAATCACAGGTTTGACCCACTACCCAAAAAAACGTGGTTTTAAGAAGACCGCGAAGTATATATATAGTTTTTCAGGTAAATAGAGTCCTTGTGGAATACGGATACCATCCCTTTGAGGGATAGTATCCGGGAAATTATTTTTCTGAACGTCTATAGGCTGGCTTAGATTTTTAAGCATCGCGAAGAAACGTAACTCGGCATTTATCCCATAATTATACTTTTAAGGTAAAACCTGCCCCGAGTTAGGTAAGGCGCAATAAATAAACTACCCTAAATAAATTATAATAGACTGAAAGTGTCACAACTCTCGTTCCCAAACTCTGTTTGGGAACGCATGAAAAGTAAGCTCTGCTTACCGAAACCCCTCACAGCAGGGATTGGAAACAAGCGGTGCTAGCCATTTTAATTTTAGTGGGAAGGCTAGGAATGTGTACATAATAACTTGAACAACTGACGTGTCTTTTTATCCACCTTTTTTCAAGCCCACTCCTTATTATTAGCGAGTCGCCTTAATACGAAACCAAAATCCGTAGCCACGCCCCTATGAACTCAAGATAGTACTGCTTACATTGCGCCTTTAATACTCTTAAAGCTACGTACCCAGGGGGTAACCGTTGTAAATTTGGTAGCGGCTTTATTTGCTGCACTTTTGCTTGGAAAATCACCATAGGTTAGTAAATATAGAGTCTGGCTATTTTTTTTAATGGCATAATACTGATAATACCCCCGTATTTTAAAGCTCTCACGCATATTTTGTGCCGCCTCTTTACTACTCAATGCCGCTAATTGCAGTGTAAATTTTTGCCCCGGCTGTGCCGCTTTTTCTTTTTTAACATCCGTCACTTTATAACTCAAGACAGTAGGCTCCACCCCACCCAAACACAAAGCAACAGCGTACTCCTGCCCTAATTTGACTTGCTGGTACTTTTCCCAAAAAGACAGGTCTATTTGCCTATGAAATGCAGGGATACCTTTCGTTTGTCGGTATCTTGCAACACGAGAAGGCCCGCCGTTATATGTTGAATAAGTAGACCGTGCTAAATTGTCCAGTCCTCCTGGCTGTTTATGTTCCTGTTTTTTTATCGCATAGCGAGTCAGATAACGATACAAAATATCCCCTCCCGCATTAGTATTGTATGCAATATCCCAGCGCAGTTTTTGCTTGGCATAAATGCCTCGCCATACCCGTTCATTAATTTGAAACAGCCCAACATCGCCAGTAGACGAGGATAATGGCTCAATTTTACGGTTTTTAACGACATATTGGCGCCAGCAACTTTCTTGCCAGGCGGTGGTCAATAATAATTGTCGATAAATCTTCCGATGCTCGGAACTTAATGCCTGGCCCTTGCTATCAACTTGCTGCAAAATTAAGCTTCTAATACCTGCTAAATACTCGGGTAATTCACTCTTACTAGGTATCCAGTGGTTTAGTTTCGCCACATTTGCTCCTGCCTGAGCAACAGAAATCGGACTAAAACTCCAGCTAACAGGCTCAGGCTCTTTAATGGCATGCTTCTGAAATAAATCCATTAAACCAGGATCCTGAATTTCCAGATATTGTAAGGGTTGTTTATTTTGCCGGTTCAATATTCTGGCCAATCGGCGCAGACCATCTGTCGAAATTTCCAGACCAAATTCCGGGCCAAGTTTTTCCAGGGTTTGCAATGCATTCGCAGCCGTCATAAAAGAAAAAACGGGTAATATTTTTGTGCTATCCGCTTCAAGACTAATTTGATGAACGACGGGTTGTAATTGTCGCCAACTACGGATAAATAATGCTTTAACAGGATCTTGTGTAGCGCCTGGCTGCCATTTTAATATCGCTTGTATTTGATAGCGCGTGTCTAATAATATATCCAGTAAGGTATCCTGTAATTCTTCCGACTGTGTCTGCCTTGCCAGTTGCTTTATGACAAAAGTAAAAAAAGCATCCCATTGTTGCCATTGCGCATTAAAGACCTGTATCTCGCTAATTAATAATGACTTTTCAATTTGTTTGCTCGCTTCTGGCTTATCTATATCGACCGTTAGATCAATCGCTAAACCTTGCTTGTTAACCTTTATCCTGGCAAGCCGCAAGGAATCAACCATGCTCTGCATACCCATTGCTGAATGCTGCGGCAAAATAGCTTGTAAAACACTTTCTGTTTGATGCTTAGCAGGATTCAAATCAACTTTAAAACGTTGCATGATCGGTTCTATCTGAGCCTGTATTGCATCCGTTAACAGCGCGTTATTGATGGGACGCTGCTGAGCATCATAAAGACGTACTTGCTGAGCTGTAAAAAATATTTGCAAAGGGCTGTCCGGTTTTAGCACAGGCTGGCTCAGTAATTCACTATCCCCTTGCCAATTCATTAATGTCGTACAGCCATTCCCTTGAGCAAAACCTAAGCTGATCTCTGTTTTGACACGAATCAGTAATTGTTGGCCCTCAGGCTTGAGTCTGGGTCTGGAAAAAATGATGCTATTGCAGCTACCTGTCGCAAATGAATATTTTAAACTGTGCCCTGGCTGTGTAAACGCTTCATTCATCACGATTTGTTGCAAAACGGGATAATCTAAAACGATGGGAATACTGACTTGTTCAGCGTGGAGAGTATGCAAAGGTAACGTGAGAAACGCCAGGATGCACCTAAATACTGATCTCTTCATCATACTGTCACTCCCCTACACAGATAATTAAATAAAGTTAGTTATCCATCAATATTGATTTGATGGGATATAGTCTGTAGAGCGGACTTTAGGTAACTCGCAACACCCACCCACCCATCTTGCTAGTCTTTTTGTTCGTCTTCTTTTTGATAGAAACAGTTTCGTAGCCAGCTATGCGCCTATTTCTACTCATGGAAGACAAACAAAAATCCTGCGCAATATAGGTGGTTTATTTATTGCGCCTTACCTTAGTCCGCTATGGCCTATAAAAATCGTGAACTAAAGACCGCTTTACAGCACCGATCAAACCAAAATCACCGATCCAATAGCTTACCTTTTGTATTACACTATAGCGCGAATTTTATAGTCTACCATGAACTGCAAAAGTTGCGGGCTAAAGTCCGCTCTACGCATTCTATCAAGCCAGAGTTACCTGCCCATTAGCTGAGTACAAAAAAATACAAACTTAAGCATTCTCTGTAGGAACGGTCTTCAGCCGCGAAATAGACAAATTCATTAATCTATTTCGCGGCTGAAGACCGCTCCTACTATCTGCATTATGATGTTGTCCCTTCTTAAGTTAGTAGCCCAAAAAAATCTAAAGCATTTTTACTCCTGCGTTTCTACATTATCGACACGTGTTAGGAATGTGCATAAAATAACTTGAGCAACTTGGAAACGGGATCTCTATCCCCGTCTGGTAGAATGCAGGGCTAAAAAAGACCCCGCTTCCAAGTTTTAGTTGTTTACTTTATTTCGTGCGCGGTCCTTAACTACCTTTGGATAAAAATAAAAGAAGTCAGATTTCTGCTATAAAATTTGATACCCTAGTTTCAACACCTCATAAATCAAACAAACACTAAGGTAAGGCGCAATAAATAAACGACCCATATTGCGCAGGATTTTTGTTTGTCTTCCATTAGTAGAAATAGGCGCATAGCTGGCGACGAAACTGTTTCTACAACGCAGAAGACGAACAAAAAGACTAGCAAGATGGGTGGGTGTGTGTTGCGAGTTACCTTAGTGCCGACATCAATGCTATGGTCGATGATCGCTATCCAGTCCTGAGCGATTGGCCGAACTTGCTTTAGCTGCCCAAGGCCGACGCGCAATGCCCAATTGATGACAGAGGTAAAATGAGGTATCCACGGTAGATTAAGGGAGGTTTTTGTATTGAAGAGTTGGAGAATACGGGGAACGCTACGAAAGGAAACCACAGCCTCAAGAATCAATAATACGCAAAGGATACGTGTTTGTTCAGCGTGTCTAATATCAATAACATTCGCGGTTTGAGCGGGTGGCTGAGTGTTCCATTCCG
>CAYZUM010000280.1:0-4144 GCA_964481455.1 uncultured Methylomonas sp. | reverse complement strand
GTGAATGAAGGTGACAGGAGTCCCTAAATTTCACGAAGTAGCATGGCGCGCCTGTCAAACAATGACATATTCGGCATCTTTCATTTTTGCCTAAAAGTAGTTTTTTTTAAAGGATTCAACCTAGCTCAGGCGTAAAAAACTTTACCTTTTTCCCTGAACAGCAATGGCTAAAGTTATTGCACTCCTGATAAAGTAGGGACTTATCAATGAAAGACGCCGCACATTCATTAAGTTAATCAGGCATAAAAGAAATTAAGCCTGATATATCCCACCTAAAATAACAGCTTCCTTAGCGCCTGTCGCTTCTGGCAGGTTTCCAGTAAAACCCTGTAACGTTTGTTTTGCCAGCCATGCAAAGGCCATAGCCTCAACTTGATCGGGGGGAATGCCTTCAACTTGTGTTGAAGCAATGGGGATATTGAGTAATTGCTGTAGTGCGTTAAACAATGTTTTATTGTGAACACCGCCGCCACAAATAAAGACCCTATCCGTGTCTGGTGCAAATTTTAGAAGGGCATCTGCGATAGTTTCAGCTGTTTGTTGACATAAAGTACGTTGTACGTCTTCAGGGGGGTAGAGTGGTAATGTTGCAAGCTTTTTAGTCAGCCAGTCAGGCGAAAAAAGATCTGTACCTGTACTTTTAGGGGGGAGTGCTGAAAAGTAAGGTTCACCTTTTAGCTTTTGAAGTAGCTTGACTTGAACTTTTCCTGTTTTTGCCCATGCACCACAATCATCATAAGCACAGTTCTGATGTTGGGAAATCCAGTAGTCCATTAGTGTATTACCTGGTCCTGTATCAAATCCGAAGCTATTTTTGTGTACCGCTCCGGGTAAAATACTTAGATTAGCAATCCCCCCGATATTAATAATGACTCTGTTTTCTGTTGCATTATGAAAGACTGCCTGGTGAAACGCAGGAACCAGAGGGGCGCCCTGTCCTCCTGCTGCTATATCTCTACGGCGAAAGTCGGCAACGGTAGTGATGCCAGTTTTTTGACAAATAATATTGGCATCGCCAATTTGTAATGTGAACGGGTGCTGTGAATTAGGCGCGTGATAAATTGTTTGCCCGTGATTACCTATTGCCTTGATCTGCTTTGCATCAATCTGGGCCTGTTGTAATAAAGTAAGGCAGGCATCTGCATAGAGTTGTCCAAGTTGAGTATCTAATTGCCCATATTCTGTCATTGAAACAGTTTGATGTTTACTGCAAAGCTGGTGAATTTTTTGCTTTGTGTGTGCTGAGAAAGGCTGGTAGTAAAAGTCGATGACACGAGGTTGTTTATCAGAAAAATCATAAAGTCCAGTATCGATGCCATCGACACTGGTTCCAGACATCAGGCCAATATAATATTCTTTACTCACTCTATTGTTTCGGTTGAAGCAACATTGACTGAGTTAAGTTCTTTCAGTTGTTCAAAAAGCGGTCCGGACATATCCAGAAAATCAGCTTTATATTTGTTTATGATTGGGCTGGCGTTAGGTAGCTTTACAGTAAGCGGGTTGCGGTGTGCTCCATTTATACGGAATTCATAATGTAAATGCGGCCCAGAGGCTAGGCCGGTTTTTCCAACGTAGCCAATTGTATCGCCTTGATTGACGCGGTACCCAGTGCGCTGGCCTTGTTTGAATTTAGACATGTGCGCGTAAAGAGTACTGTATGTTTGTCCATGTTGGAGTATGACTACATTACCATATCCATTTTTGTAGCCACGGAAAATTATTTTGCCTTCACCTGCTGCTTTAATCGGAGTTCCACTACTGGCCGCATAATCAACACCTTTATGTGCGCGGATGCGATTGAGTACTGGGTGTTTTCGCTTTAAGTTAAAGCGTGAGCTGATGCGGGCAAAGTCAATAGGCGTGCGTAGAAAGGCTTTGCGCATATTGTCACCTGATGGTGTGTAATAGCTTGCCTTGCCATCAATGGCTTCGTAGCGAACAGCTCTTATGGCTTTGCCATGGCTTATGAGCTCGGCAGCTAAAATATTGCCTGCTCCTACCATAGTATTATCTATATACAGGTCTTCATAGATAACAGAAAATTTGTCGCCTTCTCGAAGGCTAAACGCAACATCTACATCCCAGGCAAAAATATTGGCAAGTTGCATGATGATGTTATCAGAAAGCCCTGCATTTTTTCCATCTATAAAAAGGGAAGAATGAATAGTGCCTTTTGCATTTTTAATTAGCCGGTCAATGGGTTTGGTGATGAGTTTGACATTAAAGCTGCCATCTTCAATGCGAGTTGCTTTGAGTTCTTCGAAAATGCTTTTACGATAGATTAAATGGCTTAGTTTGCCTGATAGGTCTAGCCCAATAAGTAAGGATTTTCCCTGGATGATTTCAGTAAATTGATAGCTTATATCATTAGCATGGATTATTTTATATAAGTCTAATTTTGGTAATTCGTTTGCAGAGAAAATAGAGGAAAGACTCTCGCCTGATTTAATTTTATGTTCTTGCCATATTGTTGACAAGCTTTGCATGCTTTGGGTTAGTGCGCGGGTAGTGCCCTGGATAGTAGGTGCAATTTCTGAATGATTGATTTCAGTTAATAACGGTGTGTTTCCCTCTACCTGTTCAATCGTGGTTGTGATATCAGGAATGGTTAGGGCTATATTCGTAGAGTTAGGTAGTTGAGATTTTGTAGAAAAGAATGCATAGCTAGCCGTTATCAGGATGGAGCATGTAAAGGCAACAAAAAGCTGCCTAGTATTGTAGCTTTTTTCATTTTCGATGGAAGTAATAGATTGGTATAATTCGTTTTGATAGCGCATTTATACAATTATAAGGTGTTTTTTTTGCTTATGCCTAATATTATATTACGCTAAAATAACAACTCTCACGAGTAAGTGGCTAATTGAGGATGGGTTACTCGTCTCTAAGCAAATAAATAATGAAGGTGAAAGAATTGCAAGAAGATGTGTTGGCGCAGTTAATGCGTGGGACTGATGAGGTTCTGCTGGAAGCAGAGTTGATAAAAAAATTGGCTGAAGGTCGGCCGTTACGAATTAAAGCAGGTTTTGACCCAACCGCGCCTGATTTACATCTAGGGCATACGGTTCTCATTAATAAATTAAAGCAGTTTCAAAACCTGGGGCATGAGGTTTTGTTTCTTATCGGTGATTTTACCGGAATGATTGGTGATCCTACGGGAAAAAATGTAACAAGAAAGCCGTTGACGCGTGATGATGTTTTAAAAAATGCAAAAACCTATGAAGAGCAGATTTTTAAAATCCTGGATCCAGCTAAAACAACAATCATGTTTAATTCTAGCTGGATGAGTGAGATGAGCTCGGCGGATTTAATTCAACTTGCTGCTAAAAATACTGTTGCCAGAATGCTGGAGCGTGATGATTTTAGTAAGCGCTATAAAGGTGGGCAGCCCATTGCAATTCATGAATTCTTATATCCATTAATTCAAGGCTATGACTCGGTTGCCATGAAGGCGGATATCGAATTAGGCGGAACAGATCAAAAATTTAATCTGTTAATGGGACGTCAATTACAGGAAACGTATGGACAAAGGCCGCAAGTGGTCATGACAATGCCCATATTGGAAGGTTTGGATAGTGTGCAAAAAATGTCTAAATCCTTAAATAACTATATAGGGATAGCAGATGCACCCAACGAAATGTTTGGTAAGATTATGTCTATATCTGATGAATTAATGTGGCGTTATTTTGAGTTGCTTAGTTTTCGTCCTATGCAGGAAATAACGGAATGGAATAAGGAGTGTCAGCAAGGTGCTAACCCTCGTAATTATAAAGTGAAGCTGGCGCAGGAAATTATTGCAAGATTTCATAATCAGGCGTTAGCGGAAAAGGCGCTGAAAGATTTTGAAGCGCAATTCAAGCGCGGTGCTATTCCTGATGATATTCCTGAGTTGGAGCTAACAGCTATTGATGGTGGTTATGCAATTGCCTTATTGCTGAAAGATTCGGGTTTGACATCCAGTACGTCTGATTCTAACAGAATGGTAAAACAGGGAGCCGTCAAGATTGATGGTGAAAAATTAGCAGATGGAAAGCTAGTCGTGCCAGCGGGTACAGCGCATATTTATCAGGTAGGTAAAAGAAAATTCGCAAAAGTTAAAATAAACCCTTGACGCTATATCGAGTCGATGTATAATAGCCAGCTC
>CAYZUM010000279.1:0-4178 GCA_964481455.1 uncultured Methylomonas sp. | reverse complement strand
TTTTGTTTCATTAGATAATAATGACTTTTCCTCTGAGCACAATTATTTATCACCGCGCCCAGTATATATATAGGAATGGGGATCAAATAACGTGTGCATTCTGACGTGTCTTTTTGTTCGCCTTCTGCGTTGCGGAAACAGTTACGTAGCTAGCTATGCGCCTGTTACCGCGCCTTGAAGGCAAACAAAAAGACTGCGTCATAATGCACAACTTATTCAATTCCCATTCCATAGTTCGTAAAAACAATGATTATAATTTATAAATCCTTCTTTGAGAAAACAGAAAATTTTGTTAGAGTTAGTATAATAATGAAAACGACTTTCAATAATAAAACAATATGCAAAGATTGAAAAACATTCTTCTGGTACTGCACTCAGAACAACTGAAAATGATGTCTCTGGGCACGGTCTTATCGCTAGCTGTAAAAAATAGACGGGGGCTTTCCAATGAATAGCTTTTTTCCAGGCAGGATGGTATTACACGAAAAGTTGCAGCAACTGGCGACAGAGGCAGATCAAAGTTCATTGACGCTGGGCGATGCAATACAACGATTGGCGACGGGCGGTAATCAATACGGAGTTCCGCTACTACTGCTAGCATTGATTAATGCGATACCCGTGCCATCTTTCGGTTTGAAGTCCTTGTTGGGTGTCGTCGTTGCATTACTGGGATTACAAATGCTGCTCGGAAAACGTTCCGTCTGGTTGCCGCACTGGTTCACCCGGCTAAGTTTGCGCCCTAAACTGACCCATCGGGCAGCTAATCTGGGAGAACGTTTCCTGCCTAGGCTCGAACGTTTTGTCAAACCCCGCAATAACTGGATGAAGTACCGCCTTTGTGCTTCGTTATTGGGACTGGTCGTTTTTTTTATGGGGCTAGTCATGACATTACCCATTCCCGGAACCAAGATATTGACTTCGCCAGTCTTGCTCGCATTGAGTTTAGGATTGATTGAACAAGATGGCTGGTTGACTCTGTTGGCTGCATTAACAAGCTTGATTGTGGTCGCATCGTATGGGGAAGCTTTTTATCTACTATACATCTGGTGGGTGGATTGAAGTGCTTGCAAAGTATTTTAAAAAAATTATTCGAAAAAACCACATTAGCACTCAACAATATTCGACTTTTCTGTTCCACAAAAAGACGTAAAGTACCTCTTCGAACACTTAAAAAATATCATCTAACCAAGAGAATGTTCAGCATGCTCACGGATATGTTATCGTGTGGTTTTGTAAATGCAAAATTTATTGCAATCAAGTATAAGGCATCAACATAGAGGATGATTGAAGTGACAGAAAATCCCTTAGAGCAAGTCTCTGAGCATGGCATATTATTGATTATTTTTTTGTACGCGATGGCTTTTGTCATCTTTGGTTTCTGGATTGAGTCACCCAGCAATATTTTTTCAGGCCTAGTCAAGATCATCACGACCCAGGACGCTTTACTCACCGACTATATTGCTGTAGGAGGTATGGGAGCCGCGTTTGTTAATGCTGGCTTGCTAACATTGTGCGCCACTTTTGTCTACTATCGCTCGCAGGCAAAAATATCTGGGGCTGCTATTGCGTGCTTATTTCTGCTTCTGGGTTTTGGCTTGTGCGGAAAGAATTTACTGAATATTTGGTGCATAGTATTAGGTGTATTCTTGTATGCAAAATTCAGCAAAGAAGATTTTGCAACGCATATCAATATCGCATTTTTCGGTGCTGCACTTGCGCCTATTTTTTCGGAAATATTGTTCAGCACACTCCTTCCAATTGAAATTCGTTTACCTCTGAGTATCTTAACCAGCCTGCTCATAGGGTTTATTCTAGTGCCAGTTGCAGGGCAACTGTTCAAAGCACACATGGGATTCAACTTATACAATATGGGCTTTACAGCGGGCATCGTAGGGATCCTGATTGTCGCATTATACAAATCGTATGGCTTTGTACCGGATCCAGTCATGGCCTGGACAACAGGAAACAATGTTTTACTCGGTTTGTTTCTCTCTGTTATCCTGGCTTCAATGATTTTGGCTGGATTTTATCTGGATAGGTCAGCCTTATCCCGCTTAAAACAGTTACTCCATCAAACAGGGCAAGCTCCCGATGACTTTGTAGCACAGTTTGGTTTGGGTTCAACATTGTTGAATATGGGGCTGAGTGGCACAGTCGGCCTGCTTTATATCCTGAGTATTGGTGGGGATCTAAATGGGCCTGTATTCGGGGCAATTTTTACCATTGTCGGATTTGCGGCATTCGGCAAGCACCCATTGAATATTATCCCTATCATATTTGGCGTGTTCCTGGGATCCCTTGCCAAACCGTGGAGTGCAAGCGACCCATCCATGCAGCTTATTGCTCTTTTCGGGACAACGCTAGCACCTATAGCGGGGCGATTTGGCTGGCACTGGGGAGTGTTGGCAGGATTTATACATTCGTCTGCCGCCTTGAGCGTAGGGGCTTTACATGCTGGCTTTAACTTATACAACAATGGTTTTGCTGCCGGACTCGTTGCCTCTGTCCTGGTGCCTGTGATTATGGCCATTCGAACACGTACCTAAAGAATGGGAATTGAATAAGGTGTGTCATTTATGACGTAGTATTTTTGTTTGCCTTCAAGGCAAGGCGCGGCAACAGGCGCATAGCTAGCTACGTAACTGTTTCCGCAACGTAGAAGGCGAACAAAAAGACACGTCAGAATGCACACGTTATTTGATTCCCATTCCTAAGGAGCAAGAACTCAATATTACCAGACTCTGACTTGTTTTATGGGGCGTCTTCCGAATTATCAGAAACTGATGTGTCAACACTTTTATTTTGCAATCGTGATGGGGATACCAACCTCCGAAACATCGGCAACCGTGAACTGAAATAAGATATTTAACAACCTGAACGCCGTCCAGTCCCACATGCTTTCGTTGACCCAGTAGTAACGGCCCTTATAATGAGCATGAACCACATCATCAGGGGAAGTACTATCGGATACGTTGATAGTCAATGTCTTTCGCGGATTGTCTCCGATGCTACCGATGGAGCTAGGGTATGGAGAGACGTTAAATTCCAATTTCTGTTGTTGATCCCCGATCCCGGAGCTCACAGTCCAGAGCATCTTAAGATAGCTACGCAGTTCAATCGCGCCGAACAACGGAATTTCACCTCCCGGATGGCCGGGGCGTATATCCACCATTACAAAGCTGTCAGGCCGGCGATTGGCAATCTCATTTAGAGCGTGAAGCTCGCCGTCCGTCAGTGTGTACGGATCATAATTGCTGATCAGGACCCTCCCTAAGGTTCGCTTCAATATCGTATAGGTGCCATCGTTGTTGAGCTGCCATCGGAATCCATCGTTGACTGCAGTTGCCAGATCGCTGGGATTTTGATCCCACGGTTCATTGAGGTTTTCCAATATAACCTGATCGAAAATCAGATTGTTCACGAATAACTGATCCTGTTTCTGCAGTGCTTCCAGGTGCATGGCGAAGCGTCGAAATGCTTTGTATTCATCTGGCCGCTCGGCGTCATTATTCATACGCTCTATAAACCGGCCACCTTTTCTATCCTCGATTACAACCGATTCCGCCATTAAGCGCATGATGAGTGCAAGGGATCTCCAGCCCTGGTAAGCAAGTTTTGCGAAGGCTCCCTCATGAAAGGGACTAACGATCCGATTCGTAAAATCCTGTCCACTGATTGGAATGATGCTGAAGGTGGGGTTTTCCGATGCGCTGCTGGACAAACTGACATCGAAATCATTGAGCCCCGGCGCACTCGTGATGTTACCTCCCAAATCGCCGCTGGTAGTAAAGTCAAACGTAGCGGCGATACTCCCAGTGACGGTGAAGTGGACAGGGGACTGCTGGCTCAAACGGGCGATGTTGAGCAACAGGATTTCCTGCTCCAGATCGGCTGTCGTTTGATCATAGCCGAGCACCGATTCGTGCAGTGCCGGTGGGCCGACGCAGCCAGCCAGTAATAGGGTAAGCAAAGACAATGCAACAGGGTTCAAAGTCTGCGTCATTATTTCCTCCTTAGGAATTTGCGCCCGTCAGGCATTATCGAGTGATCGCTTCAAGCGCCGCCATGAGATATTTTGGATTATGTGCAGATGCATAGGATGCATTTCTTTATCTGTCTCAAATTGTCAGGTTTCACTACGTTGTACCATGATTTTTTAAAAGGTCAGCCTGAAACAT
>CAYZUM010000278.1:0-4203 GCA_964481455.1 uncultured Methylomonas sp. | reverse complement strand
TATTTACATAACAAAGAAGACGAACAAAAATCCTGTGTTAAATGCACACGTTATTTTATGCCCATTAAATAGCTCTCAACTGATACAAAGTTACTGAAATAGTCGGTTGGTTTCGTTGTTGTTTTATCTACCCCGTAGTAATGTAGTTTGTTTAAGTTGTTTGATACTTTATTCTTAATAGAAAAACTTTTCCACAGTGCTGTGTAGTTGCGTTATGATGGTCATCAAATACCTTCTTCTTACGCAAATACCTTGAAAAATATAATGTTAAATTTATGAGCGATGACTCAGATAATGATTTGGATTTTAGTACTATAACCGACCCTTATGCGCAGCGAGAGGCTGAGAAATATGATCAGCCTATCCCTAGCCGCGAGCTCATTCTACAGCTGATTGAAAAGGGTGGCCGACCTATAGGGCGTAAAAAAATAGCAGAAGCTTTTGCGCTAGAGTCAGATGATCAGTTAGAGGCCTTGCGTAGACGCTTAAGAGCAATGGAAAGGGATGGTCAATTATTATTCAACCGTCGGCAGCAATATTGTCTGGTTGATAGTCAGGATTTAATTGCAGGGAGAATCTTAAGTTACGCTGATGGCTTTGGCTTTCTGAAACCTGATGATGCAGGTGAAGATTTATTTATTTCACCACGGGAAATGAATCGTGTTTTACATAATGATCGTGCTTTAGTTCGTGTTTCTGGTATTGATAGAAAAGGCCGCAGAGAAGGCAAGATTGTTGAAGTGCTGGAACGCAATACTCAACAAGTTGTGGGGCGATTTATCAAAGAACATGGGGTGCAATATGTTCAGCCTGATAATAAAAAAATCACCCAAAATATTTTAATTCCTAAAGGCAAATGTAACAGTGCTAAGAAAGGTCAGATGGTGGTTGCTACGATTACAGAGCAGCCGACTTTAAGAAGTCAACCTATTGGTAAGATTGCAGAAATACTGGGTGCGCATATGGCGCCAGGCATGGAAATTGATGTTGCGATACGCACTTATGACTTGCCAAGTACCTGGCCTGATGAGGTCATTCAGCAGATTAAGCCATTTAAAAAAGTAGTTGCAGAAGAAGCCAAGCAAGGGCGAGTAGATTTGCGTGATGTGTCATTAGTCACTATTGATGGTGAGGATGCACGCGATTTTGATGATGCTGTTTTTTGCAGTAAAACACCTAAGGGTTGGAGGCTGTTGGTTGCCATTGCTGATGTGTCACATTATGTACAACCGAATAGTGCCTTAGACCTTGAAGCAAGGAACCGGAGCACTTCGGTTTATTTTCCTGAGCAAGTTATACCTATGTTACCTGAGGTGCTCTCCAATGGCTTATGCTCAATAAACCCAGATGAAGATCGTCTGACGATGGTGTGTGAGATGTTTATCAATGAACAAGGGCAGGTACTTCGCTCACGGTTTTTTGATGCCGTCATGCGTTCTCATGCGCGGCTGACTTATAACAACGTCTCCGCAATGCTGGAAGATAATCACAAAAAACTAAGAAAAAAATATAAGACAGTCTTACCCCACTTAGAAGAAATGTATGCTTTATATAAAGCGATGCGTGGGCAGCGTGAAGTGCGTGGTGCGATGGATTTTGATACGCAGGAAACTCAGATTATTTTTGCTGATGACCGCAAAATAGACAAAATTATTCCAGTTCAGCGAAATGATGCGCATAAATTGATTGAAGAGTTTATGATTGCTGCAAATAGTGCGGCAGCGCGTTATTTAAATCGTAAAAAGATGCCGCGTTTATTGCGTATTCATGAAGGCCCATCAGATGAAAAAATCAAAACATTAAAAACCTTTTTAGGTGAGTTGGGGTTGCATATGGGGGGTGGGGATAAGCCAACACCTGTGGATTATATGCATTTGACTGCCAGCATTAAAGACAGACCTGATGCACATTTAATTCAGACGGTCTTGCTACGCTCAATGTCTCAGGCTGTGTACAGTCCTGAGAAAAAAGGACATTTTGGTTTAGCATTAGACGCTTATACGCATTTTACATCGCCTATTCGACGCTATCCTGATTTAATGGTACACCGTGCGATACGCCACTGTATAGACGGGAAATCACCTGAAAGTTTTTACTGTGGCTTTCCTGAGATGGCGATTTTAGGAGAGCATTGTTCTTCTAATGAACGCCGTGCAGATGAGGCTACACGTGATGTTGTTAGCTGGTTAAAATGCGAATATATGCAAGATAAAATTGGCGAGTCATTTCCTGGTATTATTTCTGCAGTCACTGGTTTTGGTTTTTTTGTCGAGCTTGCAGATCTATATGTAGAAGGCCTGGTGCATGTGACCTCTTTAGGGCAAGACTTCTTTAAATTTGATCCGACCAGTCAGCAGCTAAAAGGAGAGCGAACAGGGATGCATTATCGCTTAGGTGATAAGGCTAATGTTATTGTGGCAGGTGTTAATTTAGATAGTAAGAAAATTGATTTTGAATTATTAGGGATGCAGCGCAAGAAATCGATACATCCTTCTGAAGAAAAGAAAGTAAAGAAGCAACATAAAAAGACGGATAAGAAACACAGCAAACATAAGAAAATAAAAAGTAAGGATAAAACGAGTGTTAAAGGCAAGGCTAAGCTGCGTAAAAAGGATAAAAAATGAGTTTAGCTAAAATATTTGGACTGCATGCCGCTCAGGCAGCACTCGATTATGCTCCCAAAAAAATCAAACAGGCGTGGGTAGATCAAAAAAGACAAGATGAGCGTCTAACGTCCTTGCTAAAGGGCTTGCAAAAAAATAATATTAGACCTGAAAAGGCAGACCGTAAAAAGTTGGATAATTTATCAAAAGGTGGTAATCATCAAGGTGTTATTCTAGAGGTTGAGTTGCCGGCGATGCGTTCTGAAAGTGATTTAAAAGCGGTAATAGAAAGCACAAAGCAAGTACCTTTCTGGTTAGTTTTAGATCATATTCAGGATCCACAAAATCTAGGCGCCTGTTTAAGAACGGCTGATGCCGCTGGAGTACAGGGAGTGATTGTTACTAAAGATCAAGCGGTGGGAATTACACCTACAGTTTGTAAGGTGGCGAGTGGCGCGGCGGAAACTGTACCGATATATCAAGTGACAAATTTAAGTCGTACCCTTAGTTGGTTAAAAGAGCAGGGTATTTGGGTTGCCGGTGCAGCGGGCGAAGCAGAAAAAACGATATATGCAATGGATGTTAATATGCCAATCGCTTTAGTGATGGGAGCTGAAGAAAAAGGAATGCGTCGGTTAACGCGAGAGCAATGTGATTTTTTAGTCAAGATTCCGATGCAGGGTAGTGTAGAAAGCTTGAATGTGTCAGTTGCAGCAGGGGTGTTGATTTATGAAATATTTAGGCAAAGGATAAGGGTGTAATATGGGCGTCCTTGATCAGTTAAGAAGAGAGGCAGATCAAAAGAAATCTTCTGTACAGCAGGAGAAAGATCAGAAACAGCAAATAGATTCCGTCTATAAAAGCCAGATATTGCCTAAAATGCAGGAAGTCTTTAAATACATGCGGGAGCTGGTGGATCACCTTAATTATCTAGAAGTTCCCATACAAGTGGAAAACTATAGCTCGCGCTTTCCTAAGTTAGGAACTTTAGCACAAAAAGGTTATAAAATTAGTACTGATGGTTATGGCGGGTTTGCAGATATTGATAAGTTAATGCACATCAATGTCACATTTTTTTGTGTAGGGGAAGGTGAACTTCAATATACTGTGATTGGCAAGTCGACTATAGAGAAAGAAATCGCTTTTTTACATGCTAAACGGCTTTCAGTGAAAACCGTTAAAATGGCGAGTACAAATACCAATGAAGAAACAGCTAGGTTTCTTTTAAAGCGTGTCATTCCAGTTCGATTGCGTTTTGAAGTAGACTCTGAACATTTGCGTATCAATGTCATCATTAATAACTATAGCAATTTCTCCACTTATACAGAGTCATGGAAACCAGAGGATATAAATGATAAGTTTTTAGATGTTGTTGCTCGTTATTTGCTACGTCAAGATACAGAACTAATAAAGCCAGAGATTAGTGATGAATATCGGGAAATTTTGCAAAAGAGATTAGCTAAAATAAAGAAAACCGAAGGGCGTGTCTTCTGGTAACAGGTTTTCCTGCGTGTAATTCTCACTTCTGTTGATTGATACGCTAAATAATATTCCGGTGTAACAAAATGCTTTTATATCACTTGGATCTAATGTCACGGCT
>CAYZUM010000277.1:0-4204 GCA_964481455.1 uncultured Methylomonas sp. | reverse complement strand
ATATTAATGCCACTATTTCTATAATGAAGAACCTAAAAACTTGAGGATCGAGTTACAGGATGTTTTTTCTTTTAAGTTGCGCGGGGCTTATAATA
Organism: uncultured Methylomonas sp.; assembly: GCA_964481455.1. Taxonomy (GTDB): domain Bacteria; phylum Pseudomonadota; class Gammaproteobacteria; order Methylococcales; family Methylomonadaceae; genus Methyloprofundus. The sequence goes on along the minus strand of CAYZUM010000277.1, from coordinate 4,109 downwards.
AAATTGCTTTTCTAAGTGAACACGCTAAACAAAAGGGAGTGATTGCTGCCTCAGCGGGTAATCATGCGCAAGGAGTCGCTTTATCTGCTAAAAAATTAGCCATAAAAGCACTTATTGTCATGCCTAAAACAACACCCGAAATTAAGGTTAAATCAGTACGCGCATTAGGCGCCAAAGTTGTCCTGTTTGGGGAAGCATTTGATGATGCTTATACTCATGCAAAACAAATTGCAAAAGAACAGAAAATGACGTTTGTACATCCCTATGATGATCCAGATGTGATCGCAGGGCAAGGAACGATAGCAATGGAAATCTTACGTCAGAAAACGGATGATATTAAGGCGATTTTTGTGCCAGTGGGCGGTGGTGGGCTGATTGCTGGTATTGCTGTTTATGCAAAATTTGTGCGTCCTGACATAAAAATTATAGGTGTTGAGCCTGATGATTCCGATTGTTTAAATCAGGCATTACGGGCAAATAAGCGTGTTACGCTAAAACAAGTCGGCTTGTTTGCTGATGGCGTAGCGGTAAAGCAGATAGGCAAAGAGCCCTTTCGCTTGCTCAGAGGGCTGGTAGATGAAGTGATTACCGTTAATACCGATGAAATCTGTGCTGCTATTAAAGATATTTTTGATGATACGCGATCAGTTTCAGAGCCAGCGGGAGCACTCGCTCTAGCAGGGCTAAAGAAGTTTGTAGAAAGAGAGGGAGTTGCACATCAAACCTTAGTTGCGATAGAAAGTGGTGCGAATATAAATTTTGACCGTTTACGTTATGTTGCAGAGAGAGCACAGGTAGGAGAACACCGTGAAATTCTGTTGGCTGTTACCATTCCTGAGCAACCAGACAGTTTTCTTGCTTTTTGTAAGTTAATTGGTAAGCGTAGTATCACTGAATTTAATTATCGTTACTTTGATGCGGCATCAGCGCATATCTTTGTCGGGATATCCAGCAGTGGTGAACTTAGCGATAAAACTGACATCATCAGTCAGTTAGAGCAAAAGGATTTTGCCGTGACGGACATGACCCAGAATGAACTTGCTAAAGAGCATATCCGGTATATGGTTGGAGGGCATGCTCCTTCAAGGCGCAATGAAGTTATTTATAGCCTCCAGTTTCCAGAACGGCCTGGTGCTTTATTGCGATTTCTAACGTCTTTAGGGAGCCAGTGGAATATCAGTTTATTCCACTACCGAAATCACGGAGCAGCCTTTGGCAGAGTCTTAATAGGCGTGCAAGTAGCAAAAAAAGAGAAAGTTGCATTGCAGCACTGTTTTGATGCTTTAGGTTTTCGCTATAGGGAAGAGACCCAAAACCCGGCTTATCAATTATTTAGTGGTGGGTGTGACTAGTTTTCTAGTAATTTAGTTTTGATAAATTTAGTAGAGCGGGCTTTCAGTGAACCTGACCTCACGGAAAATAATTGGGTAGTGGGTCAAACCTGTGGTTTTAATATTCTCCCTATTACGTTAACCCCTTATATCTCGGACTATTGCATAACTTGTCACTAAACAATAATCACAGGTTTGACCCACTACCAATAATTGATATAAATACACTGACTAAGGTAACTCGCAACACGCCCACCCATCTTGCTAGTCTTTTTGTTCGTCTTCTTTTTGATAGAAACAGTTTCGTAGTACAGCACCTATTATTAGTCGTGTTTTCAGTGGTTGACGAGCGCCAGTTATCAACTATGAGAGAATAGGTGCTGTATAAACCTGCTATGCGCCTATTTCTACTCATGGAAGACAAACAAAAATCCTGCGCAATATGGGTAGTTTGTTTATTGCGTGTTACCTAAACTCGGCGTAGGGTGGAATAGCGTTAGAGTTTTCCACCTTTGGTAGGTATGTCATGTTTGCTAATGTCACCAAAAATTGCCGGAAAACGCTAGCGCTATAGCTGGCCACCATAAAGGATGTGATACAACTGACAGGAACGGATAATTGTTTTTTTCATGCCCTTCAGCCCGTAATCCATTGTGTTTTTATAGCGGACTAAAGTCAGCTCTACAATCTCTCAGCTTATTTGTTGGTTTTACTTACCCTACCTTGGTAATGAGTAGAGGCAAATTGATTTCAGTCGGTATATTAAATTCAGGTACTAATTGTTTTAACTGTTCCAGAATATCTTCGGGATTACGCGCATCACAAGCTAATAACAGGCTTTTCATTTGCTTCTCCCAGATTTCTTGTTCATAGCGCCTGGCCTGTGCTAAAAAGAGTTTTTCAAATCCAGTCCCTAGCAGTTGCTCTTGCTCATGGAACAGTTCTTCATGCAATTTTTCGCCTGCCCGTAAGCCGATATATTCAATTTTAATATCTGAGCCGACGCTCAAACCGCTTAATTGGATCATTTGTTCCGCTAAATAACGTATTTTGATGGGTTTTCCCATATCCAGTACATAAATTTCTCCGCCTGTTCCTACCGCTTCAGCTTGCATAATAAGCCGACAGGCTTCAGGTATAGTCATAAAATAGCGCGTTACATTTTCGTGTGTTACTGTGACGGGGCCGCCCGCTTTAATTTGTTCTCGAAATAAAGGCACCACACTTCCTGCTGAGTCTAGTACATTACCAAAACGTACCGTGATAAATGATGTATATTCAGAAAAAGTATGTAAATTCTGACATAACATCTCCGCTGCTCGTTTAGTGGCTCCCATTACATTGCTAGGGTTCACCGCTTTATCAGTCGAAATTAATACAAAGCGTTCTATTTTTTCAGCCAGAGCAATTTCAGCAATATTTTTTGTGCCAATCAAATTATTAGTCACAGCGGCTAAAACCTGATCTTCTAATAAGGGAACATGCTTATAGGCAGCCGCATGAAAAATAACATGAGGCTGTTGTTTTACAACAACTTCGTGTAACGTCTTTTTATCGACTACATCGCCCAGAATAGATTTAAATTTTAAGTCAGGGAAGTCTCGGCGTAATGCCGCATTGATCTGATATAAATTAAACTCAGAGCGGTCATAAACAATCAGCGATTCAGGCGCAACACGAGCTAGCTGCCTGCATAATTCAGAGCCGATTGAGCCGCCCCCGCCGGTAATTAATATTCGTTTGCCAGAAAGGCTGGTCTTGATCTTATCCCAGTTAAGATTGACAGGGTCACGGCCAAGAATATCTTCAATGGCGACATCTCTTAAATTGCCTTTAGAGACAGTATTGGATAATAATTCTTTAACGGAAGGTAAGGTTTTAAACGGAGTGTGTGCGCTTTCACAGGCTTCGACAATTTGACGCATTTCAATATCAGAAGCGGAGGGAATCGCTATCAGGATAATATCAATATTATATTTTACTGCATAATCAGCGACTAAATGGGTGTCGAAAAGGACTTGAACGCCTCGAATTGAACGGCCTTTTTTACGTTTGTCATCATCAACAAAAGCAACAGGCAGTAACGCTCCTTCATCCTGTAATAAATCTCTCGCCAGCATTTCTCCCGCTGCACCGGCACCAATAATAAGGGTGCGCTGAACAACACTTTCATGCCTTACCCAATCTTTGTAATAACGATAAAAAAGGCGCGGGACACTTAAAAAAAGAAGTAAAAAACTACAATATAGGGGGAGGACAGAGCGAGGCATAAATGCGAGGCGATTATAGACAAATAAACTACCCGCAATAAAAAACACACCAAAAAAGACGGCTTTAAAAATCCTAATTAAGTCAGGTAGAGATGAAAACCGCCAGACGCCTTTATACAAACCAAAATACCAGAAAAGAATAGATTGGCTAACAATAATATAGGGTAGGTAGAGTAAAGCACTATTGAGATAGTGCTCAGGAATAAGGCTTAAATCAAATCGAAACCAGAATGCGAGCAGCCAGGCACATGCGACCATGAAGGCATCATGTATTGCTATCGTCAAACGCGACTTAAACGAAAAGGTATTTTTTAACACGTATTGCCTCAGTTTTAAGGGGGATTTACTAAATTGGGCAGTGAGACGCTCTTCGCTATAGTCTTCCTCTACTGTTCAAGCTTAAATATTACATATAATATTCTTTAACTCAAGCTTTTAAGATTATTTTAAATTAACTATGGAATGGGAATTGAATAAGTTGTGCAATTATGACGCAGTATTTTTGTTT
>CAYZUM010000276.1:0-4220 GCA_964481455.1 uncultured Methylomonas sp. | reverse complement strand
TACGTAACTGTTTCCGCAACGCAGAAGGCGAGCAAAAAGACACGTCAGAATGCACAAATTATTTGATTCCCATTCCTTAAGGGGTAGCCAAATCATTCCAATAGCTAATTTATCAACGTTACTTTAAAGATAGGAGATTTAGATGGGAAAGTTAACAAAAGTTATTTTATTATTTATTTGCTCAGTATTTGGCATTATTCTTGCCGCTGTTTTGATTATCCCTCTCATTGTTGATTTAAATGATTATAAACCGGAAATAGAAGCGGCAGTAAAAGATAAAACGGGTCGTACGTTGGTTATAGAAGGCGATTTAAAGGTATCGATTTTCCCATGGCTAGGAATTTCAACGGGGAAAATGAGTCTGCGTAATGCCACGGAGAGTGCTGAAGAAAATTTTGCAAGCATTGGTGAAAGTGACATAAAAGTGAAATTAATGCCTCTCTTTTCTAAAAAGGTTGAAGTCCGAACTGTTGTGTTAAAAGGGCTAGAGTTGCATTTAGCTAAAAACAGTCAAGGCACCAGTAATTGGAGCGACTTAAGTAAACAGGGCGATAGCTTAAAAGAACAACAAGAAGCAAAAACAGCCAATAAAGAAGAGAGCAATATAGCAGCATATATTGATTCTTTCGCACTGGGTGGATTGGTAATAGAAAATTCTCAAGTGAGCTGGGATGATCAGCAAACAAAGCAGAATATTGTTGTTAAAGATATAAACCTTAAATCAGGGGCAATTGCATTTAATCAGCCCATAGAACTTGAGTTATCATTTTTGCTAGAAAACTCAGAACCTGAGCTATCCGAGCAATTATCTTTATCGACGAACCTGACGATAGATGAAACATTAAAAAAAATTAAATTAGAAAATTTTGAATTGAATTCCGTCACAAAAACAGAGTTGATGCCAGGAGGGATTTTAGATGCACAGCTATTATCTGAAATATTTCTGGATCTACAACAGCAAACTTTAGCGGTTAAAAACTTGAAACTTAATACTAATACCATTGACTTAACAGGTGATATAAATGCAACTCAGTTAAATGCTGATATACAGTACACTGGGGTGATTCAAATTAAAATGTTTAACCCCAAAGAGTTGCTACAACAATTGCAAATGAAGGTACCAGAAACGACTGACCCGCTAGTATTGCAAAAACTTGCTATGCGGTTCAACATGCAAGGTACAAAAAACTCAGTGGCACTGGATAAGCTAAATATTGCATTAGATGATACACAAATTAGTGGTTATATGCATATTTCAGAATTTAACAACCCAGCGATTACTTTCAATATCGACATAGATGATATTGACATCGATCGATATAGCGCGCCTAAAAAAGAAGCCGCCCCAAAAGCTGCTGTTTCCACACCTGCAAAGGCTATTAAAACAGTGACAACACTTATCCCTGTCGATGCGGTGCGTGCACTAAATCTTTCGGGTGATTTACATATTGGTAAATTAAAAGTTGCACAATTAAAAATGGCTGATGTAAGTTTAAGCCTGCAAGCTAAGCAGGGCATATTAAAAACGAAACAGAATATTCAGCATCTGTATAAAGGAAGCTATAAGGGGCAAATGACCATCAATGCAAAATCAAAAACCCCGACTCTTGCCTTCAATGAAAAAATGGCAAACGTCCAGATTGAAGCCTTATTACAAGATTTACAGCCGGGTTCAGTTGTCAAATTAAAAGGGAAGGCAAATATTAGCGCTAAATTAAAAGCACGCGGGAATACCATATCAGCCATTAAATCAACCTTAGCAGGTCACCTTATTTTTTCACTGCATAAAGGCACGATCAGAGATTTTAATTTGCAAAAAATAATTGATATGGGTAAGTTAGCGATTGAAGGCAAAGAAATGAAAAAAAACTATGCTAACGAGCAGACTGTTTTCGACATTATTCAAGGCACAGCAAAGATAAAACGAGGTATTATTAATAACCCTGATTTTTTAGCAGAATCATCAACAGTAGAAGTGAAAGGTGGTGGAACGGCAAACTTAGTGACTGATGAACTTGACTATAAAGTCGTTGCAAAAATGAAAAAGGGTGTGAATAAGAACCTTAATAAAGCCGCTGATCGGCCAGTTGCTATTAAAGTGGTTGGGACATTATCAGCCCCTGTTTATAAGGTCGATTTAACATCAATAAAGGCGATGCTGACTGAAAAGGAAAAGGAAAAAGTTGACAAATTTATTGATAAACGCGAAAAGGACATAGATAAAGCCTTAGGCGAAGGTGCAGGCAAAGCAGTGAATAAATTATTAAAAGGCTTTTTCTAAACAGCTCGGAACTTTTATATCGCCTATGTATTGTAAACTTTCATCATGAACCCAGTTACTTTTCAACATAAGTTACTGAACTGGTTTGACCACTCTGGACGTAAAGACCTACCCTGGCAGCACCCAGTCACCGCATACCGAGTCTGGCTCTCTGAAATCATGTTACAACAAACGCAAGTTGTTACCGTGATCCCGTATTTTAATAAGTTTATCCAGCAATATCCTGATATACATAAGCTGGCGAATGCTCCTTTAGATGAGGTTCTTAGCTTTTGGGCCGGCCTGGGTTATTATGCGCGAGCCAGAAATCTACATAAAACAGCGGGGATTATTGATCAGTCAGGCTGCTTTCCTAACTCACTTGAGAACTTAATAGCTTTACCTGGTATCGGGCGCTCGACAGCAGGCGCTATTTTAAGCATCGCCTTTCACAATAGCCAGCCCATTCTTGATGGGAATGTGCGCCGTGTCTTCGCAAGATATAAAGCAATACAAGGCTGGACGGGTAGCAAAGACGTTAATAAGCAATTATGGGAAATAAGTGCACTTTATACTCCAGAGTCACGTGTTGCTGATTATACTCAGGCTATTATGGATTTAGGAGCAACGCTCTGTACTCGCTCGAAACCTAACTGTGCTGCATGTCCACTACAAGCAAATTGCCTAGCGCTTCAACAAGAGTGTGTGGATAAATTACCCACGCCGAAACCAGGGAAAAAAAATCCAGTCAAACAAAGTTTGTTTATGATTGCAATTGATAAAGATGGGCAGGTATTGCTAGAAAAAAGAGCACCCACAGGTATATGGGGAGGGTTATGGAGTCTACCTGAGTTTACCGACCCTGAGCAGTTAGAGATATGGTTAAAAACTAAATCCATAGCGGTCACCCAAAAACAGACTTTAACGGTCAGACGACATACCTTTTCTCATTATCATCTAGATTATCAACCCATAGTACTTCATGTAAAAAACCTTACAAATAATGTACTGGAAGCAGAGAAGGTACTCTGGTATAAACATAGGCAAACGAAAAATATTGCGCTCCCCGCGCCAGTTAAACAATTATTTGATGAAATATTCGAGGAATAAAATGGCAAGACTAGTAAACTGTGTAAAATTAGGAACAGAGGAAGAAGGGCTGGATTCATTACCCTTTCCAGGGCCAAAAGGGCAATACATTTATGACAACGTATCTCAGAAAGCCTGGAAAGAATGGACCAGCATGCAAACTATGCTGATTAACGAAAACCGTCTAGCCAGTTTTGAGCCTAAAGCGAAAAAGATGATTGAAGAAGAAAGAGGGAAATTTTTATTTGGTACGGGGTTTCAGATGCCGGAGGGGTATATTCCTCCCAAAACCTAGTCTGAATTATTGTAGAGGAATTAGAATATAATAAGGTAAGGGAGCTGGAAATAAATAAACGTCCAATATTAGGCAGTATTTTTGTTCGTATTCAAGGCGTAGTAACAGTCGCATAGCAGGGCTACGCAACTGTTACTACAACGAAGAAGGCGGACAAAAAGCAAGCAAGATGGGTGGATTTTTTATGGCTCTTTTCCTTTTAGCGTGATCAATAAAATAATTTAAAAACAATATGATACATAACATTTGAGTCTAGAGTTTTTTCTAAAAAATAACCATTATTTTCGCTATTATTCTTAGATTTAAGGGTAGTTTTCTTGAAGAACTCAGTAATAGCGACGTTGTTGCGGTATTTTAACTCTCGAAAACGGGTTACAAATAGTGCTACAGAGCTGATTAAATGCTATATAACTTATTGATTATTATGTTTTTTACCGTCACGCCAACAGGAAGAGAGCCGTTAAAATGATAGGGGTGTGAATAATTACATGGCTTCTGCTAAGCATCGGCCTTTAGCACGTTCGATCGCTGAAAATCAGGGAAACGGAGCTTAGCGAAGTGATGATTTTTAGTCCC
>CAYZUM010000275.1:0-4221 GCA_964481455.1 uncultured Methylomonas sp. | reverse complement strand
AGCTATTGCTGTTTCGGAAATAGCTAAAGCTCTTTCACTCCTATCCGATGTCCCGTTTTAAACTCGTAGCCAAAAATTTGACATAAAAAAATTTAAAAAAACATCTTTGTCATACATCATCCATACCTCTTATTCCCTGTTTACAAAAGTCAACTCTAGTTCAGATAATTTTTTATTCACTACCTTGGCTGGTAAAGGAATATAGCCATCTTTTATAACGATTTTCTGGCCTTCTTTAGAAAGCACCATTTTGATAAATTCTCTTTCTAGTGGTGCTAATGGTTGATTCGGTTTCTTGTTTACATAGACATATAAAAAGCGCGCTAATGGATACTTTCCTGATAAAACATTTTCAGACGTTGCATTGATATAAGAAGAGCCTTCTTTTTTAGTCAAAGCGACGGCTTTAACACCTGAGGTTTTATAACCAATGCCTGAATAACCGATGCCATTAGGTGACGTCGAAACGGATTGCACAACAGAAGCAGACCCAGGCTGCTCATTGACTTTATTTTTGAAATCACCTTTACACAAGGCTTTTTTCTTAAAATAGCCGTAGGTACCTGACACTGAATTACGTCCGTACAACTGAATGCTTTTAGCAGCCCAAGCCCCCGTTAAGCCGGCATCGCCCCAGGTCGATATATCCGTTGCATAACCACATTTCCGGGTTGAAGACATAATCGCATCAACTTGTGCAATCGTCATACCGTCTACCGGATTATCTTTGTTCACATAGACAGCAAGCGCATCAATAGCCACAGGAACTGCTGTAGGCTTATAGCCATATTTTTTCTCAAAAACATCTAGCTCCTTATCTTTCATTTTACGGCTCATCGGGCCAATATTAGCTGTTGCCTCAGTCAGAGCGGGTGGCGCAGTAGATGATCCAGCTGCCTGAATCTGTATATTAACATTTGGATAGTTTCGCTTGAAAGACTCAGCCCACAAGGTCATGAGGTTTGCTAATGTATCGGATCCAACACTGGATAGGTTACCCGCAACACCACTGGCTTTTGTATATTCAGGAAGATCTGGATCAACAGTTTGCACAGCCATCACAGTGCTCGTTACCAAGTTTGCAGAAACAAACCCGGCAATAGCAACGAAGGATTTTGCTTTAGAAAAAGTTATCATTTGTAGCCTTATATTTCATTAATAATGTAAGGCTATTGTCAGCCATTAATATGACAGCAGTATGACAGACTCGTGACAGTTATATGACAATTTCGGGCACGCTCCATTGGTAACTCGCAACAAATAAACGGTGGTGGGTGAAATCTGTTATTGAACTTAATTATTTGGAAAAATTTAAAATTTATATCATCCTTATTCAAATGAAATGTTATCAAGAAGTAGCTTGTCCAAATTGTCGCTGTCGTCATATCATGAAATCAGGCAAGAATGCTCAAAATATACAGCGATATCGCTGCAAAAATAGTGCCTGCCCAACGCTCACCTTTATGCTGGACTATCGCTATAATGCATGTGCTTCAGGAGTGAAGGAAAAAGTCGTTGAAATGGCTATAAATAGCAGTGGTATTCGAGCCCCCTTTGCTTCAGCGCTCTGAGGGGCTAATGTACCTAGAATTTATTTTGTTGTCATGCTGGAAAAATGGGTGGTTACACTGGCGTGGGTAATGATCTAAGCATTTTCTGGCTATGAGATTTTGGGCATTTGGACGCCCTAGTTTTAGCCTGTACACAAATTAAGGAACAAACAAGGAATTAGTTAGGCAACTGACACAAACTTTTTATTAGTATTCAAAGCCTACCCCGTACTAGATACAGGGGCGCTGAATTAGGCGCATAGCTAACTTCGCAACTGTTTCAACAACGCAGAAGGTGGACAAAAAGTTCTGTCACTTGTCGAAGTCATTTTGTGAATGGCCCCTGTGTCATGCAATTTATAGTTCATTTTGCAGGCGTTGGTAAATACCCCCAAAACTTCCATTACTCATCATTAAAAAGTGACTATTAGGCGCTACTTCCTGCTGAAGTTCGTGCATAATTTCATCTATAGAAATGCAAATTTTGATATTATTATCATGGCTTTGTAAATCAGATAAATCCCAGTCTAAATTTTCAGGCTGATAAATAATACTACGATCAGCTAATGCTAGGGATTCGGCTAATACTTCACGATGAACTCCCATACGCATAGTATTAGAACGCAGTTCCACCACAGCAATAATTTTTTCCTCGCCTACATGCTTGCGTAAACCTTCTAAAGTCATCTGAATTGCGGTAGGGTGATGAGCAAAATCATCATAGATTATCACTCCGTTAGTTTCTGCTATCACCTCCATACGTCGCTTTACATTTTTAAACTTAGTTAAAGCTAAGATTGCGTCACTGGGTAAAATCCCGATATGCCTTGCTGCAGCAACTGCAGCCAATGCATTATAAACATTATGCATCCCAGTTAATTGCCAATCGACCTGCCCTTGATCTTGTTGCTCAAAGAGCACATTAAACTGGCTACCATCTTCTTTCTTCAATTTTGCTTGCCATGTCGCCGTCTGATGAATAGCAGTATTCTGAATAGGCGTCCAACACCCCATTTTCAGTGTGTCTTGTAAATTGGCATCAACCTCAGGTGCGACAATCAACCCGTCTCCTGGAATTGTCCTGACTAAATGATGAAACTGCCGCTTAATTGCTTGCAAATCATCAAAAATATCAGCATGGTCAAATTCCAGATTATTTAATATACATGTCCGCGGACGGTAATGGACAAATTTTGAACGCTTATCAAAAAATGCCGAGTCATATTCATCGGCTTCAATAACAAAAAAATCAGACTCCCCTGCGCGTGCCGAGAGACCAAAATTCATGGGTATCCCACCAATCAAAAACCCTGGCTTAAAGCCCTGATACTCAAGAACCCAGGCTAACATACTGCTCGTTGTTGTCTTGCCATGCGTTCCTGCGACGGCTAAAACCCACTTTTCTTGCAACACATAATCAGACAACCATTGTGGTCCTGAAGTATATTTTATACCTTGATTTAGTACCGCTTCTACCTCAGAATTGCCACGCGACATGGCGTTGCCAATAATCACTAAATCAGGCTTAGGCTGTAAATTTTCAGCCCTGTACCCTGACATTAGCTGAATACTTTGTTCAGCTAACTGGGTACTCATTGGTGGATATACATTTTGATCAGAACCACTAACCGTATGCCCCAATTCTCTTGCTATTAAGGCAAGCCCGCCCATAAATGTACCACAAATACCTAAAATATGGATATGCAAAAAAACCTCCGGTGTAGAGTGTGAAAATTAAGAGACTTGAACCCTGTATTTACTTAACTAGCTCCAAAAAGAAGGGACTAAAAAACATACAAGACACAGAGTATAGTATTACAAATACCTAAAATATGGATATGCAAAAAAGTCTCCTGTGTAGAGTGTAAAATTAAGATACTTGAACCATGCGGCTTTATAATCCACGGCTATATCTGCAGGTTGTGGTGTATGAAAGCTGTTCGTGGGCATTCTGAAGTTTAGAAAAATAATGGATTTAAGATACCTCCCTTATGTTTTAGAAACGATTTTCAGCCACGCAATCAATCAAATTCATTAACCTATTTCGCAATTGAAGGCCACTCCTCCTAATCGAAATAAGAATTGATACCCCAAACCATTATTTTATATGCTGTCCTAAAGTATTGCTATTACTAGTCTCTAAAATTTTTGGTTTAGCACCAATCACCTCTATATACCCTAGTAAATAGCAAACATTATAGAAATCACATACATCAGATAAGGGGATTTTTACTTTATCCGCAATATCAATTAAATTACCTTCCTGCTGATACATCAATGCAGCAACCCCTTGATACCGATTCAGAATAGAGTCTGCTTCTATGTCTGGCATAGTATTAAGTATAAACGCCTGCTTTCCAGAGAGTCCTTCCAACAATTGACCTTGGGATACTTGAATGATGGCATAAATGATTAAAGACTTTAATTCTTTGGCAACGAACTCACTACTTTCACCTCTTAAGCCTTTATCAAACCTATATCTAGAACATACTTCTAGCCGCCTTGCTAAACAGTATTGCAACAACTCCTCTTCAGTGCCAGAAAAGGCATCTCGAATCGCGCCAAAAATATTGGCCAAACTCTTGCGAGCTGTAGAGACATAACTGCGGATGGAAGCAACAGGCGCGCCATGCTACTTCGTGAAATTCAGGGACTCCTGTCACCTTCATTC
>CAYZUM010000274.1:0-4224 GCA_964481455.1 uncultured Methylomonas sp. | reverse complement strand
AATCTAGGTGCCTTCAAGCCCAGATATAGCTGGAAACTGGAACATCGAGTATAAATAAAGTTTATATTTTTTAAAAAGTCATTTACGAAAAAAACAAGTTGATAAGAATTTTAATACACTGGGTGAGCCTGAGATAGACGACATTATTTTAAGTGAATTAATTGTCAACGCTCTGGTGCATAGAGATTACTATATCAATTCATCCATTAAAATTTTTATACTCAATGATAGAGTTGAAATCGTTAGCCCTGGGAAGTTAACGCATTCACTGACTGTGGACAAGATAAAAAGCGGGCTATCAATCCATAAGAAATCCTATTTTAAATTCTATTTCAAAATATATTTTGCCTTACAGTGGTTATGGAAGTGGGATAAAAAAAATTTTAAAGATAGACCCAAGTGTTGAGTTTATCAATGATGTAGTTCTAAATGAGTTTACAGCGATTATTTTTAGGTGAGTATAAAAGCTATAAAATTAAGAAACGTCACTGCCAATAGATGTGGCAGTGACGTTTCAATGGTTCTAGTTAAACGTTGTACCTGATGTGCCTGGTAATGTAGGCATTTCCTGTTTAGGGAATTCTCCCGTTAAAGCATTCAGAAAGGCAACAATATCTGCAACATCTGCACTCGATAATTTTTGTCCTAACTGTACGTTAGCCATGATTTTAACCGCTTTTTCCAGTGTTTTAACTGAACCGTTGTGGAAATACGGAGCCGTTAAAGCAATATTACGTAATGTAGGGACTTTGAAAAAGTTCTCGTCACCACTTTTTCCGGTGACTTCATAAAGCCCTTTATCATCACTCAATTTATATTGCTTTTCTAAATAGGCATTATCGATCAGTGGGAATTTCTGGAATGTGCCTGGGCCATTAAAGGCAGGGCCGCTATGACAACCAACGCAACCTAGTTCAACAGCTTTATTTAAACCACGTATTTGTTGCCCAGTTAATGCTTTTTTATCGCCTTTAGCATATTTATCATAAGGACTATTTGGCGTAATTAACGTTCTTTCGTAAGCAGCAATCGCTTTGGTTGCATTATCTTTAGAGATTGAATTTGAGCCAAATGCTTTTGTAAACAGAGGTTGGTAACCGTCAATCGCTTTTAAACGTTTAACCACATCGTCCCAGCTTTTCATGCCCATTTCGATTGGGTTAGTCACTGGCCCAGCCGCCTGGTCTTCAAGGCTAGCAGCACGTCCGTCCCAGAATTGTACTTCATTAAAGGCGGCATTCCAGACAGTCGGTGCACTACGTCCACCCGTTTGCCCATTTACTCCCATTGAATTAGGTCTATTATCTTCTCCCCCTAGCATGGTGTTATGGCAAGACGCACAAGATACTGTGCCAGTAGAAGATAGTCTAGGGTCGTGAAATAGAATACGACCTAGCTCAACTTTTTCAGCAGTGGTGGGGTTGTTAGCGGGTGCAGGTGCTTTTGTAGGTAGTGCCTCCCATGCAGAAGCAACTGAGACAGTCCCTGCAAGAGCAATTGCAGAAACGATAAAACGTATTTTTGGCATAGCAATCTCCAAGTTTATTGTAATTATTTTGAATTATGAATAATAACATAGAACTAAGAGAAAATATCAGGTGCTCTCTAATTCTTATACTATCATTTTTCCATTAATCACAATATCTGCAGGCTAATGAATTTCACTATTTTTTTAAAGTGTAAAGGATGCTGATTAATAATATTTAAGGATTAGTACTTTTTATTTGATGTGATGTATGTAATGATTGGGCTATTGTTTTGTTTTGTTTAGTAGTTTTAGTGTTAATTGATGGCGGCAGTGATGGAAGAAAAAGCAGTACAAGGCTTACGTGAAATAGCGTTGTTTGGCTATATAGTCATCGCTGTGTTTTATTTAGTTTCGTTAATCTCATTTAGCCACGAAGATGCTGGCTGGTCACATAGTGGCACAGGAATGGCTATTAGCAACTCAGGCGGTAGAGTTGGTGCCTGGCTAGCGGATTTTTCATTTAATTTTTTTGGTGTTATTGCGCTTGTCTTTCCGCTCATTATCTTATGGCAAGCGTATTTGTTCTTTACCAGAAAAGCTGAATCGTTTGCTGGTTTAATGAAATATATACGCTGGCTGGGGCTAATAGTTGCTATTATTGCCGCAACCACATTCTGCTATTTGCATATCTTACGCTGCGGAATCGAATTGCCTAGAAATAGTGGCGGTATTATTGGTCAGGAGCTAGGGGAAATACTCATTCTTAGCTTTGGTAATTTTGGCGCGACTTTACTATTATTTGGTCTGTTTTTTGCTGGAATCACTTTATATACACATATATCATGGTTAAGCTTGATTGAGTTAGTTGGCAAGAAAACACTCGAATTAAGCCATTTACTTTTCAATAAAATTAGCCAATTCTGGAAGCAGATCGGTACAAGGAAACTGAGTGCACAAAATAATGAAAGCAAGAAAATTACTCCGCTTGTTAGAGTCAAAAAAGAGCAGCCAGAAAAAAAACTGAAAACAGCGCCCGTTATCAAGATACCTGAACCTGTTGATACTTTGCCAGTTGTGACAAAAAAGGTGCAAACAGATTTATTTAAAAAAGTAGAGCCGGGAGCATTGCCCGATACTGAATTACTGGATTTAAGAACAGACACCGTTCAAGGTTACTCAGCTGATGAGCTTGAAGGTATGTCACGCTTGGTTGAGCAATCTTTACAAGACTTTAATCTCATTGCCGAAGTGACAGCTGTCTTACCAGGCCCGGTTATTACACGCTTTGAAATGCAGCCCGCAGCGGGCGTTAAAGTCAGTCGAATTAGCAGCCTGGCAAAAGATCTCGCGCGTGCCTTATCAGTCACCAGTGTCAGGATCGTTGAAGTGATTGCCGGAAAATCTGTCATAGGTCTGGAAATACCTAACCAGCAGCGCGAAATGGTCTCCTTTAGAAAGGGTCTGGAATCTTCTAAATTTATAACATCAAAATCCCCGCTTAGCCTATTTCTAGGTAAAGATATTGCAGGTTCTCCTGTGGTTGCTGATTTAGCCAAAATGCCACACTTATTGGTTGCAGGAACGACTGGGTCTGGTAAATCGGTCGCTATTAATACCATGATTTTGAGCATGCTTTTTAAATCAACACCAGATGAAGTCAGGATGATCATGATTGACCCAAAAATGCTGGAATTATCCGTTTATGATGGTATTCCGCATTTATTGACTCCCGTTGTTACCGATATGAAAGATGCAGCAAATTCATTGCGCTGGGCAGTGGCTGAAATGGAACGGCGCTATAAATTGATGTCAAAAGTGGGAGTAAGAAATCTCGCTGGCTTTAATAAATTAGTGTTACAAGCTGAAAAACAAGGAAGCCCGATTAAAGATCCTATGTATACTTTTGAAACCGCTTTAGAAGAAGGTGAAAGTATTCCGACGCTGGAAACTTTACCCAGTATCGTTATTGTCGTCGATGAGTTAGCGGATATGATGATGATCGTCGGTAAAAAAGTCGAGGAATTGATCGCCCGCCTGGCACAAAAAGCCCGTGCAGCGGGCATTCATTTGATATTAGCAACTCAGCGCCCATCGGTTGATGTCTTGACAGGTTTGATTAAAGCCAATGTGCCTTCACGTATTTCATTTCAGGTGTCTTCACGCATAGATTCCCGGACTGTACTTGACCAGGGAGGCGCTGAATTTTTACTGGGTAATGGTGATATGTTATTTATGCCTACTGGAACGAATATTCCCCAGCGGGCTCATGGCGCCTTTGTTGACGATCATGAAGTGCACCATGTCGTTGAATTTTTGAAAAAAACGGCACCTGCAAATTATCTGGATGAAATTACCCATGAATACTCAGAAAGTAATGATGGGACTTTTATATCCGGGCCAGATGCAGTTGATTCAGAAATGGATGACTTATATGACCAGGCAGTCGCATTTGTCACTGAATCTCGCAAAGCCTCAATCTCCAGCGTGCAAAGACGTTTTAAGGTTGGTTATAACCGTGCAGCATCAATGATAGAGGCAATGGAAATGGCCGGGGTTGTCAGTCCTGCTGAAGGCAGTGGTTCACGACAGGTATTGGCTCCAGCCCCCATTAAGGATTAACAATGAATTATGCACTGATTGGTAGTTTTATCAGCAATTCAGAGCATACCTCATAGCTACACTTTTTAATAAAGATCATTTCTACAACTCACCGTTCGCTCATTTTGATTGCCAGCTTCTCAGATAGCTCATGGTAA
>CAYZUM010000273.1:0-4255 GCA_964481455.1 uncultured Methylomonas sp. | reverse complement strand
ATTTACCATGAGCTATCTGAGAAGCTGGCAATCAAAATGAGCGAACGGTGAGTAAACAGTTTGAAATTATTTTGCGGAAAGACTGCTGGTACAGCAGTCCCGAAGTAAGCAATAAAACGATTAACCCATTAAAAATACCTCGTGAATCTGTTTTATTGATACCGCAGATTTAAAGGAGGCTGTACTAGCCTTTAATCAATTTTATCTAATTCACTTTTTTCATCAGTGTTTGCCAGGTTTTCCGAGTAATGATGTGTAGCAGGTAGGTTTAGGTTTTTGCGTACTTCTATAGCAAATAGCAAGCCTATAGGGGATATAGCATTTTTCCCAATACTTTTAAGGCTGAAAGCTGTCATCGTTGCCGCTTTTTGAAAATCAGAAACTTTGCGCATCATGATTGAAAGAATATAGAGAGCGCTTTCCTTGGTTATTTCCTGATTGCTTATCATATATTGTGCAATCTCGGTAATCTGTATATAGCCTTTAATTCGTTTTTTACGACTTATGAAGCCAATGGGTGGCATATTGTCGCGTAGTTTTTCGAAGGCTGCTGTTGTACTTTCTTCTAAGCTGGTAATATCTTCTGACATAGGGGCTGCAATTTTTCTATAGAGAAACAATATATTGGAAAATGGAAATATTGTTTGGTTATTGATGTGCTGCTAAGTATTTTGCTAATCTCATTCTATATTTTAACAGGTAATGATTATAACAAGGTTAATAGAAAGCGATATTTGCTGATAAAATTAACATAAATGTTGGGCTAGCAATTTAAGGGGGCATTCGAAAGAGAGTACACTTTAGCTTCATTGTCTAGCAGAGGGATAATACGGGTAGGTTCAGACACTACTCCCCAAGAGAGCCATGTCTTAAAGTGATAATCCACAATTCAATCTGTTCATTTAACTTTGCTATTTCTAATATGAATAATTTTTGTAAATCATTGGCATGGTAGATAAGCAACTGATGGCGTTAGAAGCAAAGCTGGGTACTTCTGTATTACAGCAAATTGGTGAACCCTTTATACAAGAACAGGGTGTAGAACTCTGGTTAAAGCGAGATGATTTATTACACCCCGTTATTTCGGGCAATAAATGGCGTAAATTAAAATATATTCTACAACATGCCTTATCTTTAAATACCCATAAGATTATATCTATGGGAGGTGTTTATTCTAATCATTTGCATGCCTTGGCTTATGTGGGTAAATTATTAGGTCTACAGACAGAGGCGAAAATTCGCGGCGAACGACCCGAACCATTAAATTCAACATTATCTGACCTTATCGCATGGGGCATGACACTAGAATTTGTCTCGCGTACTGAGTTTCGTCAATTAAGAACGTATAAGTATTATAATTCCTTACCACAGATGCAAGCAGGTGAATACTGGCTCCCTGAAGGGGGAGCCATGGAATTGGCTTTACTGGGTGTCGCAGAGTTAGTCAATGAGTTAGAGACTGATTACGATGTATTATGTTCGCCTTGTGGCACGGCAACGACCTTGGCAGGCATTATTAGCGCAGTGCCTGATAATAAACAGGTAATAGGCTTTTCAGCACTAAAAGGAGCCGGTTTCTTAACGGCAGATGTGCAACAGATGTTAAGCAATAATCCCTCTCACAATATTAACTGGGGTATTCAATTGGACTACCATTTTGGCGGTTTCGCTAAAGTAACGCCTGTTTTATTTGATTTTATCAATCACTTTGAGCAAACTCATAACATTCAACTTGAACCAATTTATACTGGTAAAATGCTCTATGGGATCTATGCTTTAATCAAGCAAGGTTTTTTTGCATCAGGTCAAAAAATTATTGCTATTCATACGGGTGGTTTACAGGGAAATCGTGGATTTTCAGTTTTGAATGGCCCGGTTAAAGAGATAAGACAATGAAAGAAAAAGAAAAAAAGAGTGACATGATTGATGAGGTGAGTCTTGATGATCCTGCGCTCTATTATAATCGTGAACTTAGCCTTTTAGAGTTCAATGGCCGTGTCCTGGCACAGGCTAAAGATGAAAATGTACCTTTATTAGAACGTTTAAATTACTTGTGTATTTCTTGCTCTAATCTGGATGAGTTTTATGAAGTCAGGGTCGCTAGTGTCATTCAAATGGCTGAGATGGACCCACATGTGATGGCCTGTGATGGACTGAATGCTGAGGAACAGTTAAAGGTTATCGCGGTTAAAGCACAGGGATTAGTCAGTGAGCAATATCGGGTATTGCATGAACTAATAATTCCCAAGCTAGCAGAGGAAAAAATCTATTTTATTCGCCGGGGCGATTGGAGCGATCAGCAAAGGCAGTGGCTGAAGAAATTCTTTCATGAGGAGTTACAGCCGATATTAACCCCGGTAGGACTGGATTCTGCACACCCCTTTCCACGGATATTAAATAAAAGCTTAAATTTTATTATTTCATTAACCGGAAAAGATGCCTTTGGGCGTAATAGTGGGCGCGCTATTTTACAAGCTCCTAGAGCATTACCAAGAATCATTAAGTTACCGTCTGAGGACGCGAGAGGAGGGGAGCATGACTTTGTGTTTTTATCATCCATTATTCACGCTTTTGTTGATCAGCTATTTAATGGTATGACCGTAAAATGTTGTCACCAGTTCAGAGTCACTCGTAATAGTGATTTGTATGTTGATGATGACGCGATTGATGATTTACTGAATGCCGTTGAAGGTGAATTGGCCATGCGTAATTATGGGGATGAAGTTCGCTTGGAAATTGATGCTAAGTGCGGGGCAGAAACCGTTAAATTTTTAGCTGCACGTTTTGGTATTTCTGACGATCAGGTCTTTTCGGTTCACGGACCTGTTAATTTGAGCCGGTTGCAGGAAATTGTTGAGCTGGTTGAGCGTCCTGATTTGAAATTTGCGCCTTACCAAGCGTCAATGCCAGCGCAACTAGCACGCAATAAGAATTATTTTGATGCTATAAAAAAACAGGATATCTTGATCCATCACCCTTATGAATCATTTACACCTGTTGTTGAATTTATACGGCAGGCAGCCGTTGATCCAGATGTTGTCGCGATTAAACAAACATTGTATCGAACCAGTTCTGATTCACCAATCATCAATGCCCTGCTTAAAGCAGCCAGATCGAGTAAAGAAGTGACGGTTGTGATTGAATTGCGGGCCCGCTTCGATGAAAAAGCGAATATAACCCTGGCTGCTAAATTACAAGATGCTGCGGTTAATGTTGTCTATGGTGTGGTGGGTTATAAAACGCATGCCAAAATGTGCCTTGTGATCCGTAAAGAGGGTAAGAAATATAGAGAATATGTACACTTAGGGACAGGGAATTACCATCCAAGAACAGCGCAATATTACACCGATTATGGTTTATTTACTGCAAACAAAGACATTGGCGAAGATGTTAGAAAAATCTTTGTACAGTTAACCAGTCTGGGTAAAGTGACGAAGCTCAATAAATTATTACAATCACCGTTTACTTTACATAAAAGTTTGCTGGCAAAGGTTGAACGAGAAATAGATTTTGCAAAAGAAGGTAAAGTGACAAAAATCATCTTTAAGGTTAACTCTGTGGTTGAAGGAAAAATGATGCGAGCTCTCTATAGAGCCTCTCAAGCGGGTGTAGAAGTAAGGCTTATAGTGCGTGGTATTTGTTCATTGAAACCTGGTATTAAAGGGGTTTCTGAAAATATTGAGGTGCGTTCAATTATTGGGCGTTACTTAGAGCATACTCGTGTCTATATGTTTGAAAATAGCGGCGATCAGGAAGTTTATGCCGCTAGTGCGGACATGATGAACCGCAATATGTTTAGACGTGTCGAGGCAGCTTTTCCTATCGAAAACAAACAGTTGAAAGCGAGGGTATTAAAGGATCTGAACAATTATTTAAAAGACAATTCCCAGGCCTGGATAATGCAAAGTGATGGCAGTTATGTGCAGTGTGTGCCGGAAGAGGATGTTTTTCGTGTGCAATCGGAATTGATGAAAGAGTATTCGGTTGCATAATCTAATTTTCATTTAAAGCAGCAAAGGGTGAGGCTAAATTTTGTTCAGCAGTCTTAGGTAACTCGCAACACCCACCCATCTTGCTAGTCTTTTTGTTCGTCTTCTTTTTGATAGAAACAGTTTCGTAGCCAGCTATGCCTCTATTTCTACTAATGGAAGACAAACAAAAATCCTGCGCAATATGGAGAGTTTATTTATTGCGCGTTACCTAAGGGAGATGGAAACACACATCATCCAAGATTGCGGGTCTTTTTGTCCGTCTT
>CAYZUM010000272.1:0-4265 GCA_964481455.1 uncultured Methylomonas sp. | reverse complement strand
TAACTTTATGATACAGAAATAAGCGGAGCTAGCCTTATTTTTTTAGATTTTGTCCTGTCTTAAGTTGGTAGCCGTACTAGTTTATGCGAATTTTAGTTTTTGAGTTTATCTCAGGAGGAGGGTTGATTGAGCAATCCCTGCCTGAATCATTATTGCAAGAAGGACTGTTGATGCGTAACGCATTGCTAGATGATTTACGTTCAATCACAGATGTTGCACTATTGATTTTGCAGGATGAACGTATCGTACTAGATGAGTCAAGGCAAAACAAACGCTGGCAATACTTCACTATTTCGCATGGAATAGAGTTACAGACATTATTGTCAGCTCTGCAGGATACTTATGATGTCGTCTGGCTTATTGCGCCTGAAAGTGATGGGGTTTTAGCATTTTGGTGTCATTTTTTTATTCAGCAAGGAAAAGCATTAGCAACTTCTGCACTGTCAGCCGTTGAAATTTGCGCGGATAAATTTCGTACCTATATACTATTACAAAACGCAGATATCCCATGCGTACCCAGTTGCTTAATTAATCAAGCTAACATCCAAAATCATAACCTGATCCAGAAAATAATAGCACCTTCGAATGCTGCTAAAGCTATTCTAAAAGTAAACAATTCAGTCGGCTGTGATGGGGTCTATTTATTCGAATCAGAATTAGATTTGCAAAATATAGGTTTAAAACTTAAGCAGAACGGGCAGTATATTTTTCAACCCTATATTGCTGGAAAGGTTTTAAGTTTATCCTGTCTATTTTATTTAGGTAAAGCGTATTTTATTTGCTGTAATGAGCAGCATATGAGAATTGAAAAGCAACAATTTGAGCTGTTGGCCTGTACAGTGAATGTTCAGACTAAAAACGCGCTGATTTACCAAAAACTTTGTCAGCAGATTGCCGGCGTTATTCCAGAGTTGTTTGGTTATGTAGGTATCGATTTTATCCAGACTGTGGTAGGTGAAAATTTGATTTTAGAAATTAATCCACGGTTAACGACTTCTTATGTGGGTATTGGAGAGGCTTTAGGTATAAATGTAGCCGAACTGGTTTTGGGTATGCTTAACCATCAGTTCCCCAGTTTAATCAAGTCAAAAAATCAATTAGTGATGGTTGATGTTAATCAAGGAAATCTGCATGCAGGATAAAATTGTAGGCTGGGATATAGGGGGAGCACATTTAAAAGCAGCATTGCTAAATGACAAGGGAGTTGTATTAGCAGTTTATCAACAGCCTTGCCCATTATGGCAAGGCATTAGTACGCTTGAAATCGCTCTGGCTGATATTATAGACAAATTACCAGCGCAGGGTATAAGGCATACGATGACCATGACTGGCGAATTGGTAGATTTGTTTGCCAATAAAGCACAAGGTGTCTCTGAGATTATTGCTGTAATGCAGCGGGTAATAGGGCAAAAATCATTGCGAATTTATGCAGGGCGCTTAGGGTTTATTTGCGCAGAGTTGGTGGAGCCTATGCATGTGGATGATATTGCCTCAGCAAATTGGCTAGCCAGTGCAAACTATGTTACGCAAAGAATCGAACTAGGTTTGTTTGTTGATATGGGTAGCACAACAACCGATGTTTTATTACTTAGAAAAAATCAGGTTGATGCCCTTGGATATACTGACTTTCAGCGCTTGGTTTCGAGTGAATTAGTTTATACCGGAATGGTAAGAACAGCCGTTATGGCCGTTGTTCAATCGGTAAATTTTGCAGGTTCTGAAGTAGGGGTGATGAGTGAATATTTTGCTACGATGGCAGATGTTTATCGTTTAACTCATGAGCTAAATGAGCAACATGATCAAAGTGATACTGCTGATAACGGTGATAAAACCGAACAGGCCAGTGCTCGACGTCTAGCGCGTATGATTGGCTGTGATATTCAGGATTATTCTATGTCTGATTGGCAGGCATTAGCACATGAGATAAGAATGCAGCAGCTTAGCAGAGTGAAGCTAGCCTGTAAAAAACAGTTATCACGCATAGAGCATAGAACAAAAATTCAGGTAATAGGCGCTGGAATAGGTCGTTGCTTAATAGAAGACATTGCACTCAACCTTGGGCTGGAATATAGAGATTTTGGTGGTTTTTTTAATACACCGGGGCATGTAACAGATATGCAAATTGCTGATTGCGCACCCGCAGTAGCAGTGGCTTATTTGGCCAGAGAGCTGGAGTAATATAAATCGGGTGGCACTTTACTTATTGTCCTTGCAGGCTAAAACCTGTCTCTCAAAAAAATTATCTTTGATTTTTTCTGACTCTAAAGAATCTCAACAATCAGCATTAGCATTTCCCATTGGCCAATATGAACTTATGGATCAGGCTCATGGGTTTGATAACAGGCAAAATCCTGTTTGTGACTACACAAAAATAAGACCTTTAGTGACTGGGAAACGGTCAGGATCGGCTAAATAAATTTAATCGTTGGTGATGAGCGTATGGCAGCACTTTATGAATCTTTACATACGCTTTTACAGCCTTTTGAAAATGATACTCCTGTTTCAAATATTTCATGTCTGTTTAACCACCTCAATGAATCTTTTTATCAATACATAGATTCCTTGTCTTCTAACTTAAATAGTGACACTGTAGCGCGTAGCGACAGCGAGCGAAGCGCTTAAGTGGAGCAATTTATGAATGATTCAATTTTATTTACTAATCAAGTAACTGGCAGGAATGTTTTTGAAGAGCAGGAAGAATTACGCTTATTAGAAGCTAAAAAGTTTAAACCTCTTAGGCAAGTATATTCGCCCGTACAGAAATCACTTAATACTGCATCCAATTTCAATAACCGAACAAGGCCACTGATAAATGTTACTGACCAGGTGATCAATTTACTCTATAAGTAACAAAAAAAACTTTTATAATAAATTCTCTTGAACTTCGCATAATGTATATTATGTTAAATTAAAGGATTCTTACTCTCAATTCAAAACTGCACACTCCTATAAAAAATGCTGCTCTGTTATAACTGTTTCCTTATCCACCATTGCATGCAGGCAACAAAAGTATACGATATGGCTCCCTTCATTTTCCAGTGGACACTCTTGGAAAAAACTATTGCAAACGCGTGTGATTCCGGCAAGAATCTAACTTATTGATTATTATTTTTTTACCGTTACGCCAAAAGGAAAAGAGCCATAAATAACCCCCGACTATTTTGAAATTCGTCATTTCAATAGAACTCTATTTGGTAGTGGGTCAAACCTGTGATTATTGTTTAGTTACAAGTTATGCAATAGTCCGAGATATAAGGGGTTAGCGTAATAGGGAGAATATTAAAACCACAGGTTTGACCCACTACCCTCTATTTTTCTTCAAAAATCTGAACAGCAGTTCCAGATAATGATAGGAAATTACAATATTAAATGTCCAGGGTTTTTGAAAATCAAAAAATTACGAGTTTCTAACTGGATGGGGTATATCTACGCGAAACCAATTTATCTTGTACAAATACTAGGCTACTGTACAATTTTAATATTTTCTCCTTTCTTGATACATTCAATGGCAAAATTAAATTTTTTACTGCACCACTCTAGTCTAATGATTTCTGATTTAGAGGCTTCAATTAGATTTTATACTGAAATTGTTGGCTTACAACAAGTTGAACGACCTGATCTTGGTTTTCCCGGTGCATGGTTTCAGTTAGGTGAAAATCAACAACTGCATATCCTATTATTAGATAATATTGACCCGACAACAGGCCGGCCTGAGCATGGTGGCCGAGACAGGCATGTTGCTTTAACAGTAGATGATTTTGATTTAGTAAGACGAACTCTGGAAAACAATAATATTTTTTTTACAATGAGTAAATCTGGGCGCCAAGCCTTATTTTTCCGCGATCCTGATGCAAATGCAATTGAAATAATCGGTCGGGATTAAGTATACAGCTTCAGTCGCGTTGAGATTCGTGTATTAATCTCAACGCGACTGAAGATCGCTCCTATTTAAATACCCCTTGGGCATACAAAAGACCTGTGCCAGTTTCACAATAATAGTAAATAGAAGTCATTCATGGAGTTTGTTAACTTAAGCTTAGAACCAAAATGTCGGAGTATATCTAGAAGCGTTAAACGATTTTTATGCTCTGTGGTAAAAAAAACGGTAAACAGATCGTTGTAGGGAATCTGTGTGTAGTGATTTTGACCATTGACACGTGAGCCTGTATCGTCTATCTGCAAGTAGGAACTCACCTCAATGGCGGCTTTGAATCAGCAATTCTAAATATAAGAGTTATACTCCCCCTTAAAATCTATTATAGATT
>CAYZUM010000271.1:0-4275 GCA_964481455.1 uncultured Methylomonas sp. | reverse complement strand
AACGACTACCACATATCAATGATTTAGAGTAGAAAAAGTCACGAAGATGGGTTAAAGCCGCAATTTTAAACTGAAAAAAGATGAGTTAATTAACAATCAATTCTATAAAAGCTGAAGTTTCCCAATTATTTTCGCCGTGACGTATAAAGAGAAACCATTTAAATTGGGGTTTGCTCTATTTAGAGCAACAGCAACTAAAATAACAAAGCCTTGTACATTGCGGCTTCTGTTATTTTAAAAACTGGGAAACTTCAGTATAAAAGGATTTAAGTGTTATTGTTCCCATCGGCGATACGCTGTTCCCTTTTTTCTCTAGCATGTTCCAATTTAGAAAAGACGCGCAGAATATCAGTCGAAGATAGGATGTCTACTAGGAGCCTGTCCGAGAACAGCAATCTTTAAAAAACCAGCACAACATATAGTGTTAAAATTTAATTTAAACACTATATGTTGTGTGTCAACTCAGTAAGATGTTAGTTCTCGGGCGGCCTCCTAGTTTATCTCCTCTATATTACAGACAATGCACCTATTTTGTGTTCTGCCTTCAGAGCTGCTGCGTCAGAAGCAAGGGTGTCCGGTGCAGCTGAGATAACTTTTCTGAGCATAATATTTTGTACTTTTTTAGGAATGACATGAAGTTCTGTGCCTGATTTATTTGATTCAATGGCATTTGAATTACTTTTCGGATCTAAAGCTTTATACATGTCTCTGTCAGAAACTATTCCAATAACTTTCCCTTTTTCTACAACGGGTAAATGTCTGACTTTTTCATGATGGATCAAAAAAATACACGGTCAATCATGTCATTTGAGTCAACTGTGAATACTTTACAAGTCATTAAGTTTTCAACTCGCATGAATACAATCCTCCAAAAAAATAAATAACTGATAAAGAATAAGAAAATTTTATCAATTTGACAAGAGAATAAGCACGTTTAAAGTAAATGTTATAAAATAGATCTATAAGGTTTAATTATCTAGTCTAATTATTGATAGATTTGACACCATTGAATTGTAGTGATTTAATTTCTTTAGTGTGACAAACGAGATCTTTGGAACGTCTGAAATAATTTCACAGCTGAATTACATAAATATTAGGAAAGCTATTCTAAATATGTTGCCATCTGCCAAGTCTCGGTAAATGTTACTGCGTTATTTTAACTATACGTTTCTACTCTAAAGAATTTTACTAACAATACATATACTTCGCACGGTCATGGTCACAGATTTCTAGCGAGTTGGTTTTTGCCGAAGACTGCGTTGCCGAAACAGTTGCGTAGCTTGCTATGCGGCCGTTTCAGCGCCTTGCTATCGAAAAAAACCAACTTGCTATAAATTCCGCAACTGTGATCGCGCGAAGTATATCCATAAATGTGATGACGATAAAAATACATTCGTCAAGTTAGCGGTGTGCCCAATTTACTTCGTGCACGTTTCTATGTGCCTCAGCAGTTTTTACTTGTAGTGCATTGTGCATGCGTTTGTGAGTTTAGAGTGAGTTCATTAGGAGCGAGGATTTAATGATATCCGAATTTTGACTGGTCTTTTTGTCCGTCTTCGGCATTGTATAAACAGTTGCGTAGCCCTCTATGCGTCTGTTTATACAATCTCGAAGACAAGCACAATCCTCGCCAAACTTCCGGAAATTATTAAATCCTAACTCCTTAATGCTAAAATAGCGTTACTATTTGCCTCAATTGAAGATATAAACTAAATCACTAGTGTTTAGCTTCGTTACGCTTGTTATTTTCTGACAACATTTAATAGATCAGCAACTATGATCGTACGAAGTATAAGTGTAACCAATCATTAAGAATTATTTGTAATGTTTATTTTATCGATACTGACGACTTTAAAATTTTGGAGTTATTTTATATGCGTATAATCCTTCTAGGGAGTCCTGGTTCTGGAAAAGGAACCCAAGCTCAGTTTATTAGTACAAAGTATGGTATTCCTCAAATATCAACAGGTGATATGCTGCGTACCGCTGTAAGGGAGGGAACAACTTTAGGGCTTCAAGCAAAACAAGTTATGGATGCTGGAGGATTGGTCTCTGATGAAATTATTTTAGGTTTAATTAAAGAACGTATTAAGCAAGAAGATTGTAGTAATGGTTTTATTTTGGACGGATTTCCTAGGACTATAGTGCAAGCTGAAGGTTTGATTAAAATGAATGTTAATATAGATCATGTCATCGAAATTTCAGTTGAAGATACTGACATTATCAAGCGTATGAGTGGCAGAAGAGTACATTTGTCTTCTGGTCGTACCTATCATATTGAATTTAATAAGCCAAACAATAAGGGTCTTGATGATTTTACTGGTGAACCGCTTATCCAACGGGATGATGATAAGGAAGAGACAGTGAAAAAGCGTTTATCAGTTTATCATCAGCAGACTAAACCATTAGTAGATTTTTATTCCGCTGAAAGTTGTTCAGTAAAATTTGATTCAATTGCTGGAGTAGGTTTAGTTGAAAATATCAAAGAAAAAATATTTGCAATGTTAACATCCTAAGAGGTGAAGATTAAATAACTTCCAGATTTTGACTTGCCGTTTGAGTTCACAGACCCGCTAATAAATAGTTACTTAGCCTGTTGCCCCCCTTTTATTAGCACAGCTGTGAAGTCAAAAATCTGCGCCAAACCTCAGGAACTTATTAAATCCCCACTCATAAGGAGTGTTCAAGAAATTATTAGAAAAACTGACATGTATTTTTGTCCATCTACTACGATGTGACAACAGTTGCGTAGTCTGCTATGTGTTCTTTGGGAGGCATCAGTAATTGTTCCTGCTTTACTAAACACATTTATGTGTTAGTAAATACGAACATAAAACCTGTTCAGTTACTCAAATTATTACTTATTCATTTTTAAAAGAATATACAGAATGGTCTGGACATTAACGAATCGCAAGTGATGTAAATATTGCAAAAACCAAAAAGATAAACATAATATATTTCTGCTTTCTATTGTTCTTCTTCAACCGAGTATTAAAATTAATGTAGTAGAGCATACTGCTGATGCTGTTTGGTCGAAAATTAACAGAAAGGCAAATAATGTATAAGTTATTTGATTCCCATTATTATGAATGTGGGTTTTGTATTTAGTTGTTATGCCTTTATGAGGAAATAGAGTGTCAAAATTATTTGATGTGGCTGTAGTAGGTGCTACAGGTGCTGTTGGTGAGGTTATGTTGTCGATATTGGAAGAGCGTAATTTTCCAGTGGGTAAAGTATATGCGTTGGCAAGTAGTCGTTCAGTTGGGAAACGAATTGCTTTTAAAGGAGGAAGTTTAGCAGTTGAAGATCTTGCTGAATTTGATTTTTCAAAGGTACAAATTGGTTTGTTTTCAGCGGGGGCTTCAATCTCTAAGGAATTTGCACCAAAAGCAGTCGCGGAAGGTTGTGTTGTCGTTGATAATACATCACAATTTAGATATGAAAAGGATATTCCATTAGTTATTCCTGAAGTCAACCTAGAAAAAATAGCTGATTATAGTAACCGTGGAATTATTGCTAATCCAAATTGCTCTACTATTCAGATGTTGGTTGCTTTAAAACCAATTTATGATGCTGTTGGAATTTCACGAATCAATGTTTGCACCTATCAGGCTGTTTCTGGAACTGGGAAGCAAGGGATAGAAGAGGTTGTTACGCAAACTGCAAGGTTACTTAATGGCAAGCCAATTACAGCAAAGGTATACCCTAAACAAATAGCTTTCAATGTATTACCTCAAATTGATGTTTTTATGGATAACGGCTATACCAAAGAAGAAATGAAAATGGTATGGGAGACTCAGAAAATTTTTGATGATGAGTTTATTAAAGTTAATCCAACGGCTGTTCGAGTCCCTGTTTTTTATGGGCATTCCGAAGCCTTACATATAGAAACAAAAAAAGAAATTGATATTGAAAAGATTCATGAGCTTTTAGGAAAAGCATCTGGAGTTACAGTGCTTGATAAACGAATTGATGGTGGCTATCCAACAGCTGTAACAGAATCATCAGGAAGTGATGATGTGTTTGTTGGACGAATAAGAAAAGATATTTCCTGTCTTCTAGGCATTGACTTATGGGTAGTAGGTGATAATGTACGTAAAGGTGCAGCTTTAAATAGCGTACAAATTGCAGAAGAGTTGGTAAAAAAATACATCTAGTCTAAGCTTAGAAATACTTTGCTCTGTTACAGTTGCGCGAATATTACTCAATATACTATACGTTTAAGGTTATTAAAATTACATATATATAAAATTATATAGCTATTTTAGTAATACA
>CAYZUM010000270.1:0-4302 GCA_964481455.1 uncultured Methylomonas sp. | reverse complement strand
TCAGGGACTAAAAATCATCACTTCGCTAAGCTCCGTTTCCCTGATTTTCAGCGCATGAAATAGGCAAGAAAAACACTCAAAAAATTGAACGAAAAAATCTGAACTTTAGAACATGGATTAAACGTTTAACACGTCGAACAATCTGTTTTTCAAAAATAGAAAAGATGCACGATATTGTCATTGGGCTGTTAATCAATAAAGTCGAATTTGGACGGGACATTCATGCCTAATAACAGATTTGACCCACCACCACTCATTTCAGCGAAGACGTATCTGCTAACCAGTCTATTCTGATTACAGCGAAAAAGCCGTTGACAGATACGACAGTAACAACGGTATTTAAGGTTCAAAGATCTTGATCCAGAAGAATGTAACTGTTTGTGCAACAGTTGATACGGACAAAAAGACACAAAAATGTGCAAGTTATAAAAATCATATTGCTATGAAGAGATATGTCCTATTTTAAGTTTAAAGCCTCAATTATTCATTCCAGCCATCAGCATTTCTTTGGCATGTGCCAGTGTTGATTCAGTGATGTTGACGCCACCAAGCATACGTGCCGTTTCTTCAATCCGTTGTTCAGTTGATAAGGTTTTAACATTTGATGTTGTAATAGAATCATTGCTGGATTTATAAACAAATAAATGCTGATGTGCTTGTGATGCCACTTGTGGTAGGTGGGTTACGCAGAGTACTTGAGTACTACTGCTAAGGGTACGTAACTTTTGTCCAACAATCTCAGCAATACCTCCTCCAATCCCCGAATCCACTTCATCGAAAATCATCGTTGGCGCATCTTTATCATGACTGGTTGTCACTTGAATCGCTAAGCTAATACGTGATAATTCCCCCCCTGAGGCGACTTTGGCGAGAGGTCTAAGAGGCAATCCAGGATTTGCACTGACTAAAAACTCAATTTTATCACTGCCATTAATTTTAGGTTCGCTAATTTCCTGAGTGCTTACCGCAATACTAAACTCTCCCTGAGGCATGCCCAGTTCTTGAATCATATCGGAAATGAGTTGTGAAAGCTTTATCGCAGCTTTACCACGTCTATCGCTTAGAGTTTTAGCTAAAGTAAAGTAGTCTTTTTTATTTTGTTCAACGAGAAAGTTTAATTCATCAATGCGTTCGGTGCTGTTACTTAAATTGTCGAGTTGAGTGCTTAATTTTTCGGCAATAGTGGGTAATTCTTCAGGGCTAACATGATGTTTACGGGACAGGTTTTGAATAATACCAATCTGATTTTCTAAGACTTGCAAGCGCTGCGGATCAACTTCTTGTACCTCAAGAAAGTGGCGTAGTTGCTGACTTGCTTCATGTATCTGAATTTGTGCTTCAATTAATAGTTTACTTGGCTCTTCAAATTCGCTTGCTAAAGAGCTTAACTCGCTTAAGGCACTGATACTTTGGTTGACCATCTGATTAGCAGATTGCTGCTCATTTTCAGACAGTAAATCAAGCTGAGTTTGCCCAATGGTTAAAATCTGTTCCAGATTAGCCAGTTTAGTATGCTCTGCTGATAGTGCTGCATAGTCGTAGTGATTTAAATCCAGTTGTTCCAGTTCATTCAATTGGTAGCGGCACAAATCTTCTTGATTATTGAGTTCGGTTGCGGCTTTAATCAATGCTTGTAGTTCATGAAAATTGCTACGCCATTGCAAATACGCCTGATTGGTTTCTGCGAGGACTTTGCTATTTTTTGCATAGCTATCCAGAAACCCACGTTGTTCATCATTATCCAGTAAAGTCAGGTGCGCATGTTGACCATGAATCTCAACTAATTGTGAACTTAGAATTTTCAGGGATTGTAGGGTTGTAGGGTGTCCATTTATATAGGCTCTAGACTTACCATCCTGGCGAATAGTGCGACGGATAATGCATAAATCGTCTGCATCCAGTTCATTTTCTTCCAGCCAGGCCTGGGCAGCTGGCGCATCACTTAAATCAAAGTTCAAGTTGATTTCAGCACGTTTACAGTCAGGACGGATATAACTTGCATCTGCTCGATCACCAAGTGCAAGTCCAAGGGCGGTGAGAAGAATAGATTTTCCCGCACCAGTTTCACCCGTGAGTACTGATAACCCATGTTCAAGGTTCAGGTCCAGTGATTCAACAATGGCAAGATTACTAATATTGAGATTTTGTAACATAATTAATTTGGATAGCCTCCACTCCAGTTAAGCTTACCACGAAGAGTATCAAAAAAATCGTGATTTTCCGGGTGCAGGATTGTAATTGGTTTAGGGGCTTTTTTTATTAAAATTGAATCACTAATTAAGACATCCGGGATGGCGATATGGTCACAAGTGACTTGCGCATTTATCTCCTTAGTTTTAATAAAGTTTATTTCAATTTCAGAGGAAGCATGAATAACGATAGGTCGATTAGATAAAGTATGTGGATTTAGCGGAACCAGTAATAATGCATCTAATTCTGGATGAATAATAGGGCCACCTGCTGAAAGAGAGTAGGCAGTAGACCCTGTTGGTGTCGAAATGATTAAGCCATCCAGACGTTGTGTATTGAGATAGACGCCATCAATGGTTGTTTCTAATTCAATCATGCTGGGTGTCACCCAGCGATGCACGACCACTTCGTTGACAGCCGTTTCTTCATGGATAATTTGTGCCTCACGGATGATTTTGGTTTGCAGTAAAAAACGTTTTTCCTGGCGAAAATGTCCTTGAAGAATAGCATTTAGTTTTGTTTCTAGTTCGTGCGGAGAAATATCGACTAAGAAACCAAGCCGCCCCAGATTAATCCCAATAAGAGGGATATCGCAGACAGAAGCAATTCTTGCGGCGGATAAAAAAGTGCCATCTCCACCCACTGCAATTAATACATCACAGTGTTGAGCAAGATTTTTTAGTGGATATATATTTCCTGAATAACCAGGAACAAGCTGAGCGCTTTCTGGATCAATAGAGATTTGATAATTTTGCTTTAGAAATTGATAGAGTGTTTTCAGTGTCTCAGCGATTTCTGAGTCACTGGTTTTTCCTAAAATTCCAATCGTTTTAAAATCTGTAGACATAAGAGTTGTATAGGCATCAATAATAACAAAATTATACCTGAAAGCATGTCTTCGTTATACATTCTAAAGAACAAGATACGGGTAAGCTAATGGCAATATAAACAGATACTTTTTTCAGCCAATTTAAACGATGTTCAGGGTAGTGACCTGATACTATGAATTTTACAGGTCGCAGGTTAGGCGTAAACGCTAACAAAAGATAGCAAAATCACAATATCCTGTTGCTAGGGTGTTAAATTTTTCTTTATTTATTATAAATTTATCACACATTAATTGCCTTCATTTCTAAGACGTGTAGAGCGGACTTTAGTCCGCATGACGACTAAGTTTTCCGGCAGATGCGGACTAAAGTTCGCTCTACATCGCTTGCGGTGTTTTTTCATTATTCTAAAATGATTTACAAGAATATTTTCCAGCAAAATATCATTTCAGATAGCACGAAAAGTGTATGCTGGAAATGAGCCTATTACTCGATGTTCCAGTTTTTGTAGTGCGTTGATTTTATTATCTATTTTTAATTTCGATTAAATTATGTTTTCCTTTAAGATCAATACTTTAACTTTTATTTCAACAAAATACGAGGTCCTTCAAGCCCAGTTATAGCTGAAAACTGGAACATCGAGTATTAAGATAAAGATTTAACACCCTACCCGTAATTATTCATACCCCCTAAAAAGTTCCCCATATATGTGTACCTTATGTTAGGCTAGACACGCTTAAAACTTTAGCCCTTGAAGTATGAAACTCAGCGATGACGATTTACGACAACGTGATGAAAAAGTGATTCACTCGCTTTCGCCTGATGCTGTCCAAAATCTGGCGGTCAATTTGCTGGATGACCTTAAAGATTCTCGTGAGCGGCTAAACCAGAATTCTCAAAATAGCTCCAGACCTCCCAGTAGCCAAGCCCCCTGGGATAAAACACCTGCTCATGCCGATAACGATGATGTAGGCAATGATGACGAAAGCAGTGGACCTTTAACTGAAGATGAGGCTTTAACAGCTGCGGCGCTCGTGATGTAGAGAGCCTCTGCAATGATACCGAACCTGAGAAAGATGAAAATGCACCCGCCTCAAAAAATACGCAAGACTCTTCTACCAGTGAGCTGACTCGTAAAGCAGGAAAACAACCAGGTGCTCAAGGTTTTGGAGGAACACAAAAGATTCCTATTCACAAATATCTGGCACATTTCCCCTCAGAATGATGTGCCTAGGCTGTCGAAGCCCCGCACCCTATGCTTAGGTTCCCTTTATATTCAATGATA
>CAYZUM010000269.1:0-4318 GCA_964481455.1 uncultured Methylomonas sp. | reverse complement strand
GCGGTATCTGTCAGATGTCATTGCCAATAGGCGGGCAGGAGTATTAGTGCCGCCGGTGCCTGTTAAAATGATAGGGGTGTGAATAATTACTAATTATGTCGTTTCGCATACGGTCCTAAAAATGGATGTGTACTCTACTGAAGCCGTTGCGTCATTATCTGTGGAGGATATTTTCTGAAAGCCTGTCAATACTTGAATTATTGCTAAGCTGACCTCATTATTTAAAACGGGTGTGTTCAGCTATGCTATTCCTATACGACACATAGTGTCATATTATAATGTCTCCGTTTCCAATGCCCCTAAAGGCTTGATGAGTATAAATATATTAAATGAACAGAATCTTTAACTGGCCTGTACGCGTCTATTATGAAGATACAGATGCTGGTGGTGTTGTTTTTTATGCCAATTATTTAAAGTTTTATGAGCGTGCCCGTACGGAAATGTTGCGTGATATGGGCTTCGAACAAGATGAGTTAAATACTCAGGAATCGGTCATCTTTGTTGTCCGGTCGGTACACGTTGATTATCTTAAGCCTGCCAGGTTTAACAATATGCTTGATGTGAGTGCCGCTTTAAGTTTAGTGAAAAGTGCCAGTTTAACCTTTGAGCAAACAATAAGGCATGAACATGAGTTATTGAGCAAAGCGATAATACGTATTGCTTGTCTAGATGTGCATAGCATGCGACCGAAATTAATCCCTGACTCACTCAAACAAGCCTTAAACCATGACTGACGATTTATCAATTTTTTATTTAATTACCCAGGCTAGTTTAGTGGTTCAGCTAGTCATGCTAATTTTATTAGTTGCCTCGGTTGTATCCTGGACTTTTATTTTTTCAAAGCGTAAAGAAATAAAACGGGTGATGCTGGTCACTGAACAATTTGAAGCTGATTTCTGGGGAGGTGGCGATTTAAGTGATTTATATAAACAAATTACAGCTGAGGGTGTTCAAGCCGAGGGGATAGAAAAAATATTTGTTGCCGGTTATAAAGAGTTTTCTAGAATGCATGCTATGCCAGGAATGCAGGCAACTGTTAAAGTTGAAAATGCACAACGTGCCATGCACATTGAATTAACGCGTGAATTGGATAGGCTGGATGAAAGTTTGCCGTTTTTAGCAACGGTTGGGTCAACCAGTCCCTATGTGGGATTATTTGGAACGGTCTGGGGAATTATGAATTCTTTTCGTTCTCTTTCATCCGCTAAACAGGCAACCTTAGCACAGGTTGCACCAGGTATCGCAGAAGCACTGGTGGCAACAGCGATTGGTTTGTTTGCTGCAATACCTGCTGTTATTGCCTACAACCAGTTTGCGACAAGAGTGGATCGTATCGCGAGTCGGTACGAGTTATTCATAGATGAATTTGTCGTTTTGCTACAACGACAGGCCTACTCATAATGTCTCGGCGTACCAAGCGTAGAAAGCCTATGGCAGAAATTAATGTTGTGCCTTATATTGACGTAACACTGGTTTTGTTGATTATTTTTATGATGACTGCGCCGTTGATTCAGTCAGGTGTTGATGTGGATTTGCCTCAGGCTGATGCTAAACAAATAAATCAGGATGATATGCTTACACCAGTGATTATTACCATTACACAAAACGGAGAGTTTTATATCGATTTAGGGAATGGCGAAGATGATGAGACTGTCTCTGTCAGTGAAGTGTTGCTGCTGACGGCAGCGGTGCGTAAGAATAAACCAGAGACCCAGGTTTATATACGCGGTGATAAGCAAGTTGAATATGGTAAAGTTGTGACAATCATGGCGGCCTTGAAGAAGGTAGGTGTGCCAAATGTTGGCTTAATGACCGAAAATTTTTAACACTGTGTTCAAGAGTCAAACGATTATGCGCAAGTATTTTCTCTCATTTTTATTCGCATTAGCATTGCATTTTGCTCTTATTGGTATGTTTGTGGTGAATACAGTGACAAGTAAACCTGTATTAGATAAGCCTAAAAAAGCGCCGGAAATAATAGCCGCAACTATTTTGGATGAGACTCTGGTTGAGGCTAAGGCGCTAGAATTACGCCAGCAACAAGATGATAAAATTCGCGTTCAACAAAAGCAAAACGAGGATGTAGCAAAGCGGCTAAAACAAGAAAAAATACGTTTACAGCAAGCGAAGAAAAAACGTTTACAAGCTGAAAAACAGGCAAGAATACACGCCGATAAATTAAAAAAATCGGCACAGCAAGAGCAACAAAAATTACAGAAAATTAAACAGGAAGTTGCTTTAGCAAAGAAAAAACAACAGGCACAAGAACAACAGCAACTTGTTGCAGAAAAAAAACGAGTTTTTGAAAAAAAACGCTTAGCTGAAGCTGAGCGAATGGCTGAAGAAGCGCGCAAAAAAATTGCTGAAAAAAAAGAAATAGCGCGCCAGGAAGCTGAAAAACAGCAACAGCTGGCGGCTGAAAAAAAACAACGAGAGAATGAGGAAAAATTAAAAGTTGCGGCCGCTAAACAAGCTGAGGACAATAGAATTCGTGCAGAAAATGCTAAAGTAGCAAAACAGGCTGCAGTAAGTGCTGTCGCGCTGATTCAGCGTAAGGTGGCACAAAGCTGGAATCGGCCGAGTACTGTGACTGATGCACTGTCATGTCGCGTTAAAGTGAGTCTGATTCCTAGTGGAGATGTGATGTCCGTCAGCGTGGTAAAAAGTAGCGGTAATGCCTTATTTGATGATTCGGTCGAGCGGGCAGTTCGTAAGGCATCGCCATTACCCGTGCCAAAAGATCCGCAGGTCTTTAAACAATTTAGAAATTTTACCTTTATTTTTGCGCCTCATTAGAAATAATAGTAGCCCATATATTACAGTATGGCATTCGTGTAGCATCGGTCTTTAGCCGCTGCTACAAAATGAAAGAGAAAATTGTGATTAAAATATTAAAAAAAATATCTCCACTTTTATTATGTTTAAACTTATTTGCTTATAGCAATGTGTTGCGTGCTGAATTAACCATAGAAATTACGGAAGGTGTTCAAAGTGCTCATCAAATTGCCGTTGTACCTTTTGCTATACCCCAGGGAGTAAAACTAGAAACTGATGTTGCACAGGTGATTGCCGATGATTTGGCAGGAAGTGGATATTTTAATGTGCTGGCCAAAGGTGAAATGTTGACTAGACCTACTCGTCCTGCACATGTTAAATTTCGTAATTGGGCGGCAACAGGTCAAGATTACCTGGTGATTGGTTTTATTACGAAAGACAATAACCTTTATCATGTTCAGATGAGCCTGTTTGATGTTTATAAAAAGGAGCAATTGAAAGGCCTTAGACTAACGGTTGAGGCTTCGGGGTTGCGCAAGGCAGCTCATCATTTAAGTGATGCTATTTATAAAAAGATTACCGGTATAGAAGGTATTTTTACCACTCGCATTGCTTATGTAACCAGTACAGAACTGGGAGATAATAAGCGACTATTTAATCTGGATATTGCCGATTACGATGGCTCAAATAAGGTCTCTATTGCACAGTCTAAAGAGCCGATCATGTCACCTGCCTGGTCGCCTGATGCGAATCAGATTGCCTATGTCTCTTTTGAAAATAAAGTATCGGAAATTTTTGTTCAGACTCTGAATACTGGTGAACGAAGAAGTGTTGCAAAATATAAAGGTATTAATGGCTCGCCAGCTTGGTCGCCTGATGGGAAAAAACTTGCATTGACTTTATCAAAGGATGGTAATGCTGATATTTATATTTTGACTCTGGCCAATAAATCGTTAAGAAAATTAACCACCTCATGGGCAATTGATACTGAGGCGGCCTGGTCTCCCGATGGCAGACAAATCCTTTTTACGTCTGATCGTGGCAGACTCCCACAGTTATATGTTAAGGCCAGCAATGGTCAAGGGAGTGCAACGCGTATTACGTTTGATGGTGGTTATAACGCCAGAGGTAGTTTTTCTGCAGACGGAAAGACGGTTGTAATGGTACAAGGTGTACACGGGAATTATCGTATTGCGGTGCTGGATTTATCTTCTCGCACTAATCGGGTGCTGACGAATGGTCCTTTAGATGAATCGCCAAGCTTTGCACCCAATGGACAGACCATTATTTATGCTCGACGTAAGCTAAATAAGGAAATATTATCAACGGTAACACTTGATGGTGTCACAAAGCAAGATATACAGCATACCTCTGGCTATGTCAGGGAGCCAGCCTGGGCGCCGAGAAAAAAATAAATTAACATTGGCTATTATTAATATTTTAGGTAACTCGCATTAAATCAATTGCCCAATATGGTGAAGGTACACTGAGAGTGTAACAGCTCGCATTCCCAAACTCTGTTTGGGAATGCATGTAGCGTAAG
>CAYZUM010000268.1:0-4343 GCA_964481455.1 uncultured Methylomonas sp. | reverse complement strand
CATTGACGCAATTAAATTTGATATTTTA
Source organism: uncultured Methylomonas sp. (assembly GCA_964481455.1). Lineage (GTDB taxonomy): Bacteria > Pseudomonadota > Gammaproteobacteria > Methylococcales > Methylomonadaceae > Methyloprofundus. Next base: position 4,315 of record CAYZUM010000268.1, on the reverse strand, counting down.
CTAGATAGTAATGATTCTCAGTACACACTTATAATTGCTGCTTTTTATCCGCCTTCAGCGGTGTAGAAATAGTGTATCCTGTTTAAATTCCCTGCAAAACGTAGATACTAAAAACATAACATATTGATATACATATTTCCCAAAAATCCAGTTTACCAGGGAATTTAAACAGGATACGAAATAGTTACGTACCTAGCTATGCGCCTATTTCTACGCCTTGAATACGAATAAAAATTCTGCGCCAGTTGCCCAACTTATTTCGTGCACGTTCCTAAGGAAATCACCTTATCAATCACTTCTTCTATACTTAATTCAGATGAGTCTAAATAAAATGCATCTTCTGCCGGAATAAGCGGTGCTGTTTTTCGTTCGCTATCACGACGATCACGCAATTCTATGTCTTTTGTAATCTTGGCAAGATCAGCATCCATTCCTTTTTCTTGCAACTGTTTAAACCGTCTTTCACCTCTTACTTTTGCGCTAGCGGTTAAAAAAACTTTAACTTCGGCATCCACAAAAACCACAGTCCCCATATCACGCCCATCCGCCACCAAGCCTGGAAGTTGTTTAAAGTCCTTTTGCTTTTGTAATAAGACCTCACGAACTGCAGGATATGCCGCTACTTTTGAGGCTGTTGATCCGGTTTCTTCACTGGGTAATCTTGCAGTAATATCCATTCCATTCAGCTTAACAACAAGTCCGTCATGACATTCAAATTCTAATTGCATATTTTTTGCAATTTGCATGACAGCAGACTCGTCTGATAGGTCAATCTGCTGATCCAGTGCAGAAATAGCGAGAGAGCGATAAATAGAGCCGCTGTCTAGATAGTGCCAACCTAGCTTCTTAGCAACAGCCCGACTGACTGTCCCCTTCCCTGCCCCACTGGGACCATCTATCGTTAAAACAGGAATATTCATTAACGTTCCTGAGTACTAATATTTAGGCCTAGTTCTTTTGTCAACAATGCAAAACCCGGAAATGAGGTATTCACATTTTCACAATCCTGAATTTCAATCGTGCCAGTCGCCCGTAAAGCTGCCATAGAAAACGCCATTGCAATACGATGATCACCGTGAGATATCACTGAGCCGCCCCCTATTGCTCCACCCTGTATTACCATACCATCGTCAGTTGGTTGAGCATCAACGCCGAGTATTTGCAAGCCATCTGCCATTACCTGAATACGATCACTTTCTTTGACACGTAATTCTTTCGCGCCTGTTAATACCGTTTTTCCCATCGCACAGGCGGCTGCAACAAAGAGCACAGGAAATTCATCAATAGCCAGTGCGACGAACTCCTCAGGAATATTGATACCTTTTAATTCAGCACTGCGCACGCGTATATCTGCAACTGGCTCACCTCCCACAGTACGCTCATTCTTTAATTCAATATTGGCTCCCATTAAACGTAATATATCTAAAACGCCCGTTCGTGTCGGGTTAATGCCCACATGCTGTAATGTTAAATCTGAATCGACTGCAATAGAAGCACCTACCAGAAAAAAAGCAGCTGACGAAATATCACTGGGGACATCAATCTCTGTCGCTTTTAAGGCGCCTTGACGAGAAATGGTGACCTGGTTTTCTGCTTGTTTAACAGGATGGTCAAAACCTGAAAGCATGCGTTCAGTATGGTCACGAGTTGGTGCGGGCTCAGTCACGGATGTTTCACCTTTCGCATACAAGCCCGCCAACAATAAGCAAGACTTGACCTGAGCACTGGCAATCGGCATATCATAATGGATGCCCTTTAGAGTACTCTGCCCTCTAATCGTGAGAGGAGCAGTGCCTTTTTCAGTGCTCTCAATAATCGCTCCCATGCTACTGAGAGGATCAGTGACACGCCGCATTGGACGACCTGATAAAGACTTATCCCCTGTAAGAGTTGCATCAAAATTTTGCCCAGCTAACAAACCACACAATAAGCGCATGGAAGTCCCTGAGTTTCCTAAATAAATAGGTTCTTTAGGTGCCTGCAAACCCTCCAGTCCCACGCCATGAATAGTCACTTTACCACTATCGGGTCCTTCAATTTTGACACCCATCGCCTGAAAAGCACGCAAAGTTGCTAAAGCATCGTCACCTTCTAAAAAACCACTGACATGGGTAACGCCCTCTGCGATAGAACCCAGCATAATAGAACGATGAGAGATTGATTTATCACCAGGCAGACGCACCTGACCCTGTAAGTGCCCACTTGGTTGAATGGTAAAAGTAATTGATTTATTTGTCATGTTATCGTGTTGATCTAAAAAACGCTGTCGTGCATTACGAGCGTAGGTAAATGTATTATGTAATGGCTGAGTTTGATTGTGTTCCAGCATATGCTTAACGTTATTTAATTCAGCGCTTAATTGCTCAATTAAGGGAATAATATGTTGTTTATTGGCCATACAAATATCCCTCCACATAGTAGGGTCACTCGATGCAATGCGGGTAAAATCTTTAAAGCTCCTCGCTGCATATTTAAAGATATCTACTTGTTCATCTTTTTTACCCAGCATATCGACTAAAGAAAACGCCAGAATATGCGGTAAGTGGCTGGTCGCAGCAAAAACAGCATCATGCTGTTCTACCGTCATTTGTGAAACCTGACTTCCTAAACCTTGCCAAAACTGAGTGGCCAGACTTACAAAAACCGAGCTCACTTGCTCCTCAGGTGTCAGAATAAGACGCTTACCCTGAAAAAGGTTATCTACCGCAGCCTCTACACCACTGTTTTCAGCGCCAGCAATAGGGTGTGCCGGTACAAAATTATCTGGAAGCACATCAAACACATCCTTTAAGGCAGCAACAACATTGCCCTTGGTACTACCAACATCCATATATAAGGTTTGAGCCGACCAATCAGTTGCGAGTTGTTTTATAACCGCAGGGATCGCTCCAACGGGTGTTGCTATCACAACACAATCTGCACCATCAATAGCCTCTGATAAATCCAGACTATAACTATCTATTACTCCTAAATCCTGAGCGCACTGCAAGTTTGCTAATTCCTGCTCCCGACCATAGGCAGTGATCGTTGTACACAGCTTTGATTTGCGTGCAGCACGAGCAATCGAACCTCCGATAAGTCCTACACCTATAATGCATAATTTATCAAACATCCGCTAAAACGGCCTTTAGCGCAGTGATAAAAAAATCATTCTCGGCCTCTGTACCGATACTAATGCGCAAATGATTTGGCATTTCATAATTTGCAACCGGGCGCACTATCACTCCTTTATGCAATAAAGCCGTATTAATACTTGCAGCCTCACGCTGCATATCGACGGATACAAAGTTTCCTACCGATTCAATCCAGGGCAGACCCATTGCTAAAAATGCATTTGTCAATTGTTGCATACCTGCATTATTTAAAGTAACTGTATCTGCCAGGTATTCATTGTCCTTTAGAGCTGCTTCCGCAGCCGCTAATGCCAAAGCATTATTATTAAAGGGCTGACGCACACGATTTAGAATATCCGCCATATCAGAACTCGATAAACTATAGCCTATACGCAAGCCCGCTAAACCATAGGCTTTAGAAAAAGTTCGTGTGATCACTAAATTAGAATAGTCTGCCAGCCATGCAATTGAATCAGGATAATTATCCTGATCAACATATTCAAAATACGCTTCATCCAGTACACAGATGACATGTTCGGGAACGTCTGCCAAAAAGTCACTTAAAGCCTGTTCTGTTAGATAGGTCCCCGTCGGGTTATTCGGATTAGCCATAAACAATAGCCGTGTTTTATCAGTAATGGCTGCTAACATTGCTGGCAAATCATGCCCGTAATTTTTCGCTGGGATAACGTTAGCAATCGCTCCAACGGCTTGAGTGACAAGAGGATAAACGGCAAAGGCATGCTGAGAAAAAATCACTTCATGTTCTGTCGTCAGAAATGCCCTGGCAAGTAACTCTAAAATTTCATTTGAACCATTACCCAGCGTAATTTGGCGACTATCAACACTCCATTTCAATGATAAAGCTGTTTTTAAAGCAAAACCATTGCCATCAGGGTAGCGAGATAAGTCAGCAAATCCAGTTTGCATTGCCTGCTTTACTTTGTCACTTGGGCCTAAAGGATTTTCATTAGAAGCAAGCTTTACTATCTCATTTAAACCCAGCTCGCGCTCTAATTCGGAAATGGGTTTCCCGGGCTGATAGGGAACTAAGGTTTGTACGCCTGCGGTAGCGAGTTGAAAAATGCTTTGTTGCATAATGGACAGAATAATTGTTGTATTTTTAAAGACAGAATGATAAAAAATGAATGGCAGGCGCGCCATGCTACTTCGTGAAATTCAGGGACTCCTGTCACCTTCAT
>CAYZUM010000267.1:0-4388 GCA_964481455.1 uncultured Methylomonas sp. | reverse complement strand
ACCTTACTTCTTGATAACATTTCATCCGAGGAATTATGATATAAATATTTTACTTATCCTAATTATTTAAATGAAATAACAGGTTTAACCCACCACCCAATTTAGCTTTGATGATACCTTTCAAGCGTCAGTTGCTGCACTTTATACTCGTGACGAACTGTTACTTGATAAAGTCGCTATCGTCACTGAATCAGGTAATGTTCATTTATTTTACCTGGCCAATGAATTTGCACAGCAATTTAAAGTAGCAGAAGGAGAAATTACTGATTTCTACGATTTACAAACAACACCACTAGACACTCTAAAAATGCTCCAGGAAATTAAGAGGAACACTCCCGAGCTACTGTATCTACCTGTTTCTCTCCAGCATTTATTCAAGATCGAATTAGCATTAGAAAAACTGGGCTGGGAGCCTGCTATCATGGTAAGCGATGGTATCTTAGCGAGTGTTAGAGCGCAAAACATATATCCCTTAGCTTATTGGATAATGTAATGGCAATTGACGCATTTTCTTATGATACAAAATTCACGCATTTCGGAAAAAAATTGCTTGAAAAAGCAAATTCATTAGACATTAATCATCAAAATATTAGCACTTATGGTGCGCTAGGCATGGAAGGCTATACTCTATTACTCGATGTTCCAGTTTCCAGCTATATCTGGGCTTGAAGGCACCTAGATTTTGTTGCAATAAAAGTTAGTGCATTGATTTTAAAGGTAAACTTAATTTTATCGAAATCAAAAATAGATAATAAAATCAACATACTACAAAAACTGGAACATCGAGTATTAGCCTTGGTCATGAACCAATGCTCTGAACAACATAATTTATCTACCTGCATTAATGTTCGACTGAAAAATTTGAAGGCATTAAAGGCTTCATTTCTATGGATATACAAGGCAAGGCTCCCCGTCACTTGTCGTCAACAGATTAAGTAATGAAGTGACAGAATTCGTCGTTCAAGTCTATTAATTTTTTTATCACAACACAATTAATTCCTCACTCTCTAAAATAACCGATAATATAGAGGAAGCTTTATTAGAAATAACGTTACTCACGCCATGTGTTCCAATAAGGTGGTGAACGATTACAGACAACATAGTAACCCTGAATGAAGACTACTGCTGGGCAGAGTATTTATCCCGTCCATAACGTTTATCATGACTACCACATTAAACAAAAGCGCCATTAATCAACGAGGTATTGATACTATTTGTCACTTTTTTCAAACTCCCTGTATGATAAAATATTCCCGTGGACATCAAACCATAAATGTTTGAAACAGGGTGAAGACCCCGTCTCGCAATGGTGGAATTTATTTATCTGAAAACTTTAGTGACTGACAATATGACCTGCCATTATTATTTAACAAAAAACAGTTGAAAAACCTGATAAACTTAAGCGTTACAATACAACCGTCATTTCTTTACTAAATAGTTTAAAGTTTAATAATGCGTCACCCAAAACAAGCAAAACAATTAGTTGATCGTTTCGGCAGAACCGTGGATTATGTACGTATATCCATTACTGATCGCTGCGATTTTCGTTGCGTTTATTGTATGCCAGAGAAAATGATTTTCTTACCACGTAAGCAAATTCTTAGCCTGGAAGAAATTTACCTACTCGCAAAATGCTTTACAGAACTTGGCGTCGATAAAATCAGAATTACCGGTGGAGAACCTCTCATACGTCGAAATGCAATTGAACTGCTACAAAAAATAGGTGACCTCCCCTTGCTTGATGAATTAGTGATGACCACTAATGGCTCGCAACTAGCCAGTACTGCCAGTCACTTAAAACAAGCCCACGTCAAGCGTTTAAATATTAGCCTGGATACTCTACACCCCAAAAAGTTTAAAGATTTAACCCGTACAGGTGATTTGAATATTGTATTGAAAGGTATACGCACAGCCATTAGTACAGGCTTTAAACGCATTAAAATCAATGCCGTGATATTAAAAAACCGTAATGATGACGAAGTCGTCGATTTAGTGAATTTCGCACTTGACTCAGGTATCGATATTAGTTTTATTGAAGAAATGCCATTAGGCGTTATAAGCTCACATAATCGCGCTGAAGCCTATTACTCTAGCGACCAGATTAAAGCCGATTTAGACCAACACTTTACGCTGGAAAAAATAGCCGATATGACAGCGGGGCCATCTGATTATTACCGCATACAAGGTACCCAAACCAAAGTAGGTTTTATTTCTCCCCACAGCCATAATTTTTGCAGTACCTGCAATAGAGTGAGATTAACTGCCGAGGGACGGTTATTATTGTGCCTGGGTAATGAACATTCTATCGATTTAAAAACCATTATACGCTCCCACCCTAACGATACCGATTTTGTAAAACAAGCCATCATTGATGCAATGCACCTCAAACCCGAACAACATGAGTTTAATCTAACCGAACAACCTATTATTATGCGTCATATGAACAGTACCGGAGGATAAATGAAACTCTTTTTTTTAAGCTTGCTAGCTTTTATATTGCAAGCCTGTAGCTCCTCCAGTGAAACACATATTAAACGCACAGAACTACTCTCTCTATTACAAGAAGAACAGGCACAACCCATCATTATTGATGTACGTTCCAGCGCAGAATACAATTCTGGCCATATACCCCAGGCGAAGCATATTTCGTTTTGGAAATCATTCACAACCGATGCCTTGGATAAAAATGAAAAGCAAGAGGAAATTTTATTGTATTGTGAACATGGTCCACGAGCAGGAATTGCCAAATTTGCATACTTTATGGCAGGTTTTGAAAATATACGATATGTAGAAGGACATATGACAGCTTGGCGAAAAGCCGGCTTACCAATAGAAACACAATGAAACGCTTTTTATTATTGATTCTTTCCCTTTGGGAGCAACGCTTTAAACTGTATTTTTTTGCTGCATTGATTGGCGCACTAACGGGTATTTTAGTCTTTTATCCCATAAACGACTTCATTTTCTTCTTTCAAGTAACCGGAAATGATCTGCAGAGAAACGTCAGTACCGCACTACAATACGCCTTTAAGCAACTGGCACTATCCTTAACTGGCAAGACCCCCAACAAAACATTGTTTCTTGCCCAAATAGGCTCATTTTTTGGGCTTATCATTGCCTTTATTTATGAAATGCTACACCGCCGACTACAAAGAATTAACCGGCTTAGTAGTGAATTATCCGTTGACTTACTTAGCTTGATACACAAAGGTGAAGGGTCTTTACTCGAATTCAAATCATCTTTCCGCTGGGATTTAGAAAATGACAGAGTTAATCGGACACTGGAAACAGTGATCCTAAAAACATTGAGTGGCTATTTAAATAGTCCCTTAGGTGGAACACTGTTAATAGGTGTTGCTGATAACGGCGAAATTCTTGGTCTGGAAAAAGATTACCAATCCTTAAAGCGCCAGGATCAGGATGGTTTCGAACAAGCTATCATTACCGCAATATCGGTTAATATAGGTGCGGACTTATGCCAGTACGTTAAAGTTCTCTTTCATGTCATCAATAACAAACATGTTTGCCGTTTAATCATTTTAGCCTCTCCCCGCCCTGTTTTTTTAAATCAGGGAAAAACACCTAAATTTTATTTACGTACTGGCGGTGGAACCCGGGATTTAAATATTCAGGAAGCTGTTGAATTTATTGCACATCGCTGGAATCGCTAATCAATCATACTAAATAAATCACTTAAACATGAAATAAGCCATTAAAACCATACAAGCCATTGAATTAAAATACAGTATTTTATTACATTAATACTATATCTTTCACACCCCCATTATTTAACTTGATTTTTGCGTAAAATGATACACTTAGATACCAAAATGGTGGGGGCGTGAAAGCATAAAGGTGGCTTAGGGTGAATCGAGTTAACTTTATTTCGTGACATATTTTGTTGATCTAGCTAAAATTCAGGCTTTTACATCCAACCTCGAATTTAAAATATATGCCATCACAAAAATTACCGACATATGCTTGCGAAGTCAACACAGCTGTTGAATATCTTTTAGAGGAATACTGCAGCGAAGACTGCGATATCACTGAATCTATTAATAAAATCAACCTGAAGGAGACGTCTGCAGAGTATCGGGCTGAGGAAGAAAAAAAGTGGCTTCTTTTTTGAGTACTCCTTGTCCATGCTCAGACGACTGTCAAAAACAACTAAGGTAAGGCGCAATAAATAAACTACCCATATTGCGCAGGATTTTTGTTTGTCTTCCATTAGTAGAAATAGGCGCATAGCTGGCGACGAAACTTTTTCTACAACGCTGAAGACGAACAAAAAGACTGGCAAGATGGGTGGGTGGGTGTTGCGAGTTACCTAAGCCAGGCGCGCCATGCTACTTCGTGAAATTCAGGGACTCCTGTCACCTTCATTCACT
>CAYZUM010000266.1:0-4397 GCA_964481455.1 uncultured Methylomonas sp. | reverse complement strand
ACAAAAATACTGCGTCATAATTGCACAACTTATTCAATTCCCATTCCATAGCAAAATATACCCGCATGCATCAAAAAACTATAAATGTTTGAATCGGGGTGAATACCTCGTCTCGCAAAGTTTTACAGTTCATGAGTTGAATGCGGATCATTTTTCTGTATAAAGTTTTATTAATGTTGCCGGATCCTGTTCTAAAAAACCATGGCTTCCATGTAGTTGCATCAGTTGAGCCGCAAGCGCAGACATTGGGGTAGAAGTCTTTTTCGTCATGGCTAAATCAGTGGCCATATCAAGGTCTTTGAGTAACGTTTTTACTCGCCATTTAACGGGAGTAAAGTTGGCATTGGCCATCTCAGGGGCAACAATTTGCAGTGCTTTAGAATCGGCAAATCCACCGGCTAAAGCGGCGGCGATTTTGTTTGAATCGACACTAGATTTTTCGGCTAAAGCGATCATTTCAGCGATGACTAAAACATTGCAACTGACAATCATCTGGTTACAAACTTTGGTCACCTGACCACTGCCAATATCGCCCATATGGGTAAGCTGGGTATACAGTGGTTTTAACACTGTACGGGCAATCTCAACAGACTTTTCATTACCCCCTGCCATTAATAAGCAAGCGTACCTTTTGTTGCGCCTGCCACACCGCCGGAAACAGGCGCATCAACCCAATCCATAGCGCACTTGTCTTGTAAGATCTGGGCCAGTTGACGGGTTGTTTCCGGATGAGTGCTGGATAAGTCTATAAGGAGTTTGTCTTTATTGCCATGCGCTAGAATATGTTCGCGCACAATAAGCTCTACGCTGGCAGTATCTGCGAGACAGAGCAAAATGATGTTTGAGTTGTTAACCAAACTGGCAATGCTCTGACTTTATATAGCCCCCGCTTGAATGACAGGAGAGAGTTTTTCAGCTGATCTATTCCAGACATTGACTCTGTTTCCCGCGGCTAATAAACGCTGGGTCATGGGTTGACCCATTAAGTACTCATGCAAAATTGATTTAACTTTTTTAAAAAAAGATAAAATCTCCAGTTTTTAGTATGATTTTTGAGAATTTGAATATATTTTTACAAAAAAATAGGAATTTTTATTGAAAATGATAAATTTCTACCCTCGTAATTTTAGTTAAAATAATAATGCCTGAGTACTTAGGCCTATGCCGATAAATCCCAAGGTATAAGTTGGCTTGTTCATTGTTTCTGAAATTGTTTTAGTCGAACCTACATGACTGGCTTATAAAGTTATTGCAACTCAATCAAATATCTTCCTGTTTTAGGCTTGGGTTTTTAGTTTTACTGCAGTACCATAAGCCAAAATTTCTGACGCATTGGCCATAATATTACTGGTTGTAAAACGTACATTAATGATCGCATCTGCATCACGTTTTTTAGCTTCATCGACCATTCTTTCGATGGCAACATCTCTGGCATCCGCTAGCATTTCTGTATAGCCAGCAATTTCGCCCCCAATCAGGCCTTTTAACCCTGCCATTAGGTCACGACCCACATGTTTGGATTGCACAACATTTCCAGCGACAATGCCAAGGTTTTCTGAGACTTGTTTTCCTGGTATATCCGGGGTAGTTGAGAATTGCATGTGATTTTTCCTTTGGTAAATGTAAATGAAAGTATCGTGTTCGGGAGAATAGTTTAATTACTCGATGTTCCAGTTTTCAGCTATATCTGGGCTTGAATGCACCTATATTTTGTTGCAATAAAAGTTAGTGCATTGATTTTAAAGGTAAACTTAATTTTATCGAAATCAAAAATAGATAATAAAATCAACATACTACAAAAACTGGAACATCGAGTAATTAGCAAACTAAGTCAAAAGGTTAAATGAAATTTAAAAACGATAGGGTGTGCTGAGGCACGAAGCGCACTTTGTCTGATCAATAAGCTTTTTGTACCTCAGCATATCCAATAAAGAGTTGATATCAAAAATCTAGGATATTCTTGTTTTCCCTGAAAGCTCAAGTCTACTCCCCTTTAAAAATATATGTTGAATTATATTATTGAGAGACTTCTATCGTTGACTCTGATAGCTCAGGTATAAACAGAGCAGGGTCTACTTTGGTTTTATTTAAATATACATTCCAGTGTAAGTGCGGGCCAGTGACTCGGCCAGTCTCCCCTACTTCACCCAGTTTGGTGCCTTGGCCTACAATTTGCCCTGCTTTAACGCTGATTTTAGACATATGAAAATAGCCCGTAATTAAGCCCTGTCCATGATCTAGGAAGACGCTATTACCGTTGTAGTAATAACGACCTGTATTGATGACTATGCCTGATGCAGGCGCACTGATTGTTGTTCCTGTCGGTGCTGCAATATCCAGGCCGCTATGTGGATTTCTGGGTTGATTATTAAAAAAGCGTTTAAGACCAAAAGGGCTACTAAGTCGACCTTTTACAGGCAAACTAAAGGATATTTTATCGACTATGTGCAGCGTCCAGGTATTTAACGCCTTATTGATGGCGGGGCGTTCACTGCTAATGCGCTTTATGTCATCTGGGTTAGGGTTAACCATACGCTTATTTTTTAGCGTGATATATTGTGCCGGGTAATCTTTATCAACAATATCAAAACTCAAGTCAGTTGTTTTTTCACCTGATATAAGCTGTATAGTATGCAGGCCAGCTTTAGTTTTAAGTGGAATGCCGACCACTGCAAGCCATTGTTTATCTTTTTTTAGGACCAGAACACGTTTTTTTTGAAAGAAAACTTCAGGAGCTGGTGTTTCTATAGAGCCTAATTCAATATTGACAACTCCCCCAGGGACGTAGAGTTGTTTAGGTAAAGAATGACTAAGTGCCAACTGAGGTAATAATAATAACAAAAATAAAATTTTATTCATGAATAATTTCCTGTATTTGGCTACTAAATGAGCCTGATTTAAGACGTGTTTTAATGTTTTGGCCCACTTCTAACTGTTCCGTTGAACTAATTAGCTTATCTTGTTCATCACTGCTTAAGCTATAGCCTCGTTGTAATGTGGCTAAAGGACTGACGATATTCAGCGTTTGACTAAGATGGCTAAATTTTTGTTGATCATCAGATAGCTTGGTGGTCATGCTGCTATTCAGGCGCTTATCAAGGTTTATGTAGTCATTTTTAAGCTGCTGTATTTTATGCGCAGGGTTATATTGCCATAGTTGAGCATGTTGTGCTTCAAGTTTTGAATTGGCCCGAGATAACCGGTATTGTAATTGCGATTTTAAGCGTAATTCTAATTCATCTAATCGCTGTGATTTTACTTCCAATTGTTTTCCAGGGTGCTGTTGGTTCAAGTTCTTAGTTAACCAGTCTAAATGACGACTGAATTGTTGCAATTTGTTTTGTAGTAATTGGCTTAAATGATGTTCGTAGGCCTGGAATTGTCCTAGCAATTGTTGTGAATCGGGGGTGCAATGCTCAGCAGCGGCGGTTGGTGTAGCGCTGCGCAAGTCTGCAACATAATCGGCAATCGTCGTATCGGTTTCATGACCAATACCACTGATAATCGGTACCCCACTTTTAAAAATAGCTTTAGCGACCATTTCTTCGTTAAAAGCCCATAAATCTTCTAGAGAACCGCCGCCTCGAGCTAATATGAGTACATCACATTCCTTGCGTTGATTCGCGGTGACAATTGCTTGATGAATATCATATTTCGCTTCTGTACCTTGTACCAAAACCGGATATATAATCACCGGAATAAACGGAAAGCGTCGCGCCAATGCAGATAAAATATCCTGTATAGCAGCGCCTGAAGGTGAAGTAATCACGCCAATTGCCTTGGGAATAAGTGGGAGTTGCTTTTTATGTTCATTTGCAAACAGTCCTTGCTGAGCGAGTTTTTCTTTAAGTTGTTCATAGGCTCTTCGCAGCGCTCCATCGCCCACTTCTTGCATCTGATTGATAATTAACTGGAAATCTCCACGAGCTTCATAAAGGCTAACATTCGCGTTAGCCTGAATTTGCAGGCCATTTTCGGGCACAAAAGAAAGGTTTTCTGCCTGGCGTCTAAACAGCGCACAGCGTACTTGTGCACGTTCATCTTTTAAGGAAAAATAAAGATGGCCTGAAGAGGGGTGGCTTAAATTAGAAATCTCACCGATAACCTGAATAGAGAAAAAGTTCTGTTCTAACAATGATTTGACGTTACGATTCAGTTGCGTAACGCTATAAATTGTGGGAGTTGAGTGAGTGAAAGAATCCATCGCATTGGTTTGTTGAAAATATTTGTAGGGGAAAATCGTTAGGGTAAAACACTAATGGGGAGTAGGCTTTAGCCTACACAAATTATTTAGCAGTAGACTCTCAGTCATAAATATTCTAGCCTGAGGCTGCCCCTGCTTCCAACAGGCGCGCCATGCTACTTCGTGAAATTCAGGGACTCCTGTCACCTTCATT
>CAYZUM010000265.1:0-4406 GCA_964481455.1 uncultured Methylomonas sp. | reverse complement strand
TGAAATATGTCTTCCATTGACGCAATTAAATTTGATATTTTACTAGATAGTAATTTATAATTGCTGAATTGGAAGCCAACATTATTTTCAACCCCTTTATTCCTTTTCGGGGAGGAAGGGGGTTACCTTTTATTTATCAGAAGTATCAGGTTTTCACACGGAATCTTAAAGCTATACCTGGCGTGTAGAGGGTTGATCACTATCCTGCTCAAAGTCTAATGGGCTTCGGGCTGCTTTTAGTGTTTGGCTTTTTACAGTATGCGTATAAATCATTAGGGAGTGCCTTAAATCTGTTGTTTTTGTTTCTGAAGGCCTTGACTTTTCTGGCCTTCATAGACGCAAATTCATTCGCATTGGACGGACAAACCCACACCTATAGCGGCTAAGAAGATAGTAGAATCCTTAACTTAATGACATTGAGACTCCCTTCTTGGTTTCAAAATAATTTTTTACAATAAACGGTTTATTATGATGAAGACAGCAAGCAAAATATTTTCCATAAGATTTATGACGACATTACTCTGGGCCTCGCTTTCCTCTCAAGCAAACATTGCTTGCGCTGATACCACACCCAATGCAATATTTAAGCAGCTGGGATTTTCCGCACAAGAACAGCAGAACGTAATGAGTGGTAAGCTCATCAAACGTATGCCTGATGAACGCTCAGAACAGGAATTAGCTGTCACTCTTGCTTTTCGAATTAATAAAAATACTGAACAATTGCGTACGAAGTTTCTAAAAGGCGCATCCATCGGCAAACAAGAAGATATTATTAGCTATCAATTCATCAGTCCTGATGCTGACTTTCCAGAATTGCAGTTAACTGCAAAAGAGCAAGAGGAAGTTAATAAGCTTCTTACTGTTAAACCTGGAGATACATTCAATTTAAGCGCAGATGAAATCAAGGCCTTTAATGCTTTAGCTAAAACTGATCCTCAGGGAAATACAGCAATACTCAAACAATTACGTAGCTTGTTAAAATCACGCTATCAGGCCTATCGGCAAGGTGGCTCTGCGATGATTACTCCCTATCAACGTGAAGACAATAAACAATATAAGCTAGCTGATTATTTTAGTAAAAACCGACGAGCAGTTTTACCCGCACTCAGCCAAGGTTTTCCCGAATTTTATAAAGCGCTGAACAATTATCCAGACTATAAACCCGCTGGTTTGCAAGATCGTTTTATTCTATTAAAAATGACTATTCAAGGGCGACTAGCATTTGCCTTAGAGCACCGTATGGCAATGCAGGAAAACGGTGCTGAATTAATAGCATCAGCGTATTTTTACGTTAGCCACACACTGAATGGACAACAAGGACTGGGAATACTAATTCCAAATGGTGACGATTCTGTCGCGATAGTCATTACCCGTGCTTCATCTGACGCGGTTGCTGGTTTTGGCAGCAGTACCAAGCATTTCATAGGACGAAAAATGCTTGCAGATGCTTTAGAAGAACAATATCAGTCAGTACAACAAAAATATGAGCAATAAGAGCTGCTAATCTGAGAATAGACCTGCATTTTTGGAAGCAGATTTCTCTTGGTGAAAGAGCTATTCTCAAGGATCTCTAGTGCAAATAATGGGCACCCTTCATGTAAGCTTGAAAGTAATTTACACACTTTTCACCACTCAAAGAATTACCGTTCAATCTCTCTCCTTAACAAGGCGGGGTTAAGGGATGTTTTGTTAGAAATAAGCTGCCACTGATTGAAACTGCACATCAAGGGGGGGGACATATAGAGTCCCTTTGATTCTAAAGTTTAAAGTAGATACAGTCCAAACCTGTAAAACTCAAACGTCAACCTCTTGGTAATTTTATCAAACTAGTATAGGCATACTTCAACTCTTTTCTTTAAATTAGGCTATTTTATTGGACGTTTTTCATAGTCTTTACACAGAAAAATAAAAAACGTCCAATGTTAGATAGATTTGTATTTAGCAGGCTTGATGCTTATTTTCAATAAAAATTGTTGAGGCTTGATAGAATGGTGGTTGTCAATTTTTTCAAATAATCTTATTTCGTAACTTGTCATTATTCACGGGTAAATACAGATACAAGGTAGTCACTCCCGAAGTCTGTTTATCGGGAATCTACGTTGAGCATAGATTTCTGCTAACAACATGCAGGAATGACGGATTTTGCATAACTCAAATGCCAATAGACAATGAGAAGTTATCTTATTTCTCGCTAGACATCTGATATTAATATAAAAATCGAAATATGAAATCCGCAATAACAGTTTATTTATGTGGGTTTTAAGTTTCGACACTAAACTAAATATATTGGTATCACACCCTGTTCCAGAATATATCTGTGCACGTTTGATTAAGTTGCGAGCTGTATTTTCGTCTTCATTTAAGGTTTTCATCATTATCATCAAGAAGAAAACTCATTTAAATGTATATTTTTTTAAAATTAACCGGAGTAACGAAATTGAATCTAACAAAACTGAGTATTGCATTTATTTCCATTTTATCCATGCAAAACATCGCTGTTGCTGAAACAACCCCCCAATTCGATAATAATGTCTTATTTTTACCAAGTGTCGGGACACCAGGAATCACGGATCGATACCAGGATGTTTCTTTTAAATTAACTGACGAAGGAACTTGGGAGCTACAAAGTTATTTTGATAATAAAGATCCATCCATAGAGATGCCTGTCATGGCTGAAACATACTCTATGCGCGCTTTCTATGGAGACCCGTCAACAAATAGTGTCGTTACTATTGATATACCCGCAATGGAACAGGTCGGGAGTACGGCAACTGCCGCGACACCCTATCCTGTCGATAGAGCTGGACCGTTAAATAAAATTTATGCAGTTACGCGTGGTGTAGACTCTATTGATATTATTCATCCCAACACACTGGACAATTTAGGCAGCATTGATTTGCAACACAAACCTCGCTCTGGTGCCGCCTATAATGCAGAATTGGCTGTACAACTGGTCGCTGGAGCCGATAAGCCAATGAGCAGCCTGATTGACCCGTTTACCGATACAGTTGTTGCCACAGCAGGCTCCGACGAGATCACAACAGCCAATGGCGACTTCGGTGGTGGGCTAGCTTCAGGCCATCCTTTCTGGTTTTCAAAGCACAAATTTGCTGTTATTGACCGAGCTAATCGTAGCATTAAACTTTATAAGCTTAGTGGGGATAGAACGATAGGGTTTAGCACTGAATTAATTGATGAAACAAATACACCCACATCAGTACATCATTTTGTAAGTCGTAAACGTAGCTCACTACTCGGCAATGATAAATATATATATTATGCACTTGCGGAAGGAGCACCAGCGGACAACATTAGCCCTAAGATATTGGAAATACGGGTAAAAGACGATTCGATTGAAATTCTGAGAACGGTTAACCTAAGTGGTTTTGATGCCAGCACGATGGGCTCACATCATGCAGACCTTCATCCAGGCGGTGTCTATATTTACGTAGGTTCTACTGAAGGACATATGTTTATTATAAATAGAAAAAACATGCAGATAGTTGCCACTGTAGAAACAGGCCTGGGCAGTGCTCATACTCGATTTGTTGCCAGTAAAGGCCTAGCGATAGTGACCAATCATAAAGATACATTTGTGACCATTATCAACAGTAATAACCACACTAAAATTATCGATGTCAATGTCAGTCCTGCACAGGAAAATGGACAAATCCTGCAATCACATACTTCATTTGTTGATCCCGCCGATAAAAACTATTATGCATTTGCTAGTGATAGTGGCACATTTTATGAGCTGAACCTGGAATCATTCGAAGTCACGAGAACTGTTCACACGGGTGGAACACCACGTCAGGGTGTTTTTATAGCGCTGGGAGATGATGATTAACTAGCCCTTAGGTAACTCGCAACACAGCCACCCATCTTGCTAGTCTTTTTGTTCGTCTTCAGCGTTGTAGAAAAAGTTTCGTCGCCAGCTATGCGCCTATTTCTACTAATGGAAGACAAACAAAAATCCTGCGCAATATGGGGTGTTATTTATTGCGCCTTACCTAACGCCTAACATAACTAGTATAGTATATATACTACTGATAGCTTTCAGATGTCAACTTTAACGATTAAAAACAACAGCGCCAGGGTAAGAATAAATCAGCAATGGCGGGTATAAATAAATTGAAAAAGCTACCTTCAATTGCTCCCGCAAATATTTCAACATTTCAAGCAGCTTAATATAGGATAGTTGTATGAAATACATTATAATTATGTTTAACAAAGCTATTTAAACTCATCAACTTTATGATAAATCGCAATAGATATGGACTCATTGGCAGCTCAATACTGCTGCTGATAATGCAAGGATGTAGCCTACAAAATTCGGTTAAATTACCACAACAAGCGGTTTCTAATACCGATACACTGCCACCTGACACAATTACACAAGCCGTATC
>CAYZUM010000264.1:0-4407 GCA_964481455.1 uncultured Methylomonas sp. | reverse complement strand
TGAATGAAGGTGACAGGAGTCCCTGAATTTCACGAAGTAGCATGGCGCGCCTGAGAGTTGTTCTTTTGAATATACATTAATAATCAGTATGTTATATTTTTAAGTGTACTTGATTTATGAAAAAATCGGATATAATTGCATTTTATCTGATTTTCAGACAAATACGGTATTTTAATCAATTGATTTTAAATAATTTTTATTTATTTACAAGAACAAATCTAATGATACCCCTGAATTATTTGAATTTTTTATCCATTTACCCTACTTGTTAATTTAAAAAGAGCTTAAATGACAAATCCTTGCCACAAAGTGTCTTATCAACTCGCAACTAACTTAAGCCTGGCCTATGCTTTTGAGCATTTTTCTGAATTAACTTTCCCCGATATAAAACGTTATGCGCAGGCTAAAACCATTGTAGAGCCTTTGCTGGGTATTGTTGCGTCCATTAATGGACATGCGTGTGGCGTATTACTGGCTGAAAATAAAGGGAATTCACTTAAAATACTCACATGGTTTGTGCACAAACAGTACCGTAATCAAGGCATAGGTGAAAAATTATTATTAAATCTAGAAAAGATCATCGTGAAAAATAATGCTTTTAACACCCTTTTTATAGATTATGATGCTGACTGGCCAAGCTCAACCTGGCTGGCATCAATCTTTAAAAAAAATAAGTGGCAGGCACCTAAGGATAATTTATGGATGTGTGCAACTGTCAGAGAACGTATCGCATTGGCACCATGGCTCAATAGAATACCCAGAATGACTGGGCTTGAACTGTTTGATTGGCAAGACCTAAGCTTATTAGATCGCCAAAAATTAACAGAGGACAGGTTTTACCCACCGTTACATGACCCGTTTGTAGATGAAGGAAGGGTTTCCCTGGCGTATAGCTACGGGGTACGTAAAGATCAAAAAATTGTCGGGTGGTTAATTACCCATCAAATCTCTGCAACGACGATTCAATACAGTAATTTTTTTATTGACCCTGCTTATCGAAAAAACGGGCATGCAATTGCATTATTAATTAAGGCAATAAACCAGCAAGTGAGTGATCATAAATTTGACAGATTTGTTTTTCAGGTTGCACCTGAATCTAGTCTGATGCCTTTTTTGAAAAAAAGATTAGAGCCTTATTTGGTATATAAAAGTATTATGAAATCTAGCTTTAAAAATTTGGCTACCAACTTAAGGCGGGACAGCCTATAACTTGTAGGGTGGGCAATCTTTTCTGCCCACCGAGGCTCAACCTTGATGGTGGGCAAAAAAACTGCCCACCCTACTTGTTATGCAAGAGGTCTGTCCCGCCTTAAGTTGGTGGCCGGAAAATCGATTGCAAAATTGAGGAAAAATTATTATAAAATGAAAATATTGAGTGAAATAAAAGGTTTTTTTAAAGAAACAATCGATAATAAGTCTCTTATTATCAACTTAACAAAAAGAGATTTTAAGCAAAGTTATAGTGGTACGTATCTGGGTGTATTTTGGGTCTACTTTCAGCCTTTGATGTATATTAGTGTGCTGTATGTTGTGTTTACATATGGGCTACGGGCATCACAACGTGGAGACGTCGCTTTTGTTTCCTATTTAATTGCTGGTATTATCCCCTGGATGTATTTTTCTGACAATCTAAATAGTTCTGCAAATATTATCAAACAGTACTCTTTCTTAGTAAAAAAGATAAATTTTAGATTAAGCATATTGCCCATAGTGAAGCTTCTTAGCTCAATATTTCCTCATATTGTGTTTATATTAATCGCTATTGCAGTCGTTATTTTTAATGGAAAAAGTGTTGATATCTACTTTTTGCAGCTCATTTATTACTCTTTTGCAATGATGTCATTGCTCTTTGGTGTAACACTCATCACATCTTCTTTAAATGTTTTTTTACCCGATGTTGCAAAATTTATTAGTGTCACTACCCAGTTTGGTTTCTGGCTAACCCCAATACTATGGGATGTTGATAAAATACCACCAAAGTATCACTGGCTTATTCAGCTAAATCCTATGGAGTATATAGTCACTGGATATAGAAATAGTTTGCTGTACAGTATCTCGTTTACAGAAAATATTAAGCAGACTGCATATTTCTGGATATTTACGATAACAGTTATTTTAATTGGTGCTTTTGTTTTTAGAAAGCTAAGGCCCCATTTTGCAGAGGTTGTATAAATGTCTCCTGCGATTAAAGTATCTAACGTACAGAAAATATATAGGTTATATAGCTCACCAAAAGATAGAGTAAAAGAAATATTTAGTCTAACTAAAAAAAAATTGCATAAAGATTTTTTTGCACTGGATGATATAAATTTTGAATTACAAAAGGGGGATACTCTAGGTGTTATAGGCAAAAATGGAAGTGGTAAATCAACCTTATTAAAAATTATTGCAGGTATCATACAACCCACAAAAGGACAGGTTAAATTAACAGGTAAAGTCTCAGCACTGATAGAATTAGGCGCAGGGTTTAATCCTGATTATACTGGGATAGAAAATGTTTATTTTTATGGGATGATTCTCGGTTTTACTCAAGAAGAGATGCAACAAAAACTGGATGATATTATCTCTTTTGCAGAGATAGGGGAATTTTTATATCAACCCATTAAGACCTATAGTAGCGGTATGAAATCCAGACTTGCTTTTTCTGTCGCGATCAATACAGATCCTGAAATTTTAATTGTTGATGAAGTGTTATCTGTGGGAGATATGTTTTTTAAACAAAAATGTATCAATAAACTCAGAGCAATGCTTGATGAGGGCTTAACTTTATTTTTTGTCTCTCATAGCCTGGGTGATATCAAATCTCTTTGTAATAAAGCTTTATACATCAAAAATGGCAAGCAACTCGCTTTTGGGGATGCAGAGAGTGTCTGCAATATGTATCAAAATGAAAGTACTCAGAAAATTGAAAGTGATATTTATCATCAAAATTTAAATAAAAATATCACAGTTGTTAATATAATTGATGATAAACGTAAATATTTTAGGTACGATTATCATCTGGATAGTAAAATATTGAACCGATCAGGAAGCCAGGATATAACCGTCGTATCATTTGATATTTATAATAGTAAGCAAGACTTAGTCAGTGCTGTAGAGTCTTTTGAAAAAATAACCATAAGAATATCTTTAAAAGTTAATAAAGACATTCCTAAAGGAGCCTCGATAGGCGTACTATGCAGAGATAATAAAGGCAATGATATATTTTCTATCAATTCTGATGTATATGGGCTTTATCTACCAAGTCTTTTTAAATCTGATAAGTATACCTATGAAATAGAATTAAGCTTACCGCTGGTAGAAAGTAGCTATTCCTTTAGTATGGGTATTAAACCCAGCCCAGATAGTGATATTTTCTATGATAGATGCTTTAACCTATGTGCCATTAAAGTAAACAAACCCAAAAACCAAAAAACAACGGGAGGTATTTTGTACTTTTTCCCTGATAAAATGGGTCTTAGATATGAATGATAGTATTTTAGAAGAAATGCAAGTCATGTTTCCTGTTAATGGAAATTTTGATTTAATCAAGTGTACTGATTATATTATCTTTAAAAATATTCTGGATATTGGTTTAGGCATGGGGGGGGCTTCATTATTCTTTGCAGAAAAAGGAAAAAATGTGACTGCTTTAGGGCTAGCTATATCAAGCTATCAACTAAGCAATATAGTTTTAAATCATCCGAATATTCATATAGTAGAAAAGACGTTTGAAGATTTCGACACCGATGAGAAGTTTGATGCGATACTTATGTCGCATGTTTTAGAGCATACGCAAAACCCTGGCTATTTTTTAGAGAAAGCATTTAATCTGTTAAATGAAAATGGGTGGTTATTTGTGATGGTGCCACCTTATAAGGAAGAAGTGGTGGGGGGGCATATTACAAATGGCTGGAATACTGGCCAGCTCATGTATAATTTATTATTATCAGGGTTTGACATTAAAAAGGGACGTTTCGTTTGTCATGGCCATAATATTTGTGCCTTCGTACAACAATCAAAAAATCTACTCCCAAAGCTCAGGATGGATAAAGGGGATATTGAAAGCACAAAAGAGTTTTGGCCGATTGATGTCAAGCAAGGTTTTAAAGGGGATATTAATAGAATAAACTGGTTTCAAGGTTTTAATAATATCCCTCATAAGTCTTATGCTGTTCAACTTGAAATAAAAGATAAAATCATTGCAGAACGCGATAAACTCTTTGATGTATTGGTACAAAAAGATAGAGAGTTAAAAAAGCGCCAACGGATGATTGAGGAAAAAGATGCGATTATTGAAGAGCGTAGTCAGTTGTATGATGTGTTGGCACAAAAAGATGTAGAGCTGAAAAAACGACAACGAATGATTGAAAAAAAAGATGCGATTATCGAAGAACGTGGTAAGTTGTATGATGTACTGGCACAAAA
>CAYZUM010000263.1:0-4418 GCA_964481455.1 uncultured Methylomonas sp. | reverse complement strand
GAAGGCAAGCAAAAATACTGCGCCATAATTGCACAACTTATTCAATTCCCATTCCATAGCAATATTTGCATGTTAATCCAAGCGATAATAACCATACTTTCTATATCCTTTAATAAACAAGCTTTAGTTCCTAAGCTAAAACAGGATGTTCATCGTAGAGGTAGGCTTTAGCCTACAAGTTCAGCATGTGGATATACGGGTAGGCTATAGCCTACTCCCCTAAAGTTTCCCCCTGATAAAACGGTAGC
Source organism: uncultured Methylomonas sp. (assembly GCA_964481455.1). GTDB lineage: Bacteria > Pseudomonadota > Gammaproteobacteria > Methylococcales > Methylomonadaceae > Methyloprofundus. Next base: position 4,170 of record CAYZUM010000263.1, on the reverse strand, counting down.
CCTAATTGCATTTCAATCATTGATAAAAAGACTGTTACAATAGCTTCGCAAATCACATTGCAATAGCATGAGTGATACCAATTCACCCAATCCATGCATGAATTGAAATAAAAAAACAATAATAACAAGCAACCATGCTGAGCTCCTTACATAAACAATTACTCAATAATTACCAGCAAGAATTTCCATTATCATCCAAGCCATATCAGTCTATTGCAGAAGCACTTGGCGTAACAGAAAATGAAGTACTCAAAGCCTATCAAGAACTGGCGGATCAAAAATTTATCAGCCGCATTGGTCCTATTATTCAAGCTAACCACATTGGAGTCAGTACTCTGGTCGCTATGGCAATTCCGGCCGCTGATCTCACAAAAACAGCCAATATAGTCAGTTGCTTTACTGAAGTAAATCATAATTACGAACGTGAACACCGTTTTAACCTCTGGTTTGTATTGATCGCCTCTGATAAACAGCACTTACGAGCCACTGTGACTAACATAGAAACACAAACAGGTTTTAAGGCTATGCAGCTACCTCTTTTAGAAGACTATTTTATTAATCTGGGCTTTCAACTTGATTTAGAAGAGTTTCCGCAAAAAAAGTTTAGTCACTCATGATAGATCCCACTGACTTGCAGTTAATTGTCTCTATACAAGAAGGACTTCCTATTATATCGCGCCCATACGCCTACATTGCCGAGCAACTGGCATTAGATGAAGCGGAAGTCATTGAGCGTTTAAACAGACTAAAACAGCAAGGCTTAATTAAACGTTTAGGTGTCATCGTTAAACATAAGCGATTAGGTTATCAATCCAATGCAATGGTGGTTTTTGATATACCTAACGAGTTTGTCTCAGAAAAAGGTCAGCAAATTAGCCAGCTGGAATTTATAAATCTCTGTTATTTACGCCCAAGACAAGGTAAGCAATGGCCCTATAATCTTTTTTGCATGATACACGGTAAATCACGTGAGAAAGTTTTGCAGCAAATAGAACAGTTGATTGATTGCTGCGGTGTGGAGAGTTATGCTCATGATATATTGTTCAGCCAACGATGCTTTAAGCAGCGTGGAGCTGTATATTCGCCTAAAGAACTAAAACTAAGGAAAATATAAATTCAGCTAATAATATATAAGAAATGTACACGAAATAATTTGAGCAAAGTAGAATGGGAACAGATCTTTTTCGTGCCCATCTTGATATAGCACAACCGTTAGCTTATCAGCGTATTTTTAATGAGGAGTGCAAAAACAAGTTTTTGCCCAAATATAATGAGCTATAAAAACTTGTTTTTATACTCCACTTAGCTACCTTCTTAAGACGGGACATGCCATTTATTGTAGGAGCAGTCTTCAGCCACTCCTATTAATTGAATATATAATACTATCCCCCTCATAGAGGCAACCCTCCATATTCAACGCCTATAATCACCCAGCTTCATTTCCTGGCATGTCATAAGTACTTAGGCATTATTATTTTAACTAAAATTATGAGGGTAGAAATTCATGACTTTAGTTAATATTTTCTATTTTTTTGTAAAAATATATTCAAATTTCCAAAAATTACACTGAAAATTAGAGATTTTATACTTTTTCAAAAAGGTTAAATCAATTTTGCTTGAGTCCTTAATAAGCTTACTCAACAGTGCTGTTTCTTGTTCTGCTAAAATACACACTTCATTTCTCTTCAAGAAAACCAATGGACAATATCGACTGCGACATTATCAACACGCTACAGGATGGTTTCCCTATTTGCGCATCCCCCTATAAAAAAGTGGCACAAGGCTTAAATATCAGCGAACAAGCGCTTATTCATCGCCTAAAAAAGCTATTAGAGACAGGCATATTATCGCGTTTTGGCCCGATGTATCATGCAGAACAAATGGGTGGCGCTTTAAGCCTGGCTGCTATTAAAGTCCCTGAAAAGAACTTTGATGCCATCACCGCAACCATCAATGCCTTTCCCGAAGTCGCGCATAATTATGCTCGTGAGCACACACTCAATATGTGGTTTGTTTTAGCAACAGAAACGCCGGAACAAATCCATCAGGTCATTACTAAAATCGAAACGCAAACAGGGCTTAAGGTCTATAACATGCCAAAAATACGAGAATATTTCGTCGGATTGAAACTACAAGCCTAATGGATAAAATTGACCGCAAAATCATTACTGCTACTCAAGAAGGCCTACCCTTAAGCCCTGAACCTTATCAAATTCTCGCGCAGCAAATAGGTATTAGTGCCGAAGAAATAATCCACCGTTTAAAGTTAATGCAAGAACAAGGTATCATTCGCCGAATTGGTGCTATTCCGAATCACTATAAACTAGGCTACCAACACAATGGCATGACCGTTTGGGACATAGATGATCAATATATAGATGAATTAGGTAAGCAATTAGGCGAGCTGGAATTTGTCAGCCACTGTTATCATCGCCCTCGTCACTTACCTGAATGGCGCTATAATTTATTCGCGATGATTCATAGTAAAACAGAGTCAGGCGCGCAAATGCAAGTAGATCAAATCGCTAGTTTATTAGGTTCACACTGTCGTGCACATGAAGTACTGTATAGTACACGAATACTCAAAAAAACCGGTTTAAGGATTACAGCAAAAAATGTTTCGTCTTAGTCAATTTATGCGTGAACTGCTTCATCCTACCCCTCTCAAACCCACTCGCAAACCTGCTGCCCCGGTGGTTATCTGGAACCTGATTCGTCGTTGTAACCTCACCTGCAAACACTGCTATACGACTTCGGCAGATATTGATTTCCCTAATGAACTCAGCACTGACAGTATTTTTAGAGTTATGGACGATTTAAAAGCATTCAAAGTGCCTGTCTTAATACTTTCAGGTGGCGAGCCTTTATTGCACCCTGATATTTTCAATATCTCACAACGCGCCAAAGATATGGGTTTTTATGTCGCCCTCTCTAGCAACGGCACATTAATTACCGAGGATAATATTCAACAAATAGCAGCAATTAACTACCAATATGTCGGCGTCAGTTTAGATGGTATTGGTGCGACGCATGATGAGTTTCGTCAAAAAACCGGTTCATTTGATGCATCCATACGTGGTATTCATTTATGCAGGGGTCAAGGCATTAAAGCCGGTATTCGCTTTACCTTAACACAAGATAATGTGCATGACTTCCCTGCTATGCTGCAATTAATGGAAGATGAAGATATTGATAAGTTTTATTTATCACACCTTAATTACGGTGGCCGTGGTAATAAGAATCGCAAACAGGATGCCATTTTTAGTATGACCCGTGAAGCAATGGATTTACTCTTTAAGAAATCCTTACAATGGGAACAGCAAGGCATGCACCGTGAAATTGTCACCGGTAATAATGATGCAGATGCAGTTTACTTCTTAGACTGGGTTAAACAGAATTTCTCACTACAAGCTGAACATATGAAGGCGAAGCTAGAACAATGGGGCGGCAATGCATCAGGCGTTAATGTGGCTAATATTGATAATTTAGGCAATGTGCACCCAGATACATTCTGGTGGCATTATGATTTAGGTAATGTACTGCAACGGCCTTTTTCCGAAATATGGCAAGATATTTCAGACCCTTTGATGGCGGGTTTAAAACAATCACCACGCCCCTTAAAAGGCCGCTGTGGCGAATGTACATATCAAACTATCTGTAATGGCAATACGCGGGTTAGAGCACAACAGGTTTATGGAGATGCCTGGGCTGAAGATCCGGGGTGTTATTTGACTGCTGTCGAAATCGGCTGCTGATCAAATTAATATTATCAGCGCGCGTATCTTCTAAACATAAAAATGACTGAAAAGTTTATAGAATGTAGGGTATCTTGGCATAAAGAAAGAAATGTACTGCTATTTTTTCTCCATTAGCAGGAAAATAATAGCTCTTTTCTTTCTCTTAATATTTATTCCACGGTGTATATTAATTTTCTCTTTTAAATGAGAAAATGTGCCTTCTATATGGTTGGTTGTATGAGGAATATTTAACCCTGGATAGTATTTGTATTTAAATAATAAATGTTTATGTGTTTCTAACGACCTAATTGCAGAGCGTATTTTTTTATGTTTAAATTTATTAGCATCATTTTTCTCTGAAATAAATACTCTATGTTTTTTTTAAAAGCAATCAGTTTATTTATAAACTCTTTTGGAGAATCATATAAAATAT
>CAYZUM010000262.1:0-4427 GCA_964481455.1 uncultured Methylomonas sp. | reverse complement strand
CGAAATCAAAAATAGATAATAAAATCAACATACTACAAAAACTGGAACATCGAGAGTATAGCGTAGAGTCTCTCCAGAAGCTTATTTTACTGGTGTCCCGCCTTAAGTTGGTAGCCAAAATGATGATTGAAAAATAAATAACCTTATATATCATTATGTTATGTAAATTAAAAAATATGCCAAGTTTTTATGAGAAAGCCGTGTCATCGCCCCCCGCCCCCTGAAACAAAGTGTCCAGTCTTGCATTTTGCATTACCGTGACATTTAGTCTGTCGTTTTTTAATAATGCATGCTGTTTGCCACGGTTATAGCGCAAATCAGGCAAGGTGCTTAGCATGAATGAGGGGAAAATGACTTGTGCCTTTGATAATTAAGCAGAATAACCCAGTAATTTAATCGAGTTAATTCCTTATCAAATACAATCCGCATATTTTCTTTAAACCTGACAACAAGCTTTTTTCCTGTTTCATAAACATTGTCAACCATATGAACAAATACTTTTAACCCTGTTTTGCCTTGGTTTTTCAATTAACGACTGAATAACCTTGATACTACTAAAATGACACCTTGGTATGCACGAGCAACTTGAGGAAACAACCGCTGTTTGTGTGATTATATTTCTAACAGCCCGTAGGTACGATTAGTGGTAGCGTAATCGTACATTTTCGGTGCCTCCGATTGCGCTGTCGCTAATTGGAGTAGTTACGGGAATTTAATTCAAAACTTAGGTTTAGACCTAACAAAATTAAAACAGGAAAAGCAAAAGCGTATTTTTTGATTTCCACTGCTTACATGGCCTAGGATACCCAAAACAAGCTTGCGCAAAATAACAACTCCTTATGCTATTTTAAAGCTGTCTTTTTGATTTCATCTAGTTTTTTTATAATAAATTCATCTATAGCAAGATCATCCATTTGCATTTTATTGCCGTTGATAACTTGATTAAAAAATTTTGTTCTCGTTATTTCCCAGTCTTTTGCCTCCAATTTGTTAATAATACTGACTTTAACTTCATCAAAGGACTTGTAGCCTGCTGCTATTTTATTATTCAATTTAATAATATGATAACCATACCGAGTCTTAATAGGCTCTGATATTTCTCCGGCCTGCATTGCCAATGCTGCATCAGAAAATGGCTTGACCATTTTATCCACCGTAAAGGTACCTAATTCACCCTTATTACTTTGAACGGAATTATCATCAGATTCCTTTATGGCTAGTTCAGAAAAATCTGCTCCGAGCAGTAATTGTTGCCTGATTTGTATTGCTTTTTGCAATGCTTCTGCATCTGATAACTCTTTTGTCGAAATTAAAATATGTGCAGCATTAATTCTATCAGAAATTTTGTAATCTGTTTTATTCACCTGATATAACTGTTGTGCGTATTTCGTGTAATCCTTACTATTCGATTTCCTTAAAGCGTCTAATTTTAACAGGTAAAGGGCGTTATTCCGTATGTTCTGTAACCGAGCTGCATTTAAGCCTTCCTTATCCAACCCTTCTTGCACTGCCATATCAGCTAATACGCGCCTTAAATAGATCTGCTCAAGTTGCTTCTTTAAAGCCTTCTTATTCCCTAATAGTTTTCGCTGCGCATTTACCGGTGCTCTTTCTAATAAAATTTCTAAATGAGTATCATTGACTTGTTGATCATTTTTATCACTTACTAGCTCAGCTTTTGCTAAAGAAGAAAAACTAATTAATACTGCAATAATAAAAATATGTTTGTTCACTTGCTATTTCCTTTATGCAAAAAAAAGGTGATGCATTACGCATCACCTCTTTTATTCTAAAAATAAATTATTTCAATTTATTAATTAGTCTGGTAGAAATGAGGGAATGATTCACCCACATTCGCACTACCTAACTCACTTGTAGCAGCCATAAAACCAAATAATGGCACACCCAAGGCATCAGAATGATTATCAGTATGAACCCACTCTGCATAGCGTGCTCCTGCTAAATCATAATTAGGATTACCGTTGAAGCTAAAACGTCCCCAACCGTTAACAAAGCCAGCATCCAAAGTCAGATCTACTGAATTATCTGAGCCTAATACAGATCCGATACCTGATCCAGTCCCTAAAGCCAGAACATTAACTTCTCTTTTAAAGATAACTTTTGTTTCAGGTGTTAGTTCTGGTGGTGAGAAGTCACCAGGCTGTGGTGTTGTCTGGTTCTCTTCTCTATCCCAGTAAATAAAACTTGCATTGACATCGTTAGCACTTGAAGCAATATTTTTCCAGTAACCATTCGCAGCTGTCGCACTAGCCGCTATAGGAATATCTACATCCTTATCAAAATTAGCTGATGTAGGTACGTACTGATAATTATTGTAGATCGCATGCTTTCTCATAGGTGCAGAGATAACCCAGTCAGTTCTCGTACCCGCTCCCAAGAAATACTGATTCGCTAATGAAGTTACTAATATAGCATCAGATATTGGCATAGGGTTAATTCCGGAAGGAACTGATATACGAGGTAACTGATTAGTATCATCCATTCCCCAGTCTCTCGCTACAACACTATACTCATTATTGCTATCCTGAGCAATATGAACACTGCCCGACGCAAGGGAAGGTAATAGGTAGAAATTCTCATCAGATGATAAGTAATGTTGCGCTCTAGTAGAATAGTTAGTCACTGAAATAGGTTCAGCGACAAAACCAGCTATACTCACTCTATCAACTAATATAGAGGAACCTACCAATCCACCTTGTGGAGGATATAAGGCTCTCAAGTTGTAAGCAGTACTCAGATAATCAGTAATAACTACTGGGTTTGACCACGGCTGATCTTGCCCATACCATCCTGTATCACTTGCGTAATTAGGAAAACCAACTGCTCTTGAGTTAACGATGTCAATACTACGTGTATTTGAGCGCGCCCCACCTGCAACAAATACGCTTTGTAACCACGCTCTATTGATCACTGAGCAATCTTTTGGCAAACCATTCACATGAAGGATACCGCCAGCAGCAATAGTCTGTCTATTGCCAGGACCATCAGGAATATTTGTATCAATCAGTACATAGGCATCTTCATTGACAACACCCATTTCAATAACTTCCAGATACCCTTCGCGGACATCAGATACATCAGTTGTGGCATATGCTGAATGTCTAAACAACACACCTCCAGCAGGAATCGCAGGATCAGTACAAGATTTATCAGTCGTTGTTAAATTAACACCGTCATCAGAACCTTTGTTCAAATCCATGGTAAAAACGTCAAATGGCGATAAATATATATTAAAATCTAATACATCATTTGAATTTTCAGACTCACGAAAGCGAATCTTTATTGCTTTATAATCTGATGTTGTATTGGTGATATTGAATGCAGTGATAAAATCATTATTAACATTGTAATATGGAAATATCAGCACTTCACCGTGCGAACCCGCAGTATTTATCGAAACACCCTGATCCGCTTGAACTGCCATGCTTGACAGCCCTAATATCGCTGCAGAAACGGCAGCAATTTTCGTTTTTTTAAACATCTACTTCTCCAAAAATAAAAATAAATTTTATAAAATTTAATGGTCTGAGATATGGTACCACTGCCCCGATGTGGAATGGTGTATCCAGTTCTCCTTGGCCCGAGCATCACTTTCAACAGCCCCAAAGCCCATACCAAGTTTTATTGTAGCATAAACAACTATACTTGCAATACATTTCTCTTCTACACAGTCAACATACTCAACATCGACCTTTTTCCAGGACCCAACCCCATGAATTGTATCTCGGTAGTCAGCAAAAGAATATAAGTCTCTGTACTCTGGCGATTCAAAGCTGTAGGCCGTTTCTAAACGCCCGTCTATTAAAGCTTTCCATCGCTCATTGACTCGTTGACGCACTATCTCTTCGGGCTTGCTTGCAATAAACTCTGCGCACCCACATAATATAAATACAATAAGAGATAGCAGCCCCCACCTTAAGGGTTCCCTGATCACTTAATACCACCTCCAGTTTAATTTCTATATTGACATGTCGCTTTTCCTTAGTCGTAAAACACTTTAGCTTTACCACTTAAGTTCATATTATAGTTATCATTTTAAAAAAAACAAGTTTTTGCTATCTAATTTTGCTTTGCTTGTTATACACACAGACCACCTTTCTTGCCCAACCCTCACTAAGGTCTACCATTCCTCCTCAGTTTTAACTCACAACTGCACTATAGCTCAAGCCCGTCATCCCCCTTCAACACCAGAAAAAACACAAACACCTTTAAGTTAAATCGCTTTACCTAGCTCAGCGATAAAGACTTAGTGCTCCCACCCCCCTTCGAATTACGTTCTAGCAAACATTATCCAATACCTTCGCCAAAATAAAAAATCATAAGTCATTGAATTTAAATTATTACAATGCTTGGTATTTGCTAATTTTGATTAAAAATGCTGTTAACTTTACGCCATACAGAGTTTT
>CAYZUM010000261.1:0-4436 GCA_964481455.1 uncultured Methylomonas sp. | reverse complement strand
GGGACTAAAAATCATCACTTCGCTAAGCTCCGTTTCCCTGATTTTCAGCGTATGTACTCAAGCTGTTGAGGTCTCTTTGTATCATGTCGACAGACCTTATTCTGCGCTGATATCTTGAGAATTCAGGCTAGTCCGTTTTAGCGCGACCAGTCACAACGGGTAACTATTTATTTTTATTCATGTTCTTCATCGTGAGTTTTATTTTTGGCGATGGTATTGGGCACCTCAAAGAGAGTAAGGTAAGGCGCAATAAATAAACGACCCATATTGCGCAGGATTTTTGTTTGTCTTCCATTTGTAGAAATAGGCGCATAGCAGGCTAAGTAACTATTTCTATCAAAAAGAAGATGGACAAAAAGACAAGCAAGATGGGGGGTATTTATTGCGAGCTACCTTAGTACGAGCATGAAATAAATGAGCCACTTTTAAAGCTAGGTTTGCAGCTTTAGGTTTTCCCGCTTAAGTCAGGGCAGCCTATTATTTGTAAGGTGGGCATCTTGTCTGCCCACCGAGGTTAAACCTTGATGGTGAACTGCCTAACCTACTTATATTGCAAAAGGTCTGTCCCGCTTTCAGTGTAAAGCCCAAGTTTAGGCACTGCGTATCATGCGAATGAATTCGCATCGACAAATACCTATCATTCTATCTCGCTACGATACTTTAAACGATTCTGGCACATTATTTATGATTCGTTTCCAGTCGCACAGCGAGCCATAGACATAAGACAATCAGAAAAATGCTGATAGCCAACCATAAAGCCCCCCAGATAACTGTACTACCACCAAATTCTCTGGCTAACATTGCTGCGTCTGAAGGTAAATGACGACGCGCCAAAGTATCATCATAAATATCCATAGGCACATAAAGCAAATTGGTCAATGCAATTAAACGACAAATCAAGTCATTTACCCTGGGTGACAGATAATAAGCTGCCAGGCATAAGGACAAACCGGTTAGAGCACCAAAAACCTGACTAAAAAGTGAATCTGCAAACCATAGGGTAATCATTATCATTAGCCCGCCTAAACCAGCAGTTAGCCATTGATCTTTCTTTGTATACACGGTGCACAAAAACAACAACAGTCCACACATCAAAGATCCCAAGTAACCTGCAGATAATATGATAAACCGGTTTCCCCCACGCGAAATTACCTTCCCGCCTAACTCCGGCACAATTTGCAATGATTGCACCGTTCCGCCCGTCAGTTCAGTCGCAAATGCATGAGATGATTCATGAAAAAAAAACGACTAACCATTTCAAGGGTAATAGCAAAGGGGAGTCCCAAGCAGCTCCAAGCAGAATGATTAATACCACTAACGATAACAAGGCTCGCATTTCTATAGACTTAAAGTAAATTGATTATATTTATTTATCCGCTCAATGCTATCTAATAACATTGATTTATATTCCAAAGTGCACTGGTAGTGGGCGGACTAGGGTGTTAAATCTTTATCTTAATAGGCTCGTTTCCATCATACACTTTTCGTGCTATCTGAAATGATATTTAGCTGGAAAACATTCTTGTAAATCATTTTAGAATAATGAAAAAAACACCGCAAGCGATGTAGAGCTGACTTTAGTCCGCATGTGCCAGAAAACTATGTCGTCATGCGGACTATAGAAACTGAGAAAGTATTCAAAAAATACGCTTGTTCATTTTTTTGTATTCATTGAAGTGAGGAGTACAAAAAGATGTTTTTGTACTCTGAAAAAACAATACTTTCACAGCCTTTTAAGCTGCATCCTACCCCCTAAGGAGCGAGGATTTAATAATACCCGAAACTTTCTATTCTGTTGGGTGCACTGAGGAACAAAGCACACCATTGCGTGTGATGCTCTTCGATCTTCAGTATATCCTACAGGTTTCGGGTTTTATTTAATCCTCAATCCTTAGAATGCCCTCTGTTAAAAACACTAAGAAAATTTTTACTTTACTTCACGGGGGCACAGATACGATAATTATTGAGTAGTACAGAAAAGTTACCCAGAACCCTTGTACGCCTAATCCAGGCCTCTAATAACTTAAATTTATCAGGAATCAATGCATGAAAGCAATAGCATATCAACTTAATAACAATGGTAATACCGGGCAGTTTGTTGAGTTAGACCTAGCAACCCCGCAACCAGAAGGGCATGATTTACTAATAAAAATTGAAGCTATTTCAGTCAACCCTGTTGATTATAAAGTCCGTCAGAAAATTATTGATCCACAAGAGGCACCCCGTATACTGGGCTGGGATGCAGCAGGTATTGTAGAATCAGTAGGTGAAAATGTGAGTTTATTCAAGACAGGAGACCGAGTTTTTTATGCCGGTGATATCACTCGTAGCGGTAGCAATGCTTCTCACCAACTGGTAGATGAACGTATCGTTGGGCATATGCCTGCCTCTCTTGATTTCGCAGCAGCGGCAGCATTGCCTTTGACCAGTATTACTGCATGGGAAGCAATATTTGAGCGCCTTAAGATAAATCCTGACATTGACGCTGGCAAGCAGATGCTGATTATTAACGGCGCAGGTGGAGTCGGCTCTATCGCCATACAACTCGCAAAACAAGTTGCTAATCTGAATGTAATCGCCACTGCTTCCAGGCCAGAAAGCCAGCAATGGTGCCACTCCATGGGAGCCGATAGGGTAATCAATCACCATCAGGATATGCGCGCACAATACCAGCAACTTAAGCTTACTGAGCCCGATTACATTCTTTGCCTGAATAACACCGACTTACATTTCGACGCAATGACTGAACTTATTGCACCGCAAGGCATGATATGTAGTATTGTGGAAACAACTCAAAACCATAACCTGGATACTTTAAAGTCCAAAAGTGCAGGCTTTGTCTGGGAGTTTATGTTCACTCGGTCGATGTATAAAACAGCTGACCTAATCAAACAACATAGCTTACTGAATTCAATTGCAAAGCTGGTTGATTCAGGAAAAATAAAATCCACTCTAAACTCAACTAACAGTCCGCTATCCGCTGAAAACATTACGGTAATACACAAGCAGTTAGAAGCAGGCTCTAGTATTGGAAAAACTGTGCTGGTCAATTAATTATCTGACTCTAGGAAATTTTTATACACCACATGAATCTAAAGAAGCACAATACCAATATAAAATCACCCTAACTATTCAGTTAGTGCATCATAAGCCTTCGCTATAATAAGGGAAATTTGTTGACTACACGAAAAAGCAGTATATAATCTAACTAGCTTGAATGTACGTCTTATATTTATGTAACACCCTTGCGAAGGTTTATCTTCCAGTAGCTCGTCCTGTTTTTATAAGTAATAGCAACACTTCCAGCCAAACAGCCTTATTATAAAGGTTTTAATTACTCAAAAATTAATAGGATATTATTATGTCTACTACAACTGGTACAGTTAAATGGTTCAACGAAGCTAAAGGTTTTGGTTTTATCGAACAAGAATCTGGCCCTGACGTATTTGCTCACTTTAGTGCTATCACAGGCGCAGGTTTCAAAACACTTGCTGAAGGTCAAAAAGTTGAGTTTACTGTTACTCAAGGCGATAAAGGCCCTCAGGCAGAGAATATTGTTGGGTTATAACCAATAGCACTCAATCAAACTTGTTATTGTCAGTTTGACTTTCCTCTTATAAAGGGGAAGAGAAAGGGCGGAATCTTGTAAAGGTTTCGCCTTTTTTTTGCTTAGGAATGGGAATTGAATAAGTTCTGCAATTATGGCGCAGTATTTTTGTTTGCCTTCAAGGTGCGGTAACAGGCGCATAGCTAGCTACGTAACTGTTTCTGCAGCGCAGAAGGCGAGCAAAAAAACAAGTCAGAATGCACAACTTATTTGATTCCCATTACTAAAAGGACACTATCCTATGAAAATCTGGGTTGATGCTGATGCATGCCCTGTAGTGCTTAAAGATATTTTGTGCAGAGCCGCAGAGCGCACTGAAATACAAGTAACATTTGTTGCTAATCAATATATACGTTTGCCACCCTCACGCTATATTAAATTTATTCAAGTAGCGCGTGGCTTTGATGTTGCTGATAATGAAATTGTACAACGACTTGAGAGCAAAGATCTGGTTATTACGGGCGATATCCCTTTAGCAGCTGAAGCAATTGACAAAGGGGGTTATGCACTTAATCACCGGGGTGAACTGTATACTGCTAACAACATAAGAGAATGCCTCAATATGCGTGATTTTATGGAGACTCTTCGATCCAGTGGCATAGAAACAGGTGGTCCAGCCGCACTAAACCAAAGCGATAGGCAAGCATTTGCAAATCAGCTGAACAATTTTATAAGTCAATAAGCTCTTGAAAACTCACATCAAAAAAAATAATGTCAGAGCGGTATGAGCAGAAAAAATAAACTATTGCAGCAACCCTGACGTAAGCAACAAAACAACAGGCGCGCCATGCTACTTCGTGAAATTCAGGGACTCCTGTCACCTTCATTC
>CAYZUM010000260.1:0-4481 GCA_964481455.1 uncultured Methylomonas sp. | reverse complement strand
AGCTTACTTGTTTTTTTGCTATCTGCCTAACCATTAAAACTGGAACATCGAGTGAATAGCCAACACCTAACACGCAGCAATTTCTTTAACTCGATGTTCCAGTTTTCAGCTATAACTGGGCTTGAAGGACCTCGTATTTTGTTGAAATAAAAGTTAAAGTATTGATCTTAAAGGAAAACATAATTTAATCGAAATTAAAAATAGATAATAAAATCAACGCACTACAAAAACTGGAACATCGAGTTTAAGCGTTTGCTCTGGACGTTTGGATAATGCTTTTTCTACAGATTGCACTTTAAATGCTGGGGTAAATACGGCCATTTTTGTCTCCTAAAATTAAATTTTACAGGCGACAGGTATGTTGGTATAGGGGTCTCTACAACAAAGGAATCACAACGCCCATTAAGACCCTGCTCTTCTTTGCCAAGTAGTCGGTGGCCTTGTTTTACTATTTCGGGATTGATTTGATCCAGAATCTCTGGCGTGAGCTTGGATACATTGTCTTTGATTGTTTGTCATCCGTAACGCTTATCTTCATCGAATATTCCATGCCCCAGCATCTGGCGTAAGGTTCGGTGTTCATTTGCCAGTTCCATCACTCAATCATAATCACAGCCTAGACCTAATCGTAGAACTCCAAGTACCAACACTGACCACAATGGCATTCCAGCACGACCCGTTTCAGGGTCAATTCCCCCAATGATAACGTCACCGAATTTCTCAAGAATTTCATCGCGTACTTCTGTCGCATTGTAGATCTGCTGTAGACCTCGTAGTAGTTGAGGGGCATCATCTCGGGAGTAGGTGCCGAATTCGATGTCACTAACGAGGATTTCACCAATCTGAAGTTGTCGATTGAGGGCGTATCGCATGTGAAGATTTTGAAAGTGAGTGTAAATTGTATAAACTTTAAATTTAATTAGACCATATATTTCAATTAGATACTGTTTTCGTATGCACTGAAAAAAAATAGATTTATAAATTCTTCATTTTGTATTTACCTAGTAACCAATTGAAATATATTGATTTCGTTCAGACACTAGGTATTATTTTCTAAATAATTTAGTGAATGATGCACTCACTCTGGGAAAACAAACTAATGCCGCAACAATATTTCCTTTGCTCTATTAATTTGAGCTGCAAGATAACTCGAACCACCACGATCGGGGTGGTTTTTAAACATTAACTTGCGATGAGCATCAATCACTTCCTTGCGCGTCGCCGACACTGAAACTCCTAAAATTTTATAAGCCTCGTCGTCAGTCATAACAGCCGAAGCACCGTCAAAACTCTGATCATTATGACTTGAACCACCTCGCTTTTGGAAGCTGAACCATAATCGCTGCAACTGAGGAGCGTAACGCAAAACCACGGGTAAAAAGCGCGCTAAGGACGCGACTACAACGCTGAAACCTGCTAAAACCCAATTTAACCGCCCCATGACAGCTAATATTATAAACAGCAGCACAAAACCATATAAAGTGCTTTTCCTGATATAAGACTGTCGCTCTTGAGGCGCTTTTTGCATTAAAGCTTTAAACCAGAAAAACGCAGCTATGATACTGACTAATAAATAAACCCTGATCAATTTTTATCCTTTATTACTTATGGTTGCTTATACTTTTCACAATGATAATTACGTTAAATTGCGAGGAACACTGTATTGAAAAGTCACGAAAAGAACATACGAAACAACATCGCCACACAGATAAAAATCTTTTTGTCAATCTTTTACAGTCTACAGCTTCGAAAAAGTATCGTTTGGCCTGATGGCCACGCTACCGCTTTGCCCATCCTACGCCTTATCACTTAGGGGTGTACATGAAATATAGTTAACAACTATCAAACCGGAAGTGGTACTTTAGTCCCGCATTGGGTCGGGCGAGGCTAAAGCCTCATTCCCTGATTGCTCAAATTTTTCGCATCCATTCCATAATAGAAAAATCAAGCAGCTTGACATAGCGTTGAACATTCACAATACTACATACCTCAATAGATTTAATACTAAGAATACTACATATAATAATGTGTATAAATATTTTTCTTTAAACAGCTTTCAACCAATACAGGTATAAGGCATAAATAATGACAGCCTCAAAACTACGAGACATTAACAACCACGATATATCTTCCTATGCTTAACTCTCCTTTTCTGAGCTATTCTAGCTTTGGTATAATTGTTTAATTTAGATAACGGATTCGTACATGTCCAACGATAGCTTCTCTTCTCTGCCCATTTCTGGCGACCAAATCGCTAACCTGAATTCCTTAGGCTATAAAACCATGACGGAGATCCAAGCACAAGGACTCCCTTATGTGCTGCAAGGTCAGGATCTTATCGCAAAAGCCAAAACAGGTAGTGGTAAAACAGCAACCTTTGGCATTGGCTTGTTAAACCAGATAAATCCGCGTTTTTTTGGTGCCCAGGCACTTATATTATGTCCAACACGCGAACTAGCCGATCAAGTAGGCAAAGAACTACGCAAGCTGGCACGTTACATTCCTAATATTAAACTCGTATTGCTCTGTGGTGGCAAGCCATTTGCACCGCAAAAGAGTTCACTTGAACACGGCGCTCATATTATTGTTGGCACACCCGGACGCATTCAAGACCATTTAGATCGTGGAACATTAGTGCTTGATGGTTTAAAAACATTAGTATTAGATGAAGCCGATAGAATGCTGGATATGGGTTTTAATGACGTCATCACAGAAATCATCGAACAAACCCCAAAAGCACGCCAAACGTTACTATTTTCAGCGACATACCCCGATTCAATTAAAAAGATGTGCCGTTCTATTCTGAACGACCCTATGACAGTGACTGTTGAATCTGAACATGCAAGCAATATCATAGAACAATCTTTTTATCAGCTAAAAAAACAAGGACGAGAAGATGCCTTATTAGCATTATTCGAACACTACCAACTGGAAACGGCACTGGTGTTCTGCCATACCAAAATTCAATGTAATGAGGTCGCTCGCTATTTACATGATCATCAAATAGATGCTTTAGCGATTCATGGTGACCTAGAACAACGTGAGCGTGATCAAGTCCTGGTACGTTTTGCGAATCATAGCTGCTCTGTTTTAGTTGCAACCGATGTCGCTGCACGTGGACTGGATATAAAGGCACTACAGGCAGTCATTAATTTTGAATTACCTCGCGACCCTGAAATTTATGTGCATCGGATTGGTCGTACTGGAAGGGCGGGAGAAAAAGGCATTGCTCTGAGCCTTTTTAACGAACAGGAACAACAACGCGTTAATGCAATTGAAGAGTATCAACACAAATCGAGTCATAGTGACTTTGCGGATTCATTAAAGCGTCAATCTAATTTTAGTTTACGAGCACCTATGGTGACTATTCAACTGGACAACGGTCGAAAAAATAAAATTCGGCCAGGTGACCTTTTAGGAGCTTTAACGGGAGAGGCGGGATTGGCGAGCTCACAGATTGGCAAAATCGATATTTTTGATATTTCCAGCTATGTTGCAATTGAACGTTCGACCTTGCGTAAAGCGTTTAATTACCTCAATCGTGGCAAAGTGAAGGGACGTAGTGTTCGGGCACGCTTATGTGAATAAGCCCCACCTAAGGTAACTCGCAATAAATAAACTACCCCTATTGCGCAGGATTTTTGTTCGTCTTCAAGGCGTAGAAATAGGCGCATAGCAGGCTACGTAACTATTTCTACAACGCAGAAGACGGGCAAAAAAACAAGCAAGGTGGGTGGGTTATTTGTTGCGAGTTACCTAAGCATAGCGCCTCTTCAATTTCAGGCATATATTAAATTTGATAAAAATTACGTAACCTTCGTATCCTGTTTAAATCCTTTGCAAATTGAATAATTATTTTGTTTCTACCGCTTTTCAACGCGCAACAAGTGCGGCTCCGTTAAACGAAGCGATCACTTATGCACATGAAAAAGTGCATTACCTGATACTCGATGTTCCAGTTTCCAGCTATATCTGGGCTTGAAGGCACCTAGATTTTGTTGCAATAAAAGTTAGTGCATTGATTTTAAAGGTAAACTTAATTTTATCGAAATCAAAAATAGATAATAAAATCAACATACTACAAAAACTGGAACATCGAGTGATAGAGCTATTTTATTTAGCAACTCATATTGGAATTGGCTGACCAGCCGCTTTTGCTTTTATCATTTCTGCAAGAGTCGGAAATATATGGGTTCCTTTTATTCGATCCTGGATAAATTTGTAAGCACTTATTCCCAGTTTTTTTCACGTTTCGACAATGCTCATCATCGTATCTTTCGACCTCGCCCCCGTTAAATGTCAACCAACCTGTCGCATTTTCTTGATATTTATGGTTCTTTTCCCTTTGACGTAATGAAATAAAATTAGTTAAATCAAATACTTGAATGATATCCGGAAAGGTCTATCGAAATGTGCTGGAACAGGGTTTCGATATTAAAAATGCCATAACAGCGGCGCTTTAATACTTTGATTTTATTATT
>CAYZUM010000259.1:0-4486 GCA_964481455.1 uncultured Methylomonas sp. | reverse complement strand
AGGTGATCACGTTTCAATAGCAGTATTGGCGCATGTGGCTATTTTATTTCCTTGAGCTTTACGCAAGTCATTCCTTCAAACTAACTTGCTCTACAAGCATACAGATGACCGTATGAAGTATCATTTCACGGAAATCATCCCCCTTTAAATAGAATTTATTTAACTGCACGCTATATCCGCCACTAGACTCATCAGAAAACAATAGGATCGTAATCGCTCTTGACAATACAAATAAGAATGATTATCATTAAACTTTATTTTGGTTTTTGGATAAATATGCAATTTTATAAATTAACGCGCGTTTCATACGCTAGCCCACCGCTGATACTACTTCTTGCGGCACACACAGGAATAGCCTATGCTGAAGAGTCTGCTAGTCCAAAGGAATTAGCACCCATGAGTATATTAGGTGCTCCCTCTCAAATTTATAGTACGCCTGGTTCTGCGCAATACATTGATTTTGAATCGTTGAGAGAGTTTTCTTACAATGATATTAACCAGGTGCTCAGGAAAGTACCCGGGGTCTATGTTCGTCCGGAAGATGGTTATGGCCTATTTCCTAACATTAGTCTACGGGGTGTGGATACCACTCGGAGTGCAAAAGTAACACTAATGGAAGACAGTATTCTCGCTGCGCCTGCGCCATATGCTTCGCCAGCCGCCTATTATTCGCCAACGATAGCACGCATGAATGGTCTGGAAGTAATGAAGGGGTCTAGCCAGATCAGATATGGCCCACACACAACGGGCGGAGCGATCAACTTCCTGTCTACGCCGATACCAGAGGAAGAGCGAATCTATCTGCGTGCCCAATATGGTGCCTATAATGACTGGAGTACGCATGCCATTTATGGTAACACCCATGAAACCAAATATGGTGAATTCGGTTATGTATTTGATGCCTATGTTCGCGGAGCTGATGGCTTCCAGACGATTGATGCTGCACCAGGGTTCAATAATACTGACGAGACAGGTTTTACCAATATAGAACCGATGATCAAGATGTCCTGGGAACCATTGACGGATATGTATCAGCGGTTCGAGTTCAAATATGGCTATACAGATAGAGAGTCTGATACAAGCTATCTGGGCTTAACTACGGAAGATCTTAAATCTGATCCTTATCGGCGTTATTCTAGTTCACGATTCGATAATATTGATCAGGAACAGCATCGCACCTATCTGCGACATATTATCTCACCCACGGATAACTTTGACCTGACAACAACAGCTTACTATAGCCACTTCAAACGGAGCTGGTATAAACTAAATGATATTCGTAATATCGGCGGCGGTTCAGGCCATTTAAGCCTGTCCTCTGCCTTGGCAGGTGCTTCTGGCGGGGTTTATCCTGGTGATGGACTTGATTGCCTAAGAGGCCAGTTTGACTGTGGATTGAGAGTGCGAGACAACAACCGGAAATATTTTGCCTGGGGCATACAATCAGAGGGCACGCTACGATTTAATACCGAAAATTTAAACCATGAGCTTACCGTAGGGCTACGTTATCATAATGATCAGGAAGCGCGTTTCCAGCAGGAAGATATTTATACTCAAGATAGTAATGGCGCCATTACTAACATAACATACGGAGTCCCAGGATCGCAAGCTAACCGTGAAGATGAAGCCAAAGCGGTTGCACTATTCATAGAAGACCGAATCAATATTGGAAACGGTTGGATCACACCGGGGTTTCGTTATGAATACGTTAAAATGCTACGGCGTGACTTTAAAAAAGGGACTTCGGGTGACGCATCTTTAAACATGTTTGGTGGAGGCCTAGGTGGAGGTTATAACTTCACGGATGAATGGCAAGCATTTGGAGGCGTACACGTTGGATTCTCACCGCCTTCTCCAGGGGGAGCGATAAAGGGACTGAAACAAGAAACCAGTGTTGCTTACGAAATTGGAACGCGTTTTGCAAGCAGTGACAACGTATATTCTGCTGAAATCGTTGGTTTCTATACCCAGTTTGAAGACCTTATCGTCGTCAATAATATTGGTGGTACTGGTTCGGGGGTCAATGATAATTTCGGGACGGTAGGTTCGGGTGGTATTGAGTTATCCGGACACTTTGATCTAGGACTCGCCAATAATTGGTCATTCAGCAACCCTTATTATATGGCATTTACTTATACCAATGCCAAGCAACAAAGCGAAGCCCAGTCTACAAACGCGAGTTCAATTTTTAGTTATGGAGAAAAAGGGAATTTTGTACCCTATATACCAGAAGTCCAGTTCAGTACGGGGACTTCACTGGAGTTTTCCAATTGGGGAACGGGATTAAGTGTCAGCTATGTCAGCGAAACATTCACCAGTGCCAGTAATGTTGACCAGGAACTTAATGGAGCAGGTGATCCTGATGCGCGTTTTGGTAAAACGGATGCCTACACGATTGTTGATCTGGAAGCGCACTATAATATAAGGACTGGAATACAAGTTTTTGCTGGTGTGCATAATCTGTTTGAAGCCAATTACCTTGCAACCCGGCAGCCACATGGACCACGCCCAGGTACACCGCGAATGTGGTATACGGGAATTGAGTTCGAGTTGTAGTCCATAAGCGACAGCGCAAAAAATAAACCACCCTCGATCATGGGAACAAGAATCGGCACACTTTAAGCCATCGTAATCATTTTTCGGCTACCAACTAAGGCGAAACAGGTTTTCACCATGAAGATCATGAAGGAAAAGACTAAACCCTTCATGTCCTTCATGGTAAAAAATAACCTTATCCTGTGTCTATATTTTCAAGTTAAACATTGGATACTATCCCTTTGAGGGATGCTATCCGTGAAATATTTATCTGAAAATCTATGTATCCCCCCTACACGCGTAAAGTGCAATAGAGATCACGCGACAATGACTAAAAAAACTTCTTAAAAGCCAGCACACTCCCCGGATGAAAATCACACTCATCGACAGGCGAGCAATCCAGAACAGTCAAAGTTGCCTCATTTTCGGATACAAAATTAATATCAGCTTTAAACGATACATCTCCTTTAAACGTTTCAATATGTGCGTCTTTTTTGTTTAACCTGCCTACAAAAATTTCATAATTGTCACTCAGGCGTATCACTGCAATTGTTTCACCGACACTGCGCACCATAAAATATTCACCAGGCCGTGTATCGGTTACCCAGGCTCCATCATATGCGTCGGCACTAGCCTGAAACGAAATCACGGTGAAAAATAATACTGCAAATAAGTATTTCATTAATCTCTCCATTAATTATTGTAAGTCTGTTAAATTTCAGTAAAACTAGGGGTACGAAAACTCCCATTTATAAGTAAATACAGTTTGTATAACGGATAGCATCTTTTTAAGAGGGTATCCCTGAAATCATTTTTCTAAAAATCTATGTTATCAGCCTGAAACAACCATGTGATTGTCCCACTTGATAGTTGGGTCAACAGACAATAAACGCGGCTCAAAATTGACCGGATTTACCTGGAAAAGTTGTCCATTACCCGTTGTTATGACAAAGTTTTTCTTATCTTGGTCTAATCCTATTCCACCTGCGTCTGCAATCGCCAGAGTTTTCACCCATTCTCGGGATTCGAGTTGCCAAAAAGTAACAATATTACCACGCGGACAGGTCACACCAATGATGCCAGTTTGCGGGTGTATACAAAGACTGGCGGTATACTGGCGCATCTGACGCAGCTCACCTCTGGGAGCCGTCATCATTTCGATAGTACCTTTTTTTTGCTGAATGCCTATTAGCGGTACAATCTGATTTTTTGAACCTTCATATTGCATGGCGATAGCAATCTTATCATCATCGCTCCGGGCAAGATGACGTATGCTTAAGGACTTGTTTTCAAGCGTTATTTGATTGATCAAAGTACCTTGTAGCGCGTCCAGATAGACTAATGCAGACTCCATACTGCCAAGATTTAACTTGCGCCGCATATAATCGGGGTGAGTGCGAATCCCTCCATTAGCGACCACCAGCGTTTTACCATCTGACAACAGATGAATATCATGCGGGCCGATGCCATAGCTCTGCATTTCTCCCAGTCTGGCATAATTTTTAGCGTCCCAGACACCAATAACACCCACGCCATTCTGGAAATCGTTTTCAGTCGTATACAGATAGCTGCCGTCACTGGAAAAACACCCATGACCATAAAAATGCCGACCGTTAGGGCACTCTATGGAGGACAGCATGCGCCCCTGTAAAGTATCTACGACTAATAATAGCACTCCCGGTCGACGCGCAAAGACCACGGCAATATGATGATCAACAGGATGAAATGCACCGCTATGGTAACGTAGGCTCGTAGGTATGGAGAGCGTGTTCTGCCCCCTGCTGTCAATGCCGCTGATAGAATAAAGGTGTTCTTCGCGTGTTCCCGCAGCGAGAAAGTGCGACTTTGGTTTGGGTTTAACGGCTATCTGCTGACGACTGCATCCGGGAATAAAAGGATACAAACAGCTAGCAGCGGCTACTTTAAGTATTCGGCGACGGCGATGGTCGGG
>CAYZUM010000258.1:0-4501 GCA_964481455.1 uncultured Methylomonas sp. | reverse complement strand
GTTTCATATAGATATTTATTATTTATTGGGTCTATGGCTTGCAGGATTTAGGTATAACTTATCCATATTCCTTAAATTAAGTTTTAGCACCACTTAATTTCCTGCAAGTTTCCGATTCATCAATAAAACCCAATTGTTAAAAACATGCCATAATTAAGCATATTAACACAATGATAGCGTGATAATGAAGTGGAAAAATTTCATAGCTATCTTATTAATATCACTACCTAACATGCTGAATAACTCTTTATATATCTAAAACACTATAATAATCGCCTATGAGCCTTTTTTCGAAATTTCTGTTCCTTTTACCCATTTTAATGAGTAGCGCTTGCACGACAACAACACCCACTATGGAAAAAAAACATATTATTCAAAGCCAGAACGACAACCGACAATATCAAGCTTTTACATTGGATAATGGTTTAAAAGTTCTTATTATCTCTGATCCTGATACAAAAAAAGCAGCGGCATCACTGGATGTCTTTGTCGGTAGTGCGAACGACCCCGAAGATCGTGCTGGACTGGCCCACTTTCTTGAACATATGTTGTTTTTAGGGACAAAAAAATACCCTGACCCAGATGAATATCAAATGTTTAGCGCTCAACACGGCGGGTCAAGAAATGCCTTTACAGCTAAAGAACATACCAACTATTTTTTTGATATTGAAAATACTTCTTTAGAACCTATGCTGGATCGATTCAGCCAGTTTTTTACTGCACCTCTGTTTAATGCTGAATTCGTAGAGCGTGAAAAAAATGCCGTAAATTCTGAATATTTAGGTAAAATAAAAACTGAGAACCGGCGTTTCTATGCAGGCATACAACAGGCTTTTAACCCCAATAGCCCGTATGCAAAATTCAGTGTTGGCAATCTGGAAACGCTTGCAGACAGGGACAATCAAAGCGTGCGTGATGACCTGTTAAAATTTTATAAAGCATATTATTCAGCCAATTTAATGACGCTAGTGGTTTTAGCGAATGAACCTCTGCCCGTCTTAAAAAAGTGGGTAACAGATAAGTTTTCAGCCATTCCAAATCGTAACGCTAGCAAAAAGTTATTTACCGAGCCTTTGCTAGATCAAGCACAGATGGCGCAACAAATTGATATTGTGTCTTTACAGGAAAAACGTGAATTAACACTGATTTTTCCTCTCCCCGAAACTCAATCAAATTACCTTGCTAAACCTAATGCCTATTTTCAGTCATTGATCGGGCATGAAGGAGAAGGCAGTATTCTGGCTCTGTTAAAAGCGAAGGGCTGGGCAGAAGAATTAAGCGCCTCAACGGGTTTTAGTCATAATGCTCAGGAATCAAGCTTACACATAGGGATTAATTTAACCCATGAGGGCTTAAAACACACAGATGAAATCATTGATATTGTTTTCCAATATATTCGTCTACTGCAAAACAACGATATTCAGGAATGGCTATTTCAAGAACAACGTCAAATGGCACAATTACAATTTCGCTACCAGGAACAGCATGATGCTAGCAGTACAGTGACTAGGCTGGCACAAAACCTACAAAATTATTACACACAAGATGTATTGCGCGGCCCTTATATTATAGAGCAATTCAAACCTGAATTAATTAAACAAGCGATAGACTTATTAACACCTGAGCGGGTACTTATTGCCTTAAATGCTCAAGACCTTAGCACCCACAAAACAGAAAAAAACTACCAGGTTGATTATCGTATCACTGCCATTGATCCTGAACTGATTCAACGCTGGTCTCATTCAGACATTAGCCCAGCATTAGCCTTACCTAAACAGAACCCCTTTATTCCCGATGAATTACAGCTTAAAACTGACATCACTGAAGTCGACGGTATAAAGCACCAACACCCGACGCTTATCCAGCAAACAACCAATTTAACGTTATGGCATCAACTAGATACCAGCTTCAATGTACCTCGTAGCAACCTCTATATTGCGTTACATTCGCCTATTGCCAACAACTCTCCACGCAATAGTTTATTAACCGCCCTTTTGACAGGCATTATTAATAAACAATTAAATAGTTACGCTTACCCGGCACGCTTAGCAGGTCTGAATTATGCTATATACCCGACCGAGCGTGGATTAAGCATTTCGCTATCAGGTTATGATCAAAAACAGGTTGTTTTGTTAGAGCGCATCATTGCCGCACTTAAAAAACCCGACATGACAGAAAAGCGTTTTAATATTTTAAAAGCGCGTTTTCAACAAAAATTAAGCAACGCTAAAAAACAGCAACCGTTCCAGCAAATACTTGCCGAACTCAAGCGCACAATGCTTGAGCGTCATTGGACAATTGAACAAAAACTAGCGTCTTTATCAGGCATAACGATTGAAGATTTAACAATTTTCTCAGCGCAATTTTTAGAATATTTAGATATTACCATTCTGATTCAGGGAAATACCAGTACAAACGAAGCAAAGCAAATTGCAAACACCATTGAGCAACAATTTATCTCCCCTTCAAGCTCGATAGTTAATGTAGCGCCTGCCGGTGTTATTCAGTTAAAAGAAAAGAGCCTAAATTCTCGTAAATTAGAAATTGATAATCATGATGCGGCTCTGGCACTTTACTTCCAGGGGCCGGATAAAACGGAAAAATCGCAGGCAGAAGCACAATTATTAGGACGTATCATATCTACAGCATTCTTTGCCGACCTACGCACTCAACAGCAATTAGGATATAACCTTGGAGCCGCCGCTCTGACGCTGAAAGACGTACCGGGTATCATCTATATATTACAATCCCCGGTTATCTCTGCTCCAGAAATAGAGCGCCGATTTCTAACGTTTATTGATACTTTTCAAAATGATCTACAACAATTATCTGTCACTGAGCTAGAGGCTTATAAAGCAGGTTTAATAACACGCTTACTGGAAAAAGATAAAAGCTTACATAAACGAAGCTATAGAAACTGGATAGAAATAGATCGTAAAAACTATGATTTTGATACCAAAGAGCGCATTGCTGCAGCAGTAGAGAAAATTGATAAAGCCAACCTCATAGCAGCGTATCAATCCTGGCTACTGGATACACCGCGTAAATTCAGAAGCTATGCGCTTGGTAACCAATATATTCATGATGATTTTTCTGGACAGTCGCTAATTATTGATACTGATGCGTTTAAACAGGATCACAACAAGCTGTAACTCGACGTTCCAGTTTTCATCGTTAGGAAAATTGAAAAAAACAAGTAAACTGAGTCCTATCAAAAAAATGGAATTTGAAAGATCTGTTAATGGGAGAGCCAGCGTCCTTTATAAAAAATTTTATCAATGATCTGGATACAGCATTAGGCGAACTTAGGCAACTCGCAATAAATACCCCCCATCTTGCTTGCCTTTTTGTCCGCCTTCTCCGTTGTAGAAATAGTTACGTAGCCAGCTATGCGCCTACTTCTACGCCTTGAAGACAAACAAAAATCCTGCGCAATATGGGTAGTTTATTTATTGCGTGTTACCTTAAGTCGAATACCAAGTTGTCTCGAGCGAAAAAAGTTTGGCTAGGTTTTTGTTTGACAGGCGTGCTGGGCAAAGTTCGAACGAGCGAGTCTGGGAGTTGATAAAGTTTCAGCACTGTCCTGGATGTTTCGTGATGCCAAAATATGCTGGAATTACATGCTTCAAGCCAGTGTCATATTGATTTTAAAGCACTATGGCATAAGCGAAGGTGTGATTACTATAGATGAGTCCGATAAGCTCGTTCAAAACGTACTAAGTACTCAGGCATTATTATTTTAACTAAAATTACGAGGGTATAAATTTATCATTTGCAATAAAAATTCCTATTTTTTTGTAAAAATATATTCAAATTCTCAAAAATCATACTAAAAACTGGAGATTTTATCTTTTTTCAAAAAAGTTAAATCAATTTTGCATGAGTACTTAGGAGACTGTCCAAGAATAAGAAGTCGTCGCGAGGGAAAGCCATATTTCAGTTTTTTTAAAATAACGTGACTCATTTTCTCCGCTCATGATGATATTTTTGGTAGTGTGCCCTATTGACTGTTCAAGAGCACCAGATACGTAACCTAGGCTGTCGAAGTGCTGACCTTAGCTGTTAACAGTTATTTCCGATTTTTGGATTTTATCTTCAAAAAATATCTGGCGTTTTCTCCTCATAGTATAAGGAATATTCTCCTTATCCCATTCCTCCAGATCGGCCTGTGAGGCTTCATTCAATGCCTGCTGAATCATCATCTCATCTCGACCGCCACAGAGAGCAGGAATCAATAATACCGAGCGGTTCATGTCTGCCTGCGGACTGCGCCCAATAATATGCTTGTCGTTGCCAAAGAGCGATTCAATAATATCACTGCTGACCAGTAGTGGTAAATCGGTTACCTTTTTCTGGATTTCAATGTGTTTATTTAACCCGTCCTGCAAACGTTTTTTAACCTTTGAATTTCTTGGCAACGTTTTCGATAGCGGGAAACACTGCCTGTAACTCGATGTTCCAGTTTTTGTAGCATGTTGATTTTATTATCTTTTTTTTATTT
>CAYZUM010000257.1:0-4506 GCA_964481455.1 uncultured Methylomonas sp. | reverse complement strand
TTTGATATTTTACTAGATAGTAATGATTCTCAATACACATTTATAATTGCTGCAATATTAGGCAGGATTTTTGTTCGTCTTCAAGGCGTAGTAACAGGCGCATAGCAGGCTATGAAACTGTTACTACAACGTAGAAGACGGGCAAAAGACCAGCAATCTTGGATGATTATTTGTTTCCATCGCCCTAAGGAATGGGGATTTTATAACTTGCACATTTAGCTTGTCTTTTGTCCGTCTTCTTGGTTGCGTAAATAGTTACGTAGCCTGCTATGCGCCTATTTACGCGCCTCGAAGACGAACAAAAAACGGTAGTGGGTCAAACCTGTGGTTTTAATATTCTCCCTATTACGTTAACCCCTTATATCTCGAACTATTGCATAACTTGTAACTAAACAATAATCACAGGTTTGACCCACTACCCAAAAAACCTGCGTTAAATGCATACGTTATTTTATTCCCATTCCCAAATAGGGTATGTGTCAGCTGACTAGTTTTATCGCATATCATATCCTTTTTGAATCATTAGCATTCTTTCTGGATGAGAATCTGCGATAGCTCGCTTGTACACTGCATATAAACTATTCGATATATTTGAATTTTTTAAGCTCAGGCCTATCGCTATTAACGTTGTTTCGTTATCTTCCCAGTTTGTAATGCCATTTTCACTGGTAATTTCAGAAATGCCTCGAGAAAAAGCAAAATGATCAAATACAGAGCTGCTGATATAGGCATTGGTATAGTTCATCACTTCAAACTGATGTTTTTCTTCATCGACTGAAGAGGGCGATGAAGGGCTGCTTAAAATAGATGCAGAAGAATCAGAACTATCAACAGAGCTGTCAGCTGAGCTTTTAGAACCTATAGAAAAAGAACAGCCTTGTGCTAGACTGATAATAACAAGAGGCAATAGTAAAATTTTGATATGTATAGCACAGAACTCTTGAGTTGATTTCAACATGAAGGTTATTTACGTGTAATTTATGCCTTTCTTGACATAAAACAATAATTTTAAGGGAGACTGAATAATTTATTAATCAACTATAGAGAAAGAATTATTGAGGCATACTTTTGTTGCATTGGTGACAATATACCCTAAAACTCAAGAGTATATAACAATGTTGTTTTTCCCGTAGTTGGTTTTTCTAACTGAGTTAGCTATCACTGCTCCCTAGATTTATGGCAGAATAGCGCAAATATATCCTTATTAAAGTGAGATAACACATGACTGAATCCGCTATTTTATTTTCTGAAGCTAAAGACGTTATTCCAGGTGGCGTTAATTCTCCTGTCCGTTCTTTTAGCGGCGTAGGAGGCACCCCCGTTTATATAGATCATGCTAAAGGGGCCTACCTGTATGATAGTGAAGGTAAACAATATATAGATTATGTTGGCTCATGGGGGCCTATGATCGTGGGCCATGCCCATCAGGCTGTGCTAAAGGTTGTTAACGAAACAGCGGCTAAAGGGTTGAGCTTTGGTGCACCTACCGAACTAGAAACCTTGATGGCGAGGAAAGTTTGTAAACTAGTGCCATCTATTGAACAAGTACGTATGGTTAGCTCAGGAACAGAAGCAACGATGAGTGCGATTCGTCTTGCGCGAGGTTATACAGGGCGAGATAAGATTGTTAAATTTGAAGGTTGCTATCATGGTCACTCCGATTCTTTATTGGTTAAAGCAGGTTCAGGTGCTTTAACACTTGGAGTACCAAGCTCACCAGGTGTTCCTGCAGCTGTTGCTGAAGATACGATTACTCTAACATACAATGATAGTGAGGGAGTAAAACAGGCTTTTGCTGAAATCGGTGAACAAGTTGCTGCGATTATTGTAGAGCCTGTAGCAGGTAATATGAATTGTATTCCACCTGTTGCCGGTTTTTTGCAAACCTTACGTGAAGTATGCGATCAATATGAGGCAGTCCTAATCTTTGACGAAGTGATGACTGGTTTTCGAGTGGATAAACATTGTGCTCAAGGGTTGTATAGTATTCAGCCTGACTTAACGACACTTGGAAAAATAATTGGCGGTGGAATGCCGGTAGGCGCTTTTGGTGGCTCCCATAAAATTATGTCGTCATTAGCACCAATAGGCCCCGTTTATCAGGCCGGTACATTATCAGGCAACCCTGTTGCGATGGCAGCAGGATATAAAACATTAGAGTTAATCTCGGTCTCTAATTTTTATCAAGAGCTGGCTGAAAAAACACGGACTTTAGCCGAAGGTATTCAAGCAAAAGCGATTGCTGCAAATATTGGAATGTCTATTAATGTAGTCGGTGGCATGTTTGGTCTGTTTTTTACTCAAGATGATCATATCAGTACTTTTGCACAGGTTATGCGTTGTGATCAGGAATTATTTAAACAATTTTTTCATGGTATGTTACAAGAAGGTATCTATTTAGCGCCATCAGCATTTGAAGCGGGCTTTGTTTCAGCCGCGCATAGTGATGCAGATATCGCTGCAACTATCGCAGCGGCTGAGCGTGTATTGAATCAATTATAAGCATACAAATGGGTGAGTTTATAGCTCACCCTTCTCTCTGCCCTTATGCCAACTTACCTACCCTCTACACAAGATTTGTATAGTCGCTTTTCAGCGTATGAAGGCGATCAACTCCGTCATGCAATCGCTCTGGTTGAAAGTCGCGAAGAGCCTGATCCTAGTCGCCCACAAGGCCTAGATGTTGCATTCAATTTATTAGCACTCAATGTTGATATAGAAACACTATTAGCGGCCATATTAAGTGATTCCAGGTTATCGGAATATCCAATAGAACCAGAGTTTGGGCCATTTGTTGCGGGTTTAGTAGACGATGTCAATGAGCTCAATGCTCTGAAAGTGTATTCAAAAGATATCGCAACAAAAGCTGCTCAAGTGGAATTACTTAGACGTATGTTGCTTTCCACTGCTGATGATATACGTGCGTTGTTAATAAAACTTGCCTACCGGCTGGTGCGCTTAAAAAAGCTGTCACAGGAAGAGCAAGAGATACGTCATTTTATTGCACAAGAAACTTTAGATTTATATTCCCCTATCGCTAACCGCTTAGGCATTGGGCAATTAAAGTGGGCATTGGAAGATTACGCTTTCCGCTGTTTAGAACCTGAAAATTATTTATTTGTTGCTAAAGCACTTGAGAATAAGCGCATACACCGTGAAGAGTGCATTACTAAATTTATCCTTCAGTTACAAAGTTCGCTCAGTGAATTGGGGATGGATGTGAAAATTAAAGGGCGACCAAAGCATATTTATAGTATCTGGCAAAAAATGCTGCGTAAGAAATTGCCGATTGAAGAGTTATATGACTTACTAGCAGTACGTGTGATTGTTGAGAATTCTTCGCAATGCTATGAAGTATTGGGGTTGGTACATCAATTGTGGACTTTTATTCCCAAAGAGTTTGATGATTATATCGCTAATCCAAAAAATAATGGCTACCAATCATTACACACGGTTATTCTAGATGCAGACAATAACCGCATAGAAGTGCAGATACGTACCAGAGAGATGCATGAATTTGCAGAACTTGGTGTTGCTGCACACTGGTGTTATAAAGAAGGTAGCAAACAAGATATTGCAACAGAAAAGAGTATTGCCTCATTACGACAGTTATTAGAAGAAAAAGATGGGGATTCGTTACTAGCAAGTTTCCGTACCGAATTATTTTCTGACCGAGTTTATGTGCTCACACCTAGAGGAGAGTTAATTGATTTAGTGAAAGGCGCGACGCCTGTTGATTTTGCCTATGCTATACATACTGATGTGGGGCATCGTTGTCGCGGAGCAAAAGTAAATGGCGGAATTGTTCCGTTAACATATACTTTGCAAACGGGAGAGCAAGTGGAGATTCTAACGGTAAAGGACTGTGTGCCAAATACTAATTGGGTTGATCCAAATTTAGGGTATTTAAAAACACCACGTGCAATTAACAAAGTAAAAACATGGATTAAGCAGCAAGGGAAAGGTCAGCAAAACAAATTAGGCCAGAAAATTTTAGACAAAGAAGTGCAACGCATTGGCTTAAAAAAAGATTATCAGACAGGATTATTACAGTATTTTAATCTATCTGATATCGGTCAGTTATGTGTTGCATTAGGTCGTAATGTTATCAACAGAAGACAGTTAAATTATGCATTACGTGAAGTAGATGGAAAAAAAGAAATAGCAACGCTTAAGAAATCATTACATACAAAAGCGCATATTCTTGAAATAACGGTGGCTGGAATAGATAACATTATGACCCACTTTGCTCAATGTTGTCATCCACAGATAGGTGATGAGCTCACTGGTTTCATAAGCCATACAAACGGTATTGCTATTCACAAACTGGATTGTGAGAATATAAGTAGTCTAAATGAGGAGCAACAAAAACAGCTTGTTAAAGTTAATTTAAAGGTAACTACTCAGCCCAATAAAAAACCTTGCTAATTTTCGTACCTGCCAGCCTACTCTGTTTATCATGAAAATTCAATTGCCCAGTCACGACCAAATAAAAGAAACGTTTCT
>CAYZUM010000256.1:0-4514 GCA_964481455.1 uncultured Methylomonas sp. | reverse complement strand
AAAATCTAGGTGCCTTCAAGCCCAGTTATAGTTGAAAACTGGAACATCGAGTATACAGACTATCGTGGTGAATAATCAAAAGGTTTTCTGTTTGCTAAAGAGGGCTACCCACTTAAGACGGGACAACTCCTTTGCAAAATAAGTAGGGTGGACAGTTTTTTTGCCCACCCTCAAGTTGAACCTCGGTGGGCAGAAAAGATTGCCCACCCTACAAATGATGGCTTGTCCCCTCTTACAATGGGTAGCCCTAAAGAGTGCACAGCAAATTGAATAGACTCTGCCGATCATCCAGTCTCTTGAGGTATTGCAACATGTCGGATTTCATTATTTATTGTTTCGTAATAAATAATACCTTCATCAAATCAATACCTTCGCCAATTTTGATTTATGCCAAAAACATCAATTTTTGATCTATGTAAATCAATAGATTACATGCTGATGAATTTGACAAAATGAAAATATTTTCACTTTGGCGAAGGTATTGTCAAATTGAAATTAATTTATCACCATGACAGACCTCAACCATTTTTATTGAAAAGACGCTCCAATCCAGCTAAATACAGGGGCTTCATCTAAAATTGGATGTTTTTTATGTTTAGATATTTATATGAAATTGATTTATATGACATAAAAATTATTCTGTTGACTGAAACATCTAGTTTTTTTGAGGCCATAAAAAGTAAAATCACCTAACCATTTGATGTTAACGTTAAAAGTCAAACACTAAAACTTGAACATCGAGGTGGGTACAATACAAAAAAGTACAAGTATTGAAGAATCCTTAAGACTCCCTATTTTGTAACAAAAGGAGTGCAAAAACACGTTTTTGCAGGCTTTAAAACGACAAAAACTTGTTTTGTACTCCGCCATAAAAGGAATAGCTATGATTAAAGACCTGCATAATCCTTTTGCGAGACAGGCATTCCTTCCATTTCAAACGATGATAGCTTGATGCGCGTACATTAAGTGCTACTATTTTGTATTGCACCCCATCAAGGTTGAGTGAAATTCATCCGACTTTCAGTATAGCATATTGTTTAATATATTTTTAATTCTCAAACTCAATCCAAAGGGATAGGAATCAGGGGGGCAAGTCTTACATTGTGCATCCTCCCCCCCATTCCTTGCTTACGTCCTTGTTAAACTCAGAGGCTGTGAATAAATCAATCTGCAATTTAAAATTTGCTATTTTTTTTATAAAATGGCACTTCTAAAAATATCTAAAAAAACCAAAGCAATTGAATTTAAAGAATTTGTCGTTAGAATCCAATTTTTTAATCTGTGACTTTATTCTGTAGTTCAGGGTTCTAAAAATAATGCCGGGATTTATTCACAGCCTCTCAGGCTACCCACTTAAGGCGGGACACCTGAAAATACAGATTTAGAGAAGATTATTTATCACCCTGAAGAACATGAAGAGAATGAAGGGTTTAGTCTTTTCCTTCCTTTGCTTCATGTTCTTCAGGGTGAAAATCTGCCCCGTCTAAGTGGGCAGCCCTAATTAATACGGAGCAATGCAGATTTAACTGCTATAGTTAGGAGTGCAATAGCTAAAGCAAGTCACTCCTACCGTATGACCCGCCTTAAATTTATAGCCAGGATTCGGCATCCTTCATTTCTCAGTTAACACTTTTTGTGTGAGAATATTTTTCGGTAGGGTGCATTCTATGCAGCATAGCTGGCGTGGAATCTTAGGTGGCTCCAAGGGTGCATAAAATGCACCTTACAAAATAATCGTCTCACATCAAAAAAGTGTAAACTGAGAAATGAAAGGTGCCAAGCGTTGCTTACCAGTTTGGGTTAATGATTTGCACTTTACCTCAGTGATAAGCTAAAGCGCTTGCACTCCTGCAAAAAATGATTGTTGGAAATGAAACACCCCGAATCAAGCTTTAAAAAGTTTAGTGGAGAAAACAAGGTTATGAAGAATTTTTTCAAGTTAACAAATGTTGCCAAACAAAGAGTGGCTTTCCGTAGAGTATTACTGTCAGGTGCTTTTGCAACAGGACTCTCTTTTCCCGTGGTAGGACTAGAGTTGCAGTACTATGATCCCGATGCTTTTGCCGGCTTACCGAGTATTGCTAATCATAATGACACTTATGTTTTTGTTGATATCGATAATGATGGTGACAAGGACGCATTTCATCAGAATGTGTTTTTTGAAAATATTGGCAGCGCTGCAAAGCCAAGTTATGAGCAAAGAGCCAGTCATCTAAACCCACTGGCAAATATTCCTGCTGCAAAACTTGAATTTGTCGATATTGATGCGGATGGTGATTTGGATGTCTTTATTGGCTCAGTTAAAGGGGGAGGTTTTTTTGAATCAAATATCCAATGGTATGAAAATATTGGCTCAGCGAGTGATCCGCAGTATAGCCAAGGAGATCCTTTTCATTTAGGTGGCCTTGAAGCTACCAAAGCAAAGAAATTGACCTTTGTTGATATTGACGCAGATGGTGATTTTGATGTATTTTTGAGCGAGGGGCGATTTTATGAAAATACGGGAACAGAAAACGCCCCATTCTTTATTCAACAGGATGTCAGTAATTTTAGTGCCTTAATCAGCGTTATGGACCAAAATAGTGCTGTACCTATCTTTGTAGACTGGGATAATGACGGTGATCTAGATGCTCTGTATCCACAGAATAAAGGTGAGTTTACCGACTTAATTTATCTGGAAAATACGGGGAACTCTGCTAAAGGAGCAATTTTTCAGTCTTCAACAGTCGTCACTACTTTTTATGGTAAAAGTAGTGATGTGGCATGGCAAGCGGTAGATATAGATAACGATTTAGATGATGACCTTGTTATCAATGGAATCACTATTTTTAATCGGGATAGTATAGGTTTTGATGCATTTAACCTTAAAAGGTTGCAAATTCCATTAGGGTTGTCATTTGCAAACTTAGATGGGGATTCTGATCTAGATGCTTTTTTAGTCTCGCAAAGCAGCAATAAATATAAAGTACGTCAATTTACCAACGCGGGGAACATGGATTTTTCTCTTAACCCTGTATCATGGCCAGGAGAGCATATTACTCACCCTACTCTATTTGCAACACAGTTTGTTGATTTAGATCGAGATGATGATTTAGATCAAATTGTCGAAATTGATGATTCATGGCGCTTTTTTGAAAATATTGGCACTGCTAAAAACCCCGCAATGGAGGAAAGAACCGGGGATGATAATCCGTTCAACTCCACCCTATTTGAAAAAAACCTATCAAATACAGTCTTTGTCGATATTGATTTTGACGGCGACTTAGATATGTTTGTATTAGTTCCCATCCCCCCCTTTACAAGAACTGAAATGCTTATTTCTGTAAGACATGGAATCATTTTTTATGAAAATGTTGGTACTGTAGATGATGCCATATACCAGCAAGAGCTACCTGAAAATCCTTTAATACCAGATTCTGTCCGTATGACAAGCTTTGCATTTTCGGATGTTGATTTGGATGGTGATCAGGATTTACTCATGTCCGATTCCAATGAATTGATATTTCTCGAAAACATAGGGGGTAAGTATAACCCTGACTTTGCTTTTACAGAGATTACTGCTAGCCCCTTTAAGGATGTTTCTATTCCTAACTTTATGGGTCAGTTGAAGTTTGTTGATTTAGACCAGAATGGTTATGATGACTTAATTATTAATGACAATTTACTCTATTTAACAAGACTCATTAACCAACATGACGACGATAATGATGGCTTGCCTAATGACTGGGAAAATGAAAATGGCTTAGACCCAAATGATAAAAATGATGCTGCTCTTGATGGAGATATTGATGGCTTTTCTAATTTAGAAGAATTCTATGCAGGTACCGACCCTCGGGACCCAACTGATTACCCTGGCAGCAGTACACAAGACCCTTGCCAAAGCTCTCCTATTAGCACTGTTATTCATATTGATAATAAACACTACAACAGTACAGATGATATTACCTGTCAAGCATCTACAGAGATTACCTTAGAGGGGAATGTGTTATTTAGTAGCGGTACTCAGGCATCTTTTAATGCCCCTTTAATTCAGTTAAAACCTTTCGTTAGTATTCCTTACGGTAGTAATGTCACTTTTAGCAGTCAAGGCATGACAACTCAATAATGCGACCAAAGCGGGGCTGTGTATCCGTTTAGTTTAAATTGATGCACACCCTGTTGTGACTTGCAAAGGAATGGGAATTGAATAAGTTGTGCAATTATGATGCAGTATTTTTGTTTGCCTTCAAGATGCGGTAACAGGCGGTCGGGGTAGAAATGAAACGCGCACAACCTTAGTCACAGGCTTGGCTGTTTCGGCGTTTCCGCTTTACGTGCCCGTTTAGCCTATAACATAGTCCACGTTTCCACAAGCCCCCCCCTACGATCCCGGACGGTCGGTTTTCCCGAGTCCAGTTCTGACCTTGATTATACCTTCGGTCGCCTTTCTAAAGAATATGAAACTTAAGTGTTGACCCACATACGGGTGTGATTAAAAGTGTGTGGGATTTTCAAAAATATTAAGCAGCTATAGC
>CAYZUM010000255.1:0-4532 GCA_964481455.1 uncultured Methylomonas sp. | reverse complement strand
GGAGGCTGTCCAAGAACACAATTCATTTTAATTCAATTACTTAGAATAAAAATCAAAAATTATTATTTTAGAAGGGGGAAAATAAGCTATTTAATTTCAGATACTTACAAATAACACCCATTCTTGATGGTTTTTTAGGTACTTAAAAGTCAATTTAAGCTATTGTATTTATTGAGTTTCATTCTTGGATAAGCTCCTAGGTACTCAGGATCAACTCTACGTATTCAGTGTAGTGTCGAACCTAAGGGAGATGGAAACAAATAATCATCCAAGATTGCTGGTCTTTTTGTCCTTCTTCTTCGTTGTAGTAACAGTTGCGTAGCCTGCTATGCGCCTGTTACTATGCCTTGAATACGGACAAAAATACTGTCCAATATTGGACGTTTATTTATTTCCAGATCCCTAACCGCTCAATATACTTTGCGCAAAGCCCTAAGCATTGACTCAACATGAACAGATGATGTCCTTACTTCGATTGATACCCTTTTTTTCAGACAGTTTGAGCTAGAATTATGAACCACGAATTAATTAATAAGTATCGTAAACCCGTATTGATCACAGCAGGAATCATTGCTGCTTATGCTTTAATCGGGTTTGTCATTTTGCCTGCTATTCTGAAAAGTCAATTGCCTCAAATAGTTGAAGAGGAGACAGGAAGGAAAGCGACACTTGAACAGGTTAAATTTAATCCTTTTTCACTCGAATTTAGCTTGCTGGGTTTTGATATGCAAGAAAGGGGATCGCAAACCTTTGTTTCGTTCGATAAGTTTTTTGTTAATGTTCAAGTCTGGTCTAGTATAAAAGAATTCGCTCTGGTGTTAGATGAAGTAAGTCTTGAAGGTCCTTATGCCAGATTTGAAATGTTACCAGAGGGGCAATATAACTTTAGCGACTTACTTAATGGGACTGATGATAAAGAAGAAGCCGAAGAGAAGGACGAAGAAGAAGGTGTTTTTCCACTGATCATCAATAATATTAACCTTGTTCAAGGGGAACTGGAAATAGTCGATTCACTACATAGTAAGCCGGATAGTACTCTGATTCATGACCTTAATTTACATTTGGAACATTTTAGTACTTTGCTAAATGATCAGTCGGACCTGGGGTTTTCGCTGGCATTAAATACCGGTGGTGTTTTGGATTGGCAGGGAGAAGTGGGAGTAAACCCGCTATATTCAAATGGAAAAGTTAAAATTGAGGGTTTAAAATTTGCACGGATCTGGAAGCAATTCCTGCAAGATAAAGTAGAATTCAAATGGAAGGAGGGTACACAGTTGGTGTCTTTCGATTATGCATTTTCTTACGCAGACGATGAAGCAACTTTCCAGTTAACGAAAGGTCGTTTACTTACTGAAGGGTTGAAATTTACCGCTAAAGAAAGTACTGAAAAACTAATTGATATCCCCTATTTTTTAGTTGACGATATTCATTTCGATTTAACTAAGCAGACTATTAATATTGCTAAAATTGAATCCCGGGATGTCGATGTTGAAGCCTGGTATAATCAGGCGGGTAAATTGAATATGCAAACTGCTTTTGCACCTCAGATTGAAGGGACAGAAGATGAAGTCATTGCTACTGAGCAAACTGAACAACAAACAGATAATGCAGAGGCTAAGCCATGGGAAATAAATATTAAGGAGATTGCTTTAACGGGCTCAAAATTGAAGTATAGTGATAAACGCAGACAACAACATGCTTTAATTAATTTTACCGCTTTGGATATTGGGCTGAAGAACTGTCATTTACTGGCGGGAGACTCCATGCAAGTGACGGCAAATCAGGGTTATATAAATCTTGATGATTTGAAGTTAAAAACGAATCTGGATGCTAAGCTCTTTCATATGCCAAACTTTCAAATTAATGAGATAGATTTTAATTTATTAGAACAAAAGCTAAACATTAAATCAGTGAATAGCCGTGATATCTTCATCAAGGCATGGTTGAAAAAAAATGGAAAGATTAATTACCAGGATTTATTTGCATCGACAGCGGATGAAAGTGGAACCAAAACGGACGATACTAAAGAGCAACAAGATCCAGGGACTATTGATACACCGTGGGAAGTTAATATACAGGATATTGCCTTTAATTCATCTAAGATAAATTTTAGTGATAAAAGTAAAGCACAAACTATATTTATCAATATTGCTGCATTAGATTTAGGACTAAAAGACTATTCTGTATTGGCAGGTAATGACTTGCAAATGACTGGGAAACATGGATATTTAAAGCTAGATGGGTTTGATTTAAACAGTAAGCAAGATCCTGAACTTATCAGTGTGCCGAACTTACAAGTAAGTGAATTAGGCTTTAACTTTCAGGAACAAAACATCAGTATTAAGTCAATAAATAGCCGTGATGCAAAGATTAAAGCCTGGTTAGCAAAGAATGGAGAAATAAATTACCAGAGTTTATTTGCGCCGACTGGGCAAGAAGCCGCTCAACAGGCTCCAGCACCCGAAAGCAATGTTAAAGAGGAAAAGCCTTGGCAGTTCGCCTTGGGTGAATTTAGAATCGATAATTATGCGCTTGAGTTTAAAGACCAGAGCACTAAAAAACCTGTTTTTTTGAACTTATCAGAATTGAATTTTTCTGTTAATAACGTTACCAATAAAAAAGGGGCTGAACTACCGCTTTCTTTTAGTACACGCGTTAACAAGAAAGGTAAAATCAAAATGACAGGACAGGCAATTTTAGAACCCTTTTCTTCAAATCTTGATATAGCGATCAGCAATATTAGTCTAAATACCTTTCAGCCTTACGTCAACGAAAGTGCACGTTTAAGCATTATTGGGGGGAGATTTAATACTCAGGGTAAATTAGCAATCTCTTTGCCTGTCGATAGTGATCTTAAACTAAGTTACAAAGGCGGGGTAAATATTAAAGGTCTGCATACACGCGATCAGATATTAAAACAAGACTTTCTGAAATGGCAGCAATTAAAATTAACGGGATTAGATTTTAATTTGCAACCAGGTAAATTGAAAATTAAAGCCGTTAATCTTGATAAGCCTTATGTTAAGGTCACCATTAAGAAAGATAACACGACAAATATCAACGATGTTATTATCGAAGCTGATAAGACCCAGAAAAAAGCCTCTAAAAAGGTAGCAAAGAAATCGGCACCTTTCGTTTATAACATTGCTAAAGTCACGATAACAGGAGGAGAGTCGGATTTTTCGGATTACTCACTCATATTGCCTTTTGTGGTTAAATTAAATGATTTAGATGGCGCTATCGATAATATTTCTTCCTATAGTAAAGCAAAAACAAAATTACATTTAAAAGGTAAAACCTTCGACTTATCACCCGTTGATATAAAAGGGGAATTTAATGCCAATCTAGATGATTTAGATATCTCATTACATTATAAAAGTTTGCCATTACCTTTTTTATCGCCCTATATGGTCGAGTTTGCAGGCAACAAGATTGAAAAAGGAAAGTTATCACTGGATTTGATGTATAAGGTTAAAGATGGGCAATTGTCTGCAATAAATAATGTGATGATTGATCAACTTGAGCTAGGTGACAAAGTAGAAAGCCCACATGCAGTTGATCTACCTCTGGGCTTGGCGATTGCTCTGTTAAGAGATAAGGATGGGCAAATCAATATTAATATGCCTTTGCAAGGCAGTATGGATGACCCTGAATTTAGTATCGGGCCAGTTCTATTGGATACCTTTATTAACCTCATCACAAAAGCGGTTACATCGCCTTTTACGGCGATTGGTTCTTTTTTAGGCAGTGATGAAGATTTTAGTGTAGTCACTTTTAATGCAGGCAGTGCAGAGTTAAGCACTGATGAAATTGTGAAACTAGATGGCCTCTCGGAAGCTTTGGAACAAAAACCAGATCTAAGCCTTGAAATCAAAGGTATGGCGTATATAAATCAGGATTGGCCTGCGATGAAAGAGCAAGCCTTGTTAGATGAATTAAAACAAATGCGTTCGGATGAATTAAAAGAAGACGGAGAAATGAAGTTACCTGAATATATAGAGTTATCTGATGATGAATACCAACGTTTATTAGCCGATCTATTTATCCAGAAGTTCCCTGAGTTAGGCGAGCGCTCGCTGTTTGGAACCCCCCAGCTAATTCATGAAGATATGGGAGAGTTTTCGGCGGTAGCCAGTAATATGTTACAAGGCTTGATAAAGCCCGATAATGATAAACTGCTTATACTGTCTTTAACCCGAGCAAGAAATATAGCGCGATATATGAACACCAAAGGTAAGATTGATCATGCACGTATGTTTATACTTGACGGTAAAATAGATCCTGATGCTGAAAATAATAAATTGAACACTAGCTTGTCATTAAAGATGTAATCACTAGATAGGGCATCTTAAGCTGTACCCGTTCAGTCCTCCTCCTTTACAAGGAGGGGTTAGGAGGAATATTAGAAAAACCTGAGTTCGGGATAAGAAAAGTAGGCAACCTTTTGTAAAATATTAAAAAATACAAACAACCAAATATATATTTTTTCAAAAGGCTGCCCATCGATGAGTTTAACCCAATTATTTTGTGAT
>CAYZUM010000254.1:0-4540 GCA_964481455.1 uncultured Methylomonas sp. | reverse complement strand
GCCTGTAAAAAAGTTTCGAATTGCATATCGTGAATGTCTAGAGAGGGCATAAAGTCTTCCTTATTGAATTACTCTCTATTATACAACTTGTCAAGAATCTTTTTATGAGAAAGCCGTGCCTCCTCGTATATCGTATAAGTCAGGTGAGTACATTATTACTCACCTGAAAACCTTATTTTTCTAACATTGCTAATTTATTAGGTTTACCATTCCATTCTTCCGCTTCTGCTGGAGGTTCCTTCACATCAGTAATAATTGGCCATGATTGAGATAGTTCAGCATTTATTTCGATAAATTGCTCTTGATCTTCTGGCAATTCATCTTCAGAAAAAATTGCTTCAGCCGGGCACTCAGGCTCACACAAAGTACAATCAATACATTCATCTGGATCAATCACCAGAAAGTTAGGGCCTTCATGAAAGCAATCGACAGGACAAACATCAACGCAATCAGTAAATTTACATTTGATGCAATTTTCGGTAACGACAAAAGTCATACAAAATACCTTTATTTATATATAATTTAAAATTTTATTGTTTGAATGCGGCTTCACATAACGCTTTCAAACTATCCAAATATTTCATCCAGAAATTGGATTAACTAATTATTCTATCAGAAATGACCTAAGGAGTGAATTTTTTCCCTATCCTACACATCAAAAAAAATGTACCCATATTTACAATGCTAACTTCACTCCCATTGCAAATAGTAGTATGGCAATGGCGGTTCTCAACCAACGGTCAGGAATATATCTTCCGACCAGACTCCCCAGATAAATCGCGGGTATCCCACCTACCAATAAGCCAGTAAGCAATTCGTAGTCTACCGATCCGCCGTGCATGTGCCCCAGGCCAGCAATCGCCGTCAAAGGCACGGCATGAGCGATATCTGTCCCTACAATTGCCACCGGTTTTTTATAAGGGTAGAGCAAAAATAAAATAGCCGAACCTATTGCCCCTGCCCCAACCGATGAGATCGTCACCAATATGCCTAATACAATTCCAGAGAGCACTGTGATATGCGCTCTATACCTCTTGACCAGTATAACAAACGTTGATTCACCATGATGGTGACTGACATAGGAAACCAAGCACCCTTTAATTAAGATAATGATGGATGTTAACACCAGCATCACACTGAGTGTCAGCATCATCAGCCGGTCTGAATTAAAGCCTGCCGCTTTAACTTGTTCTAGCAGGGCAATCGTTAGTAACGAACTAGGAACACTCCCTGCCCCTAATAAGCCAACAATTCTCCAATCAACGGTTTTATGTTTATGATGAAAAAAAACACCGCTACACTTTGTTAAGGCTGCATATAATAAATCCGTACCCACGGCAATGGCAGGCGCAATACCAAAACCCAGCACTAAAATGGGAGTCATTAAGGAACCACCACCCACACCTGTCAAACCAATCACAAAGCCGACTAGACTACCTGCAGCGACATGCATCAATTCAAAAGATAAAATAAAAGCTAAAACAAGCGCCCAGATGGCAGATAAATTTTCCATATCTCTCTTATTTACCCGCTATCCAGCGATGACTAAAAAAACCCGCATAAATAGTAACGACCATAATAGCCCCTTCTACTGATAGCATCCCTAAGCTAGCGACAGACGGACCTGGACAATACCCAGTCATTCCCCAGCCTATTCCAAACAGACTAGCACCGAATATTAATGGTTTATTAATAAGCCTTTTTCTGGACAAATGAAAATCCGAGCTCAATATGGGTGTTGAACGCTTCAGAATAAACCGAAAACTGATCATCGTGACAACCAGTGCCCCTATCATTACAAAAGCAAGACTTGGATCCCAATTTCCGGTAACGTCCAAAAAATTTATCACCTTATTGGGATCAATCATTTGTGATAATGCTAGTCCTAAACCAAATATAATCCCTGAAAGCAAAGCAACTAAATTGGTTTTCATTAAGAAATTCCTGCAATATGTCTAACGATAAAAACACTGACCATACCACTCAACATAAATGTGATGGTTGCTGCTATTGATCTAATTGAAAAATTAGCTATTCCACAAATACCGTGCCCACTGGTACAGCCACTGCCCATTTTGGTTCCTATTCCAACCAAAAAACCGCCTATAATAAGAAGTACCTTTGGGTAATCCTGACGCAGTTGTATACTATCATTTGTTAACAACTGGAAAATAACTACGCCGATAACTAAACCTAGAAGAAATAAACCACGCCAGATCTCTTCCTTTTTAGGTGAACTAAATAAACCATTCATAATGCCACTGATGCCTGCTATGCGCCCGTTAAATATTAGCAATAAACTAACACTTAAACCAATTAATGCACCGCCCAACAAAGCAGAAACGGGTGTAAAATTTTCCAAAGCCTTACCACTTAGATTAATTAAAAAATTGCGTCATTATAAAGGCTCTGATAGCTTGCTAGCAAACAACTATATCGTATTTGAGCTACCTACCTCGTTATCAGCCAAAATATTAACCTGAAAATACCGAGAAAGAATAATACATGAGGGCTAAAGGAAGTGGAAAACAATACTCATCCAGAATTGAAGTGTGAATCTTTTTGGATTGTTATCTGTTATTTTTTTTGCTAGTATAAATTATTCAAAAATTGCATACGTTTCTTTTGAGTATTTACTAAGGTAAGGCGCAATAAATAAACTACCCATATTGCGCAGGATGTTTGTTTGTCTTCCATTAGTAGAAATTTTCTACAACGCAGAAGACGAACAAAAAGACTAGCAAAATGGGTGGGTGTGTGTTGCGAGTTACCTAACATCTTTAGCCGTTAATAGTTATTGTGCGTAGGCTGAAATAGCGTTAGCGCTATTCCCAGCCTACGATAAAGGAGGTGATAAACTGACAGGAACGGATAATTTTTTTTCCATGTCTCTAAAGCTATGCTCTATACTTGTATTCAAGGGTGTTTTTAAGGGACATAGAATAGTGCCTCCTGATTCTTTTTTTGTTTAACACTCAATAATATAAGGATTCTAATATGTTTGAAGTTGCTGAACTAGGACACAAAGTCAGTAAATCTGACTACAATAAAAAAGTTCCGACACTACGCACCCAGCTACTCACCGTACAGCAGCAATTAAATACTCAAAACTTTGCGGTTATTATATTAATTTCAGGTGTTGATGGTGGCGGCAAGGGCGAGGTCATTAACCTACTAAATGAGTGGTTAGATCCTCGCCTCATGCGCACAAATGCTTATGACTCCCCGAGTGATGAAGAGAAAGAGCGCCCTGTTTTCTGGCGCTATTGGCGCACAATGCCCGCAAAAGGTTCAATTGGCATTTATGTCGGTTCTTGGTACAGCGACCCAATTGCCCAGCGTGTCTATGACAAAATAAGTGACGCCAAACTAAAAGTGCGCCTGACTCAAATTAAGGATTTAGAGCAGGAACTTAGTGACGATAACACCTTAATCATTAAATGCTGGCTACATCTAAAACAAGCGCAACAAAAAAAACGCTTGAAACAACTGGAAAAAAATCCGGACACTGCCTGGCAAGTCACGGCGAGCGATAAAAAACACTTAAAAATGTACGATACTTTTACCCGTGTAGCAGAGGATGTCTTAACTGAGACCAGTAGTGCGAAAAACCCCTGGTTAATAGTTGAGGGCAGTAACATTCGTTACAGCAGCCTCACAGTAGGACAGCATGTACTCGATAAAATTAAAGTCCATATAAGCAAACAGAAACAACAAAAAAAAACCTCTTCCCCCGCGCCAAAAACACTTTTTGGCAATCAACCTAACCTATTAGATTCACTTGATCTTAACCTGACTCTGGGTAAAGATCAATACAAGGAACAGTTAAACTATTATCAAGGAAAACTCAATAAACTGGCGCGACAGGCACACGAAAAAAAAATATCCAGTGTACTGGTCTTTGAAGGCTGGGATGCGGGCGGTAAAGGAGGTGCCATTAGACGCCTCACCCATGCAATGGATGCACGGAATTACCAGGTCATTCCCATTGCAGCACCAACCGAAGAAGAACGCATGCATCACTATCTATGGCGTTTTTGGCGACATATGCCGCGCGCGGGCAAGGTCACTATTTATGACCGAAGTTGGTACGGACGCGTATTAGTTGAACGCATTGAAGGGTTTGCCGCTGAAAACGAATGGACACGCGCTTATCCTGAAATTCGTAACTTTGAAGAAGCACTGACCCAACATGGCATAGCCTTGGTAAAATTCTGGTTACATATTGACCCAGACGAGCAGTTACGCCGTTTTAAGGCACGCGAACAAATCAGTTATAAACAGTATAAAATCACTGATGAAGACTATCGAAATCGTGAAAAATGGGACGCATACTCTCTTGCAGTCAATGATATGGTTGCTCGCACTAGCACTCAGTCGGCACTGTGGACCTTGGTTGAAGCAAATGATAAACACTACGCTCGTATTAAAGTTCTGCAGACATACTGTGCAAAACTGGAAGAAATGTTAGATCAATAAGTTGTAAGGTAAGGCGCAATAAATAAACTACCCATATTGCGCAGGATTTTTGTTTATCTTC
>CAYZUM010000253.1:0-4568 GCA_964481455.1 uncultured Methylomonas sp. | reverse complement strand
CTATACTCCCTATACTCCCTAAAAAGTATAACAACTACTTGCAGTACTTCTTTTATATGTTCGGGTTCCATCCGCCCATCCTTTAGTGCATCGACTACAATCTGGCGAGCCTAATTATGAATGTCATTGCCACGGATGATTGAATCTCGTGCATCTGTTTGCTCTTGTTGCCTATTATGTTCTATCATAATTAACTCCAAACTATAACAGTTCTGATTTTAACACTGAACCCGCTTTACTCATCTGAGAGACGAGCGAAGAAACTTGCACGAAATAATT
Source organism: uncultured Methylomonas sp. (assembly GCA_964481455.1). Taxonomy (GTDB): domain Bacteria; phylum Pseudomonadota; class Gammaproteobacteria; order Methylococcales; family Methylomonadaceae; genus Methyloprofundus. Next base: position 4,289 of record CAYZUM010000253.1, on the reverse strand, counting down.
TAAACAACTTATTCCGTGCGTGTTGCTAAGGAATGTGAATTTTATAACTCGTGCACAAGTTATTTTATTCCCATTCTAAACAATAGTATAGGCCATCATAATGGCATCTTCGCGCTCACCATTTTCTGCCTTGTAATACCCTGGCCTAGTCCCAACTTCATTAAAGCCCATGCCCTCATATAATGCAACACCCGCAATATTAGAAGGGCGCACTTCTAAAAACACACTCTCCGCTTTTTTAGATTTTGCAATCTCAATGACATGCAGCATAAATTTACGCCCCAGTCCTTGCTTACGCACTACGGGGTCTATGCAAAGATTGAGTACTGTTGCCTCTCCAACAGCGGTCGATACAATGCAATAGGCTGTCATGGTATTTTCAGTATCAATACTCACCCAGCAATCATAATGCGCGGCATTCAAACAATCATGAAAAATAGGCTCTTTCCAGGGATAGTTATAGCCCTGCTGTTCTATTTCCAAAACGCGGGGTAAGTCCGCTTTACTCATTTTGCGAAAACGCATGAGTTCTACCTGACTCAATGAATCGGGGAATACTTTGGCGTAAAACTCACGATCTGCATCATAGGTTACTAAGTCTTTAATTTGGTTCAATACTCGTTTTAACATTATTATTTTACTTTTTCAAAAAGAGTTAAAACCCTTAGCATATCTTGCCATGCCTTAGGCTTTTCGGTTAATGAGCGTAATAAATACGCTGGATGATATGTCGTCAGCAAAGGAATCCCTGAAAATTCATGCACACTTTCACGCAATTCAGCCAGTGGAACTTTACTTTGTAATAGTTTATGCGCAGCGACTCGACCGACTGCAATGATTATTTTAGGCTGAATCAAGGCTATCTGTCGTTGCAAGTAGTGCTCACAAGCTTCTAATTCCTTTACCTTAGGATCTTTGTCTTCAGGCGGTCTGCATTTGACTATATGTGTAATGAATACGTCTTCACGTGTTAAATTCATTGCTCTTAGCATTTCTGTCAACAGTCTTCCTGAGTGATCTGCAAATGGCTTACCTTGCTGCTCATCTTCCAGGCTCGGCGCTTCCGTTACCCATAGATAGTCTGCATGGTGATTGCCTGCTCCTGGTACAACTTGTTGTCGAGTCTGGCATAGATCACATTGCTGACAAGCCATCATTTCTGCGTTTAAGGTATCCCAGTTATCCTCAACGGACTTAGGCTCAGGTGCAACAATCTTCGTTACAGTTTCTCTTTCTTCTTCAACACGTCTCGGCACCCAGACATCAATGCCCATAGCTGATAGGTACTGCAGTCGCGTTGAATTATCCATTTATAATGTTTATTCCAATGAGTTTATGTTTTAACCTTTTCTTCGATACCAAATTCCCACCCAATCATAGGGTGTGCGCTGAGGCACGAAGCACAACAACCGACTACACCCTATTTTAAGGACGAGACATCATCATATTTCAACGAGTAGGAGCGGTCTTCAGCCGCGAAATAGGTTAATGCTTTTATCTATTTCGCGGCTGAAGACCGCTCCTACACAAAAACTTATACCTGTGGGTGCTTCTTTTCACCTTTAACTTCAAGCTTATTCAGTGCATTGAGATAGGCTTTTGCCGATGCAATCACAATATCTGTATCCGCACCTAAACCATTCACAACTCGCCCACCTTTTTCTAAACGCACCGTCACTTCTCCCTGAGCATCAGTCCCATTGGTAATACTATTCACTGAATAAAGCTCTAAAGAGGAACTAGAATGAACAATAGAGTTAATGGCTTTTAAACTAGCGTCAACGGCACCACTCCCTTCTGCATCAGCGCTAGCTTCCTGTTCCCCAATTTTCACAGTGACAGTTGCCTTGGGTGTTTCTCCCGTTTCTGAGCACACTTTCAAGGCAATTAACTTGTAATGTTCCTCTTCATTTTCCGTATTAACTTCTGTAATTAAGGCCTGCAAATCTTCATCAAAAATCTCACTCTTTTTATCTGCTAATTGTTTAAAGCGATAAAAAGCATCATTTAATTCTGATTCACTGCTAAACTCAAAACCTAAGTCAGTCATACGGTTTTTAAACGCATTACGTCCCGAAAGTTTGCCCAAAACCATACGATTTTCAGACCAGCCGACATCTTCAGCACGCATAATTTCATATGTTTCACGATGCTTTAATACGCCATCCTGATGAATACCTGACTCATGTGCAAATGCATTCGCGCCGACTATCGCTTTATTAGGCTGCACAGGAAAACCAGTAATGCTAGAGACCAATTTCGAACAGGCGACAATTTCTCGCGTCTCTATACGGGTATCGCAAGTAAATACATCATTGCGTGTTTTAATCGCCATAACAACTTCTTCTAAAGCCGCATTACCGGCTCGCTCACCTAAACCATTAATAGTACATTCGACCTGTCTTGCACCATTCATCACAGCAGATAAAGAGTTAGCAACCGCCAAGCCTAAATCATTATGACAATGCACTGAAAAGATAGCCTTATCAGCATTCGGAATACGGCGTCTTAAGTTGGCAATCATTGAGCCAAAATCCGCGGGGATACTGTAGCCTACCGTATCAGGGATATTTAAGGTTGTTGCACCGGCATCAATAACCGCTTCCAGGATACGGCATAAAAAATCCTCTTCAGAGCGCCCCGCGTCTTCTGGTGAGAATTCAACATTATCTGTATATTTCCGTGCCCGTTTGACGGCTCTTACCGCATATTCAATCACCTGTTCAGGCGACATCTTTAACTTCATTTGCATATGAATCGGTGAAGTCGCAATAAAGGTATGAATGCGCGCACTCTCGGCAGGCTTTAAAGCCTCCCCTGCTCTGTCAATATCTCTATCCAATGCACGGGCTAGCCCACATACCGTACTCCCTTTTACCGCTTCGGCGACTGCTTGCACGGCAGCAAAGTCACCCTCACTGGCAGCAGGAAAACCGGCTTCAATCACATCGACTTTTAAGCGCTCTAAAGCGCGTGCAATTCTTACTTTTTCATCACGCGTCATAGACGCACCAGGACTTTGCTCACCATCGCGCAAAGTCGTATCAAATATTATTAATTTATCTTTCATAAGAAACTCTATTCATTAAGATAGCTTAGGAATGTGAATTTTATAACGTGTGCATTTGACTTGTTTTTTTGTCCGTCTTCTTTGTTGCGGAAACAGTTACGTAACTAGCTATGCGCCTGTTTCCGCGCCTCGAAGACAAACAAAAATCCTGCGTCAAATGCACACGTTATTTCATTCCCGTTCCTTAACTTTCATCGTTAATCTATACCATTAAGGGAAATTGTAAAAAATCAGAAAACAGAGTAGATGCCCATCAGGACAGAAATTGACCTAACTTGCCGAAAGACAAACAAAAAATAGCCTTCTATAAAGGTTTTTTAATCATATTTTTTTCTTTTTGATTCATCATGATTAATTTATACGTCCCTGGCGTTTACGGCGTAATAACATAATGGTCATTACGGGACCTGATAAGGCATAGCCAAAGAAAAACACAAAGAGTACCGTTGCGGGATTGGATAAAGTAATGGCAAAACCTACCATCACGCCGATCAAAACCACGAAAGGCACTTTGCCACGAAAATTAATATCTTTAAAACTATAGTAACGGAAATTACTGACCATCAGCAAACCTGTCACGACAGTCATTAGCATCACCAGCCAGGGCAAACCTTCAATGCCATATTCATACTTTTCACTAATCCACACCAGACCAGCCAATATCGCAGCAGCAGCTGGACTAGGCAAGCCCTGAAAATAGCGTTTATCCTGCGTTCCTAATTGAGTATTAAACCGTGCCAAGCGTAATGCCCCACCCGCTAAATGAATAAAGGCTCCAATTAAACCCGCTTGCCCTAAAGAAGATAAAGCCCATAAATACATCACGATAGCGGGAGCCGCACCAAACGATACCATATCTGCCATACTATCGTATTCTGCGCCAAAATCACTTTGCGTATTTGTCATACGTGCGACACGTCCGTCAAGGCCATCCAGAACTAAAGAGACAAAAATTAACACCGCTGCTTTTTCATAATGGCTTGATATCGCAGAAGCGATCGCATAAAAACCTGAAAAAAGGGCGGCTGTTGTCAACAGATTCGGTAATAAATAAATACCACGGATACGTTTTTTTGTACTATTCTGATCAGATTCTGTCATAACTCATGCTTTTTAAAACGCTATATAATAATTTTAAGACTATTGTATAGCATTTATATAGAGTGAACACTTGATAATTCGCATTTCATTTCTTTAAGAAACACAGACTAAATAAGTA
>CAYZUM010000252.1:0-4579 GCA_964481455.1 uncultured Methylomonas sp. | reverse complement strand
ATGAAGGTGACAGGAGTCCCTGAATTTCACGAAGTAGCATGGCGCGCCTGTGGCTGTAGAATTGAGTCCTTTGCAAAATTACATCAGTAAATGCTACAACTCTAACGGGGAGTGCTGTATTATTATAGTATCTTTTAATCAATACTAGTGTTGTGTTATGGATCAGAGAAAAAGACCGCTTTCACCTCATTTAGAAATCTATAGATTTCCTTTAACTGCGGTGGTATCCGTTACTCACAGGATGACTGGAGTCTTGTTAACGGCTGGATTAATTCTTTTTGTCGTTAGTTTAGCAATGATTCAAGGGGGGATAAGTAGTTTTACTACGATGCAGGGTTTTATTCAACAACCTTTTGTGGAAATGGCACTTTGGTTGATGGTATATGCCTTATCTTTCCATTTATGCCATGGTATTCGCCATTTAATCTGGGATATGGGGGAGGGATATGAGACGGTGCTAATGAATTATTATATATTATTAGAACTGTTTGCGTCCGTTGCACTTACTTTTATCAGTTTTTTATTTGTCAGAATGGGAGGGTTCTAGTGGATTATAGAACCCCTTTAGCAAAAGCGCATGGCCTTGGGTCTGCAAAAAGTGGCACAGCACATTGGTGGATGCAAAGAATTACGGCTGTTGCTTTAATCTTCCTGTCTTTTTGGTTGATACTGTTTATTCAGCAACTTTTTCATGCGACACACACTGAAATTCAACAATGGCTGGTTAAACCCGTAAACTTTACTTTATTAATAGCATGGTCATTTATTAGCTTTTATCATGCTGCTATCGGTTTACAAGTCGTTATTGAGGACTACTTAAGTCCTGAATGGTTAAAAATTAGTCTGATCTGGTTGATTAAATTAGCTTTTTTGGGCGGGGCCGTTACTTCGCTTGTACTTACCATCAGCATTGCTATTTCTGCAGGATAATAAATCAGAATGAAAGATAAATACAAGATTATTGAACATGAATATGATGTCCTGGTTGTAGGAGCAGGTGGTGCAGGGTTGCGAGCAACTTTTGGTATGGCAGAAAAGGGTTTGAAAACGGCTTGTATCAGTAAAGTATTTCCAACACGCAGTCATACAGTCGCTGCACAGGGTGGTATTAGTGCTGCTTTGGGTAATAATGGTGAAGATGACTGGCGCTGGCATATGTATGATACTGTTAAAGGTTCTGATTGGCTGGGTGATCAGGATGCCATAGAATATATGTGTCGGGAAGCCATCCCAGCAGTTTTAGAGTTAGAGCATTATGGGGTGCCCTTTTCACGTAATGAAGATGGTAAAATCTATCAACGTGCTTTTGGTGGCATGACGACTCACTTTGGTGAAGGAACGGCACAAAGAACCTGTGCTGCAGCTGATGTCACCGGTCATGCGATTTTACATACACTTTATCAGCAGTCACTTAAGCATAAGGCTGAATTTTTTATTGAATATATAGTCATCGATTTAATTATGGAGGCCGGTGCATGTCGTGGCGTTTTAGCATGGTGCCTGGACGATGGTTCGCTTCATGTTTTTAAAGCACATACGACTGTTTTAGCGACTGGAGGTTATGGACGTTGCTTTTTTTCCTGTACCTCAGCGCATACTGTCACAGGTGATGGTAGTGCTATGGTGCTACGCGCGGGGCTCGCTTTACAGGATATGGAGTTTATCCAGTTCCATCCCACAGGTATTTATGGTGCTGGCAATCTAATTTCAGAAGGTGTACGTGGGGAAGGAGGCTATTTAACAAACTCGAAGGGTGAGCGATTTATGGAAAAATATGCCCCTAGTGCTAAAGATTTAGCTTCACGCGATGTCGTAAGCCGGGCCATAACCATGGAGGTTAATGCTGGGCGAGGGGTAGGTGAGCATAAAGATCATGCATACTTACACGTTGAGCATCTTGATCCGGCGGTGGTGAATGAACGCTTACCCGGAATATCTGAACTGGCAAGGATCTTTGCTGGAGTTGATGTGACCAAAGAGCCTATCCCTGTTATTCCGACCGTACATTACAATATGGGCGGAATACCCACGAATTACAAGGCCGAAGTGGTCACTTTAAAAGATGATAATCCTGATGCTATTGTCGCCGGTTTGATGGCCATTGGTGAGGCTGCCTGCGTCTCTGTGCATGGTGCAAATCGACTGGGTTCAAACTCATTGCTTGATTTGGTTGTTTTTGGTCGTGCAGCAGCCATACGCTGTGCAGAATTGATTAAGCCAGGCACGCCTCATAAGCCATTGGTTGAAGGGGCTTATGATAAAGCTCTGGCGCGTTTTGATAGAATACGCTATGCGAATGGCAGTTTAAAAACATCAGCCATTCGTATTGATATGCAAAAAACCATGCAAAAACATGCCTCTGTTTTTCGAACGGCGGAAACCCTGGCGGAAGGTGAGCACAGCATTGCAGAAATTCGTGATTCATTCGCCGATGTACACACGTCAGACCGCTCATTAATCTGGAATACCGATTTAGTCGAAACTTTAGAACTGGATAATCTACTTGACTTGTCGCTAGTCACCATGGCAGCTGCATCCAATCGCACCGAAAGTCGTGGTGGGCATGCACGTGAGGATTTTCCAGATAGGGATGATGAAAGCTGGTTAAAACATACTTTACTATGGATAAATGATAATGAAGTTAAAATTGATTATCGACCTGTGCATATGTATACGCTAACCGATGAAGTTGAAGTTATTCCACCCAAAAAGAGAGTCTACTAATGGTTGAGTTTACCTTACCTAAGAATTCAGTTGTGAAAAAAGGTCAACATTTTTCCGCTCCTGAGGGTGCAATAGATATCAAACGTGTTGAGGTCTATCGTTGGGACCCTGACACTGATGAAAATCCTCGTATTGATAGTTATGATATTGATTTAGATCAATGTGGTGAAATGGTTCTGGATTTAATCCTCAAAATAAAAGACGATATAGATAGTAGCCTGGCTTTCAGGCGCTCGTGCCGTGAAGGCGTTTGTGGTTCCTGTTCGATGAATGTGAACGGCAAAAATACCTTGGCCTGCATTAAATCAATTGCCGAATATAAAGGTACCATCAAAATTTATCCATTACCGCATATGGAGGTGGTCAAGGACCTGGTTGCTGATATGACGCATTTTTATGCGCAATATGCTTCTATTAAACCCTGGTTAGGCACTAAATCTTCGACACCTTCCGATAGAGAGCGTTTGCAAAGTGTTGAAGAGCGTAGGCAGCTTGATGGGCTTTATGAGTGTGTATTATGTGCCTGTTGTTCAACAAGTTGCCCCAGTTATTGGTGGAATAGTGAACGTTATCTTGGGCCAGCAGTCTTATTACAGGCTTACCGCTGGTTAAATGATAGCCGCGATGAAAATACTGGCGAACGTTTAGATGCGCTAGAAGACCCCTTTAAGCTCTACCGTTGTCATACTATTATGAACTGTACTGATACATGTCCGAAGGGCTTAAACCCTGCACAGGCTATTGGCGAAATTAAAAAGATGTTACTGCTAAGACAAGAAGGGTAATGGCGTTATTAGATGACATCTTTCTATTATGTTTTATTTTTAAGGCTTTTAAAGTCTTTATGGATAAAAAATGACACTGGCAGAAGACAATTCAGCTGCAGCGCCCAATATGAATCGGTTGCGCTGGCAGTGTCGTCGAGGAGTGAAAGAATTAGATGCTGTTTTGTGTACGTTTTTAGAGAATGATTATGTTTCTGCAAACGAGCATGATCAGCATTTATTTATCGAATTACTAGCGTTAGAGGATGATCAGTTACTCGCCTATTTTTTTATTCATAACTTACCGAGTAACCACTCATCACCGGACAATGAGGAATTAAAACTATTTGTTGAAAGAATTAGATCGGCCTTTGAGGGTTGAAGTAAAACAGTCAAGAAATTTACTTGCTTTTATGATTAGCGTGCATAGCTTAGCAAGTCTGAATTTTCTTTTACTGCCTGTTATGATGGTCGTAAAGTTGTTGCTACTTATACTCGTTTGTATCAGTCTGTATTTTTACATACAGCGCTATAATCAAGGTTTTTATATGTTTTGCTTGCAGCATACTCAGAAGTTTTCCTGGGAATTATATCGGCAAGGTCATATAGCTAGTATTCAGATTTTAAATTCCAGTGTACTAACATCCTTTATTATTATTTTACAAGTGGAAATCGATAGAAAACCCCAAAGCTTATTAATTTGTCGAGATGCAGTCACTGCTGAAAATTATAGGCAACTCTATGTGGCACTGAAAATTTCTGCAGCAGATCACAACAGCTAGAATTTCATGGCTTATCTCAGCACAATCTACCTCGGTCTAAAATAATCAAAACATACTAATTTATAGAGACAAGTAGCTCAAACATATACGCATAAGTTGGTGCTGAATTGAGATGACCATCAGAATATAATACTCTGTTGGGCTGGGCTTTAATGTGTGTTGAACATATTTCCACACACTTAGGGAGCTGGAAACAAATAATCATCCAAGGTTGCGGTCTTTTTGTCCGTCTTCTATGTTGTAGTAACCGTTTCGTAGCCAGCTATGCGCCTATTTCTACGTCTTGAAGACAAACGCTGAAAATCAGGG
>CAYZUM010000251.1:0-4629 GCA_964481455.1 uncultured Methylomonas sp. | reverse complement strand
ATACGAACAAAAATCCTGCCCAATATTGGACGATTATTTATTTCCAGCTCCCTAAGTTACTAGCGACCAATTATAGTCGATAGCTGTTTTTCAGTAATTTTAATTCTTCTGATTTATCATAATTTTCAATTCCTTAGTCGCGATCAAATCAGCTTGCGTGTACTCACATCCATGGCCGTATAAAGTATATCTGTGAAAATTTTCAATCAGGAAATATTTTAATACACCCCCACTCAAATTCCTTGTGCAAAACATCAAAAATTGTATTATGGGTTGACTAACGAGTATGTTATACCATAATAGAATATAACCATTCTAAATAGTCCACTATATAATCATAAAAGCATGAAGACTACAAAAGACATTAGTCTTACCTTATTATTTCTCTTATTTTTTCTAAACACACGCCTAAGTACTGCCGGAGAAGGTCAACTTGTTAGTGTACAGCCAGCATATCAAATAACGACACTCACAGGCTTCACTCGCGCACGACACAGCATGCCTTTGGCCAGCGAATTTTCAGGAAAAGTCACGCACATTTTTGCCGATATTGGTCAAGCTATTCCTGAAGATGGTATTTTTGCCTGCCTGGACAAAACCTTTGTAAAACTAGATATTGTAAGCACACAAAATAGCATAGAACAACATTACATAGATCTAAAATATTATAGAAAGCAAGTTAATCGACATAAAAAGCTTGTTAAAAGCAGAAGTGCAGCGGTCAGCGAACTTGACGATTTAAAACGTAAAAAAGAAAATGCCAGCTATAAAAAACAACATGAATTATTAAAAAAACAAAAACTAGAAGAAACACTGCGAAGGTATTGTATTAGAGCTCCACATAACTGGAAAATCACCCAGAGGAATATTGTCATCGGTCAATGGATTAATTCAGGTACGACCATTGCGCAAGCTGACGACTATAATCAGTTATTAATTCCTTTAACATTAACACCAGAAGAACTTAATGCACTTGAACAAAAACATAAAAACCTGACCGTCTACCTTCCTGAATATAAACAGGAAATACCTGCCAGCCTTGAACGCATTTCACCAGCATTTGATGAACAATCGCATAAAATTCGCGTTGATTTACTCATTGACGATACATCCAAATTTAATCGCGGAGGTATCAGAACCGAACTTGCTTTAGAAGTACCTGATAAGCTCAATACTTACCTTATTCCTCAAAAAGCGCTTGATGAACGTTTCGAGGAAGTATGGTTAACACGTAAAAATGGTAAAAAAATTCGTGTCATGCTACTCGGGTATTTGAATGATGATATTGCAAAAGTTTCTTCACCTGAAATTAATATGGGTGATCAATTTAAACTACTTCAGCCCTAAGCTATGGAATCAATAGTACGCTTTTCATTAAAACAAAAGGTTTTTTTTAACTTATTGTTTATTTTTCTATTCGTTGCGGGTTTTTTTGCCATAAATGAAATTCCAATCGAACGTTACCCTAACGTAAATTTTGGCAAAGTTGCAATATCCACTATCTACCCAGGTGCATCACCCAGTGATGTAGAGGCCTTAGTTACACGCAAAATAGAAGAGAGCCTTGAAAGCATTGAAAATATTGAATGGATTAAAGCAACCTCTTACCCGGAACGTTCTAAAATAAATCTCAAATTTGTTGATGACACCGATTATGATCATCTCTATGATGAAGTTCGTTTACAAGTACTTAATATTATTAATGAGTTGCCACCAGAAGTAGATCCCCCTATCATAAGTAGTTTTACTATTGCCAGATTTCAGCCTGTCTTAAGCATAAATGTTAATGGCATACAAAATAATCGAGCTCTAACGCTTATTGCACAGGAAATCAGAACCCACTTACAAAAAATACCTGGGATAAAAGAAATTAAAATCGAAGGTGAATATATCAGGGAATTCCATATTCATCTGGATCCAAAGAAATTACGCCTTTTCGGAATTAGTTATAACGAAGTTGCCAAGGTTTTAAAAGAGAGAAATATTTCCATCCCTGCGGGAAATATCAATACACTAAATGGAAATTACCTTATAAAGGTCAATGAAAAATTTAGTAGTCGCTTACAAGTGATTGAGTCTATTATCCGTAAAGATCGAAACTCTGGATTTATCAGATTAAAAGACCTAATCAGTAGCGCAAACCTTGACTATCGGAACCCCACGACTATTGCTTCTGTTAATGGTCATAATGCAATTTCTCTGAGGGTTATAAAAAATAACAGTGGTAATGCGTTATTAATTAAAGAAAATATACTATTAATACTTAAGAATTTAGCTCCGTTACTAGAGCATGAACAACTGCATATCACATTTACTCAAGATTCTACGATAAAAATTAATGATGGAATCAGTACACTTTCATTAAACCTGTTAGTTGGAATGATTCTTGTTTCACTCATTATCTGGTATTTTATGGGAATCAGAAATGCTGGGCTTATCACGATAGGAATTCCCTTTTCTTTTATGATAACGATGCTACTTATGTACTTGACTGGCAATAGTCTAAATGAAATGACGCTGTTCTCATTTGTCCTTGTCACCGGTATTATTGTCGATGATGCAATTATTGTTACAGAAAATATATATCGTCATATACAAGAAGGTAAGCAGATAAAGCGGGCTGTTATTTCAGGTACTTCCGAAGTAGCCCTACCTGTTATAGCATCAACCCTCACAACCATTGCTGCTTTTTTACCCATGCTGCTTATGTCTGGTTCCACTGGAGAATTCTTCGCACAAATTCCTATCGCAGTTAGCTTTGCCCTTATTGCTTCACTTATTGAGTGTATACTGATTCTTCCCATGCACTATTTTGACTATGGCCCAAGTGATAACAATCATTTACCTGCTCGTTATAAAAAGGATGATATTTTGTTATCTTTTATCCGTGATGTCACTCAGAAAATGCTTGATATCACTTTAAAATACCGAATCTCCAGCCTTATTATCGTCACCATCCTTTTAATTTTTTCTCTTGGTATCTTAGGTATTTCAATAACAGGAAAAGCCTCTCTAGTAAAAATTCAATTTTTCCCTAATGATTATTCCGTTTATCATGTCAATATAAAAGCAAAATCAGAAGTACCCATCGAAGAAATCGATAAAAAAATCAGAGAAATTTCGCAATTCATTATGAAGGATGGGTCAAAAATGGCCCAGTCTGCTGCTGGCTTTGCAGGTTATTTTATAGGTGATAATTATATCCCAGTCTTTAGTAATAACTATGGGGCAATAACAGTTACACTCCCTGAAAATGATAAACGTAGCTTTTCCGACCCTGCGGAACATTTAGAAAACATGCGTTTTAGGCTTAAAAAAAGATTTGAAAAAAACGGTTATCAAATTTTAGTTCGAGCCCAAAAAGAAGGGCCTCTTACCGGAAAAGATATAAGTATACGTATTTTAGGCAGTAATGAAAATTCTATAAATGGTCTGGCTCAACAGCTACTTTCATTTTTATCTAGCCCCTCTATAGCTCCGCATTTAGTTGACTTAGAAAGTGATCAAGGGCAGAGAAAGCGCACAATAGAACTTAAAATAGACCACGAAAAAACCAGTGAATATGAACTACAAAACAACCTAGTTACACAACTGGCAGGTAGCGTATTCGATGGGCAATATATTGGAAAATACCGCTTAAATGATGAAGAAATTGATTTAAAACTAACAATAATGAACCCTGAAAGTCCTAATATACTACAACAGGTATTAGAAATTCCTTTTATTGAGCACCCTTCAGGCGCCATCCTCCTCGGAGATATAGCCAGCCTGCATATTTATACAGAGCTCGGCGAACTGAACCGTTATCACGCACAACGCTCAGTTGGGTTCAGTGCAGATATCAAGCAAGACTCGCCTGTTTCTGCCTCCGCTATACTACACCAAGTACACCAATTTTATGATCAAATACGTCATAGCTACCCTGGCGCAAACCTGATTTTTACTGGAGACCATGTTGCAACACAGAAATCCTATAACTCATTAACTATTGCTTTTGTTCTAGCCATAATGGTTATCTACATTATTCTCGCAGTACAATTTCAATCCTACCTACAGCCTGGCATTATATTGTCCGCTATTATTTTTGCATTAATAGGTGTTATTTTAGGGAAATTTGTCACCCAATCTGTCTTTACAGTCAACAGCTTTATGGCAATTATTGGTGTAACCGGTATTGTTGTAAACGACTCACTAATGTTAGTTGACTTTATGAATAAAAGTTATCGAGCCGGATCATCCCGACGTCAAGCTATTAATGAAGGTATCCGAGTACGACTAAGGCCCATCATCCTTACCACATTAACAACAACACTCGGACTTTTGCCAATGGCAATTGGCATTCCTGACTACTCCTTGGTATGGGGATCAATGGCATCAACTTTTGTAACCGGACTTATTACAGCAACATTATTAACGTTATTTATAGTCCCAGTTTTATGGGATATCGTACAAATTAGAGAAGAAAAAAGAAAAGAGAAAAAAATTCAATCATTTTTTATTGATAACCCACCCACTCAAATGTAGAACTATCCAAAAGGGGGAGATATTAGAGTTGTTCTTGTGAATTAATAAATAAAAATTATGGCTCTTTTCCCTTTGGCGTGGTCAATAAAAATAATATAAAACAAT
>CAYZUM010000250.1:0-4629 GCA_964481455.1 uncultured Methylomonas sp. | reverse complement strand
TGGAGATTTTATCTTTTTTCAAAAAAGTTAAATCAATTTTGCATGAGTACTTATAAAAAGAATAACGGTATTGAAGATACTTCTTTATGAATATGAGCTTGGGGAGACGGGGTATTCACCCCGTTTCAAACCTTTATATAGACTTTCAGAAAAATAACTGCCCAGATACCATCCCTCAAAGGGGTGTTATCCGTACTAGACATAGAATTTATTTACCTGAGAAACTATAGTTTGATGTACACGGATATATTTTGTCGTACCGGGAGTTTGAAAAGTGACTAGGGAATAAATATCTCGTTGATTAAAGAGGCTTATGTGTTAGTCAATGATAAACGTTGTGGGTGGGGGAATATCCCGTCCAGCTTCAGTTAAGAGATAATTTTTAAAAAAAACTCTTTTAAATCCTTTGGTTTTCATAGGGGGAGGTGAACGGTTACATTAATTTTGTATCCGTGGCCACGAAAAGTATACAGGGAGGAAAGAATCACTGTGCTCCCATCCTATAGTTGCCAAAGTTGTTATGTACTAAGGGTAAGGTAAAACGCAATAAATAAACCACCCAAAATGATTAAGAATCTACTGAAAGTATCACAAATTCTGTATGGTAATGCCTGGAGAGTCAGCTTTGCTTACCGAAACCTCTCAGAGCAGAGCTGTTCGTCCTTGTATTCCCAAGTAGAACTTGGGAATAAGCGGGGCCAGACATTTTCATTTGAGTGGGTAGATTATTATTTACGAGTTACCTATTACTTTAGTTTTTCGCTTTATCAACAATCTGGTTCGCTGCAATCCAAGGCATCATAGCACGCAGTTTTGCGCCAACAATTTCAATAGGGTGCTCTGCATTTAGACGACGTTTCGCTGTCATTTCAGGATAGTTTGTCATGCCTTCCATGATGAATCTCTTGGCGTATTCACCGGTCTGGATATTTTTCAGTGCCTGGCGCATCGCTGCACGACTTTCTTCGTTAATGACCTTAGGGCCTGTCACATATTCGCCATATTCAGCATTATTAGAAATTGAGTAATTCATATTTGCAATACCGCCTTCAAACATTAAATCTACAATCAATTTTAACTCGTGTAAGCACTCAAAGTAAGCCATTTCAGGTTCATAACCTGCTTCTACTAATACTTCAAATCCCATTTTAACTAAATCAACCGCACCACCACATAATACCGCTTGCTCACCAAATAGGTCGGTTTCAGTTTCATCACGGAACGTTGTTTCTATCACACCAGAGCGACCACCGCCGATTGCAGATGCGTAAGATAGGCAAATGTCTTTGGCTGTGCCTGAGGCATCTTGGTGGATAGCAATTAAGTCAGGAATACCACCGCCGCGTGTAAACTCAGAGCGAACTGTGTGACCAGGGGCTTTAGGTGCAATCATAATAACGTCTAAATCAGCACGTGGAACGACTTGATTATAAAGAATAGCAAAACCATGAGCAAAAGCTAAAGCAGCGCCTTGTTTAATATTAGGCTCAATTTCTTCTTTATACAATTGAGATTGAAATTCATCAGGCGTTAGAATCATAATCACATCTGCGCTAGCAACCGCGTCAGGTACACGTTGAACGGTAAGGCCATGAGCTTCTGCTTTGGCAACAGAGGCAGAGTTGGCGCGTAAACCAACAACAACATCAACACCTGAGTCCTTTAGGTTGTTAGCGTGAGCATGGCCTTGTGAGCCGTAACCAATAATGGCGACCTTTTTACCTTTTATAATTGAAAGGTCGGCATCTTTGTCGTAATAAACTTGCATGTTAATTCCTGTGTTTTGTTAATGGTATATCTGTTGTAATTTTATAAATGTAAACCATTTTCACCGCGCGACATGCTGGTGGGGCCAGAGCGTACGGTTTCAATAATGGAGCTTTCATCAAGAGCATGAACAAAAGCATCAAGCTTGCCAGATGCCCCCGTCATTTCAATGACGTAACTGTTGTTGGTCACATCAATAATCTTGCCGCGAAAAATATCGGATAAGCGTTTGATTTCATCTCGTGTTTCATTGCTGGTTTTAACCTTAACCAGCATCAGTTCACGTTCTACATGCGCTGTTTCAGCTAAATCAATGAGCTTGACAACATCAATCAATTTGTTCAGTTGTTTGGTGATTTGCTCAATAATATCTTCACTGCCTTGCGTTACCAACGTCATTCTTGATAAAGTAAGATCTTCTGTTGGAGCGACGGTTAGTGATTCAATATTATAGCCACGCGCAGAAAAGAGACCTGCAACACGTGATAAAGCCCCGGCTTCGTTTTCGATCAGAATAGAAATAATATGTCTCATTAGGCTAGTTCTCTATCCAGTGGTGTGCCAGGAGCTACACGTAGAGTCATTTCCTGATGACCTTTTCCTGCTTCAATCATTGGGTAAACATTTTCTGTTCTGTCAGTGATGAAATCAATGAAGACAGTGCGATCTTTCATGGCAAATGCTTTTTCAAGAGCAGGTCGAACATCCTCGGGTTTTTCGACACGGATACCGACATGACCATAGGCTTCAGCCAAGGCAACAAAATCAGGAATGGTGTCCATATAAGACTGTGAATAGCGACTTTCGTAGCTGAATTCCTGCCACTGGCGAACCATACCCATGTAGCGATTGTTTAAATTAATAATTTTAACGGGTGTTTTATACTGTAAAGCAGTAGAAAGCTCTTGAATGCACATCTGGATACTGGCTTCGCCGGTAATACAGGCAACATCCGCTTCGGGGTGAGCAAGCTTGACTCCTATTGCTGCTGGCAAACCAAAGCCCATGGTACCTAATCCCCCAGAGTTTATCCAGCGACGTGGTTTGTCGAAGTGATAAAACTGTGCAGCAAACATCTGGTGTTGTCCAACATCAGAGGTAATATAGGCTTCGCCTTTGGTGATTTTATAGAGCTCTTCAACCACTGCTTGTGGTTTAATGACATCACTGTCACGATCAAACTCCAGGCAGTCGGCCGCGCGCCATTGATCAATCCGGCCCCACCATGCCGCGAGTGTTTTCTGTACGGGTTTCTTTTTGTGCGTTTTAATAAGCTCTAGCATTTGATTAAGCACTAGCTTAACCTCACCAACAATAGGAATATCGACCTTAACTGTTTTTGAGATAGAAGCCGGGTCGATATCAATATGAATGATTTTCGCATGCGGGCAAAATTCAGCAAGTTTACCTGTTACCCGGTCATCAAATCGAACCCCAATGGCTAAAATCACATCACTTTCGTGCATCGCCAGGTTTGCTTCATAAGTACCGTGCATTCCTAACATGCCGATAAACTGTTTATCAGTCGCAGGATAAGCACCTAAACCCATTAGCGTATTTGTTATAGGGTAGTTGAGGAGTCGTGTCACCTCGATGAGTTCAGCACTGGCTTCACCTAAAACAACACCACCACCGGAATAAATCATCGGCCGGTGAGCATGTAATAATAACTCTACTGCTTTTTTAATTTGTCCCGGATGCCCCTTAGTCGCCGGGCTATAGGAACGTATATTGGTTTTTTTAGGATATTGATAAGCAATCTTAATATTAGGGTCAGTAATATCCTTTGGGATATCAACTACCACGGGGCCTGGCCGTCCTGTTGTTGCAACATAAAAAGCCTTTTTCATGGTTTCGGCGATGTCTTTAACGTCTTTAACCAGAAAATTATGTTTAACACAGGGGCGTGTAATACCCACCATATCCACTTCCTGAAAGGCATCGCTACCAATCACGGCAGTTGGGACCTGGCCAGAAATGATGACCATAGGAATAGAGTCCATATAGGCTGTGGCAATGCCGGTGACAGCGTTGGTTGCGCCAGGTCCAGAAGTCACCAGAACTACGCCCGGCTTACCTGTCGCGCGTGCATAGCCATCCGCTGCATGTGTGGCACCTTGCTCATGCCTGACTAAAATGTGCTTAACATCGTTCTGATGAAAAATTGCATCATATAAATGTAGTACTGCGCCGCCTGGATAACCAAAAAGATATTCTACCCCTTCATCTTTAAGGCACTGAACGACTATCTGTCCACCACTGAGTTCCACTTTTAATACCCTCTTAAAATACTAACACTACTTGCCTTGAATAATGACTCAATAACTGAGTCATTATTCAAGGTATTGCTTTAACTAAAGCCTAGCTATATCAAAATCTATGGAATCTAATATTAAACTTTAATTAATGAAAAATCCGTCCAAAATAGCTGAAAATTAGCTTGTCGTCAAGGAATTCATTAGATTTTCGTTTGCTTCTAAGATTTTTTTGAAAATACGCTATGCTTTAAAGTAAAGTAAAGTACAGGACTGAGGGAGAATAAATGCAAGAAAATAGGCAAGACTACAGAAAAAAATTTACATCAACGGGTGATATTTCGTTAGCAGGTGAGCTATTAGAATTTGTTAGCTATGATGTATCCGTGCAAGGTATTCAAATAGAGTTACAGCCTGGGAAATTCATAAACTCAGTGAATGATGTGCGAGATTTACTTTTGGAAACACAGGAGACAGAAATCTTTGTGCACAACTTAGGACTCAGTGCTATATCAAAAATTGCCTAGGAATGGGAATTGAATAAGTTGTGCCATTATGGCGCAGTATTTTTGCTTGCCTTCAAGGCGCGGTAACAGGCGCATAGCTG
>CAYZUM010000249.1:0-4629 GCA_964481455.1 uncultured Methylomonas sp. | reverse complement strand
TTGATATTTTACTAGATAGTAATGATTCTCAATACACATTTATAATTGCTGGGTGGGTGGGTTATTTGTTGCGAGTTACCTAAGTACTTACGTAAAATTAATTTAATTTTGTTGTCTCGGGACGCTATAGTTGATACACGCTTTGCAAGGTAATATCCAAAAACATTGCAGAGAGCTAGTGCAAGAATATTTAGAGTACCATCAAACAAGAATTTAAGAAGTATGATTTTGGCTCCCCATTTAAGACGGGGACATACAGCAGGAGTAACACACTTTAGCTATTTCCGAAACAGCAATAGCTAAAGCTATTGGACTCCTGCATAAGGTGTTGAATCTCCACTGCCACGTATTAAATGGGTAGCCTGATTCTTGAATAGTGGAGGACTTTCAGTCCAAGAGCAATCTATGCACTTTCAGTGCATAGTAGTTGAATTGTACTGTTTATTTTCGTAGGTGCGAATTCATTCGCATTACTCACATAAATTCGAATCTGTAAAAGGTTAAATTAATAATGCCTTGGTACTTATTTCTGGTAGCAGGTGCAGAAATAAGTGAGTTGACTTTTGTTGATAGCGAGGTATTGAAACAGCCGCATTATCCGCATAATACTGCTATCAGCTAGATTGAATGAGCTGTGATCATACTTAAAATATGGCTAAAGGATGACGTTGCGGTCTTACCTCAGGGTATATAACTTTAATTTACGGCAATATCTTTATCAATAAGCTATGCTTAGTATTTAACTTAGTTGAATGAGCAAATTGACCAGTAATGTATTGTTGCGAGTGATAGTATCAGATTATGAAGGCAGGGGATTTAATATGCGTATAATAGTGTTAGTTTTTCTTTTGGGGCTTATGCAACCAGTGTTGGCCATTACCAAATGCGAACACAAGGGAAAGGTGTTGTATAAGAGAGGGACATGTCCGGAAAATTCAAGCACAAAAATTCTGGTTAAAAATAAGTTTGTTTCAGAAGACTATTTACAGCAACATCAGCAGAAACGAGTTACACAATCAGAAAAAGCTTTTATAGACATGAATACGCCGAGAAAAAGGCTAGATGATGACGTATTTTTAGAGTCTGAAAGTCCATCACCAATACCTGAAAAAGTGAAGATGTCAAATGAAACGACTCATTTTCAGCTGCAGAAAGTAGACAATGATAAAGAAAAGGAAGGTAAAATCAATGTACCCGGTATGTATGATGGCGTTAATGTAAAGCTGTCCGAAATGGAAAGAGAACTTGAGCAACGCAATAAAGAATTAAAGCAGTTGCAACAGCAGTAAATCCTAGGAGGCTGTCCAAGAATAGAAAACCTACTGCGGAAAAGCCCTTTTGGTCAGCTTTCCCGATCACAACGTTAAAGAGCACACACTTCGCCTCAAATGATCGAAAAATCTGACTCAAAATGGCTTTCCCTCGCTACGGCTTCTATTCTTGGACAGCCTACTAGTGCCATTATATTAAATCATTTTCATTATGATAATACCATCGCCAAAACAAAACTCACCACGAAGGTCATGAAGAACATGAATGAAACAAAGGGTTACTCATTACAAGAATACCCTCTACAATAATTATATAACACATTGATTGAAAAAACTTCATGCCCTTAATGTTCTTCATGGTGAAAAAATCATTTCAATTTGGCGAAGGTATTGTTATGAGTGGTAATATTAAATGATTAGATAGTGTATTTGATCCCCTTTATCCCAACCTTTTCTAGTTTGAGAAAGAGTCTTTTTTGTAAGTTAATGATAGTGCAGGAATGGGAATAAAATAACGTGTGCATTTAACGCAGGATTTTTGTTCGTCTTCGAGGCGTGTAAATCAGCGCATAGTAGGCTACGTAACTATTTACGCAACAAAGAAGACGGATAAAAAGACACAAAAATGTGCAAGTTATAAAATCCCCATTCCTTAATCCCTTTACCTGAATATGGCTCTTGCAGAATTCAATTTAATCAAACAGTTTTTTACTCGCCCTGCACAAAATAAAACGACACGTCTTTCTGTCGGTGATGACTGCGCCTTGCTTTCGGTGCCTGATGGTTACGAATTAGCCATTACGACAGATACGATGGTTGAAAATGTACATTTTTTTGCTGATGTACTGCCGGAACATCTAGGCTATAAGCTTCTCGCTGTCAATTTGAGTGACTTAGCCAGTATGGGAGCTGAACCCGTAGCTATAACACTGTCACTCACTATGCCTAAGGTTGATTCAATCTGGTTGGAGGGTTTCGCACAGGGGTTGTTTGCCCTGGCAGAGAAATATCAGCTTGACTTAATAGGTGGAGATACAACAGCGGGTCCTTTGACATTAAGTATTCAGGCAATGGGGCTGGTGCCTAGAAATCAGGCCTTAAAAAGGTCTACAGCTAAAGTAGGTGATTTGATCTATGTGACAGGAAGGTTAGGGGATGCCGGGTTAGGACTTAAAATTAAACAAGGCTATGAAGCTCAGAATAAACAGCAGGCAATGCAGCGCTTTAACACACCTAAGCCACGTATCATCGAAGGGAAAGCAATACGTTCCCTGGCAAATGCCTGTATAGATATTTCTGACGGCCTGGCACAGGATCTAGGGCATATATTAAATAAAAGTGCGGTGGGTGCTAGTCTTGATTATAATCAGTTACCTTTATCATCTGCAGTAATTGATTATATGCAGCAAACAGGTGATTGGCAGATGCCCTTGATAACAGGGGACGATTATGAGTTATGCTTCACTATTTCAGAGCAAAATGCCCAACACTTAGAGATAGCATGCACCCGCATAGGTATCATTGAAGAGCAGCGCGGTTTGCGACTGATGCGGCATGGAACCAGTGAGATTTTTAAGAGCAGTGGCTTTGAGCACTTTGGGTAACGAGGAATCCATGTTTTTAACAAGAGTTGGGAAAAATCAATTAACAAAACGGGATATATTATTAGACCCCATATTATGCCTTGCTTTTGGTTTTGGCTCTGGATTAGCAAAAAAAGCACCAGGGACATTTGGGACTTTAGCAGCGGTACCCATTTATATGGTTCTGGTTCAAGTCAATAGTCTTATTTATAGTATTTCTACCATTGCATGCTCAATTTTAGGTATCTGGATTTGTGGTATAGCGGCTGATAAGCTAGGTGAACATGATTTTGGCGGAATTGTCTGGGATGAAATTGCAGGTTTTTTGATTACTATGTGGTTTGTTTCTTTCAGCTGGCAAAATCTAATTTTAGGCTTTGTGCTATTCAGAGCGTTCGATATTATCAAGCCATGGCCTATAAAATGGATAGATCAGAAAGTATCAGGTGGCTTTGGTATTATGCTGGATGATGTCATTGCAGGCTTATTTGCTGGGAGTATTTTAGGTGTGATAAATTTAATTTAAAAAAAACTTGCCAGACATGAAATAAGCAGTATAATGGAACAAATCAATCGCGGGGTGGAGCAGCTTGGTAGCTCGTCGGGCTCATAACCCGAAGGTCGTAGGTTCAAATCCTGCCCCCGCTACCATTGATATCTTGTAAGGCTTCTAGGCTATTCTCATTAGCTGGTAATAACTGAAACCGATTAATTACATCAAATTTATTCATATCATTTTTCTCCAATACCATCTTTAGAATTCCGGCTAGATCACCATATAAATCAATTGCTTCACTTCTTGAATTCAGGAATCTTCTTTATTTAACCCATTGCGTAAATCTTTAACGGCTTGATTAAATCGCGATGCCATTGCGGGTGTAATAGAGGCTTTATCTCTGAACCTTTACTGAGAGCTTGCTCAACTTCTGACAGTGGTTGCGTGAAATTGTAAAAAATGGACAATTTAAAATTGTTTTAGCCATTTTGCCGCAGACCAGACCCAGATCCGGGGTATTTATCAGTTTTTTTCTTAACTCTTAACCTGACCTTTCATCCGATAGCTTTTTCCTTCAATCACCACCGTTTGAGCATGGTGTAACAATCTATCTAGTGTCAGAACGGAAACCTGAAAATTTTTGATTACAAAACCCCGATCGGCAATTCCTAAGTTGTAATTTATTCAAAAATCAGGAGGAAATACTCAAAATAACCTTAATTAAATTACAAGAATTGTATGGTTTTTGCACGAAAACCAACCGTAAGACGGACCAACCCCTTGAGCCTTGAATCCAACCTTACATACGTCGTTTGACTAGGCTTCGAGACGGTGTGCTCGTTGTTGCTTTCTCTTTAACTTTTCGCGCTTCTTTTGCTGGAGTATTGCACCGATTTTAATTAAATTACGACCGATGATTGACCACGCAACATATCTTTGAAACCATCAATACCATGGTCTGGACAGCGGTCAAGGCCGTGAGCTTCTAGGGCATTGATCGCTGACTCTATCGCGGGGTGTTGTTTACGTGCTGCGATGAAGGCCTCTGTACTTTCTCGTACCCGATCGGCCTTTGACCACTTACCTTTCTTAGGGAGAGGCAGTGCATCCAGAAGCAAACTCAAACTTTCCTGATTGCTGATGCTATGAAAGCCTTTATCAAAACTACAGCTCCGCCATTGAGGATAATTCACTTGAGTTGATTCAACCATCTCGACGGCTACCTTATCAGCAATTATAAATGTGTATTGAGAATCATTACTATCTAGTAAAATATCAA
>CAYZUM010000248.1:0-4649 GCA_964481455.1 uncultured Methylomonas sp. | reverse complement strand
TATCAAGATTCTCAGAAAAATAACGTCTCGGATACCCTCCCTTTAAGGGAGGGTATCCTTATATATACTTCGCACGGACACGACTGCAGATTTCTAGCGATTGACACATGCCTATAGCCAGGTTGATGAAACCGTTGTGTAGCCTGCTATGTACCTATTTCAACTCCTTGCCACGACAATAATCAGATTGCTCTAACAACGCATTCGTGACCGGTCAAAGTATACAAAGGGAATTTATTTATTATAGCTGCTTTGTTTGTGTTGAAGCTATCGTTGAGGAAGGAGGGGGAGGAGCTTCTATAAATATATGATAAGGTGTCAGGAATTTTTACATATTGCAGGTTATCAGAGGGTTTTAATTTGTCTTTGTTTTTATATATCATTGAAATTTATATTAAATAATTAACTGGCATACTAGTTGCTTTGTTTAAAACGTAGGGCGATATTTTTTTTGAATAAGTTTACAATTTTTTTGGAGACAATTTATGTTAAACAAAACTAAGACTGCTGCCGTAATAGGCAGTATTTTGATGGGTGCGGTTGCTACGGGGACAGCACAAGCCGGAGCTGTTGCACAATCTATTATTTTGATTGATGATTTCACTATTTCTAATTCGGGTGGTGTCATGCACCGGAGCGATTTTACAGCATTAGCGTTTACTGGAACAAGTGAGACGCATGCAAGTCTTACTTTATTTGGTAGCACTACTGAAAATGATACAGCGACGGACGGCGGGTTAATGGATATATATTCAACCATTGGTCCAGGGGCGGGAACGCCAAGTGATAATGCTTTTAGCGCGATTCTTAATACTCCCGGTCCGGGCAATTTTGCAACAGGGGACACCTATGATTTCGGATCACCTGTTGCAGGCCTGTCTGATCCTGATAAGGCAGGTGAGGTACCGCTATTTTCTAGTGATGGTACTTTTGCTCCAGAGTCTCCTGTTGCTCCAGGAATCACTGCTTTCTTGGCAGGTGCTTCTTATGTCCACCTTGAAACTGCAGGTAGAGGTTCAGCAGCCAGTACTAACTCTTTAGAGGCGAAATATACACTTATCGTTGGTGAAGATGGTGTGCTTACCTTTAATTTTAATACGAGCGTGTTTGTATCAGCTTTTCTTGCTCTAGACGCTGTACCAGATTCTTTTGCAACGGCTGCGGGTAATATAACGTTCAGCATGATAGATACCGCAAACGGTATGTCGGTATTAGATGTTGGTTCTTCTGTATTCATTCCAGCTCCGGGCTTTGATTTTTCTTTTGGCGCAGCTAGAGCGTCTAATTCCCCTGGAGATGGAGTTCCAAAAGTATTTGGTGTTAATGGAGCTTATCAAGCTCTATCGTTTGATTCACTAGCATTAACTGCTGGCGACGAATATCAATTGACTGCGAGCATATCAACAAGAGCAGATGCTAAAAAAGTAATAGTTGGAGTTCCAGAACCAGAAACATTAGTGTTAGTAGGTTTCGGTTTATTAGGCTTGGCGTTCCGCAAAAAAAAGTGACATAACTAGAATGCATTAATGATGACTAGCTAATATTAGAAACCATCTGTCGGCAGAGTTCGATAGGTGGTTTTTTTTTGATAAAAAAATTTTAGTTGAGCTGAAATTCCTTTGTTGTCGCGAAGAGCTTAATTTCGTGGCATACTGGGTTCTAATACCTTATCAATTTTCTGAAAAATCTATATGTGAAAATACGATCATTATATTTCGAGAGCGTTATGCACCACAGTATTATAAAATTTTATTTACATATTTATGGCAGACAGACATGAAAAATTATCCAGTCATTAAAGAGCGCATTTTGGTTGTGGTGGCATTGCTTGTTTTATGCCCAGTATTTCTCAGTCATTCAGCTGTTTTGCCAGTTGAGACGGATGATATTGATACAATCTCGTCAGAGAATATATTTTCTTTGCCCTATTTTGATAAAGCGGAAGCGGATGCCTTTGGTAGTTTCGAAAATCCTGGTTTATTGCATAAACCAGAGAGTGATATTGTTGATTTAGTGCGATCAGGTATAAAGGATTTGGACGATTATAATATAAAGCTGGGTCTTGATAAGCTTGAGCGCGCATGGGCAATGGATACTTCACAAGCAGTAGCAGGAGCTGTGATCTTTTTTGTGCACTTAAAAGCTAATGCTTACGCGTCAGCCTTAGAAATAGCGCAGAGACTCCAGTCAAATGCACCAAAATTAGCGACAGGTTATACATTGGCAGGGATTGCATACGCTGGATTAGGTAAGCAAAACCAAATGCAAACAGCTTTTGAAAAAGCGCTAGAGGTCAGCCCTGGAAGCCCGCAGGCAGGAACCAGTCTTGCCACACTCTATTTTGGTTTAGGTAACGCCATAGGCGCAAAAGTTATCTTAGCAGATGTACTGCTACATAACCCCGATCATTTGAAAGCAACGCTCATGCTAGCAGAAATAGAGCTTAGGGTAAACCAGCCGCAAAAAACCATGGCCTTGCTGCAATCAGCAAAAGAAAATCACCCAGATCAATTACAACCATATCTTATGTTGGCACAGCTGTATATTAAGCTTAATATGCCAACAAATGCGCTTGCTGTGTTGCAATCGGCAATGACTCGATTTCCTGATAATATCGAGCTTCTAGAGCTTGCAGGAGTTGCTTACATAAGAAATGGAACCGCTAAAGATGCTGTTATTGTGCTTGAGAAAGCATTGAAACAAGTGCCAGATGCTACAACACTTCATTATAACTTGGCTCTGGCTTATGAGCTGCTGAAACGATTTGAGGATGCTTTACAGGAAATCGAAATGGCTCTGAAGTTGGAACCGGAGCATGCATATTCTCAGTTTCTGTATGCCAAGCTATTGGCGAGAACTGGTCAGATTGATTTAGCCGAAAAGCGTATACAGGAACTTGGTACATCCGCTCCTGAAAATTATAAAATTAAAGAACTTGAAGGTAATATTGCATTGATGCAAAATAAACCTACACAGGCGATTTTGCTATTTCAAAAGGCACTAAAAATACGTCAGAAAAATACACTGATTATTCAATTAGCGAAATCTCAGTTTCGGGCGGGAGAGGATAGTGATGGATATGAAACACTTCGAAATTGGCTCACTAAGTATCCAGAAGATATTTTGGTTAGGAGCGTTTTAGCCGATTTGCTACTAGATAAAGGTAAGTATAATGAAGCGCAGCAATATTATGCAGAGTTAGTGAATCAAAATCCAGATAATCTGCGAGCAAGAAACAATCTTGCCTGGTTACTTGTCAAACAAGGTGATTATGATAATGCTTTAGCACATGCAGAATATGCTCATGAAAAAGCGCCTGACAACGCACAAGTCATGGACACTCTTGGGGGAATTCTGTTACATAAAGGGCAGGCAGAAAAATCTGTTAGGTTATTACAAAAAGCTGCGGATAAATCACCTGAAAGCCCCAGTATTAACTATCATTTAGCACAGGCGCTTGTCGCTACAAATAAAAATGTAGACGCAAAAAAAATTCTCAATACGATACTCGCCCAAAACAAGCCATTCAAAGAATATCAACAGGCACAAGAATTATTGAAAAAAATTACAGCAAAATAGAACAACAGATTCTGGTTCCTGTTTCGGGCATTCCGTGCAGTCAAGTTTTCGGTTTTTTAAACTGTGCTGACCGCACGTAATGTTCTGATCAACCTAATTTCATTGAATTAAACCCAATCAATGATAACAGCTCATAATATTCCTCCAATATACTTACATTTAGCACCTTAAATATCAATGTGTTAGGATTTTTTTAGCTTCATTACCTCCTGTAACCCATTGATTGTTTTTTGGCAATAACTTGTATTTACCGAATTTTTCGTGTGAGCTATTGATTATAGTTGAATACTATATAATTCCGAAATTCTGATCTGACATGTGCGAAATATAAGATATAGAGCTGTTTTCTTGTTTATCAAAAAATGACATTTGGTGGCTAGAGGCACAGAAAATCCTATCACACCTTCTGGTGATCCTTCTGTTCAAAAAAATAGCTGTTGAGGCAAAGCTTATCCGAAAATATTCAAATCTTAGCTGAAAGGGTCGACTGAGTCGAGCTTCAACCTCTTTTTAATTTAGCCATGAGCCTGTAAACATGTTGTATACAAAAGTGATAAGTCCTCACGCTCCCAGCTGCTGAAAAAAATAGGCAGGCACAGAGGGACGCCGAAACTTAAGGGGATGAAGTCCTTTTGTGCCCCTTTATCAATGGTTTTTCAAGGTTAAGTTGTGTCAGTTCAGGTGCTCGCTCAGTGTTTTTACCAGTTCATTTTGGCTTAGGCTGGGAAAAAATTGTTTCATTACCCCTTGAATATGAGTGATATTGTTAGCTGTGAATTCCTTCATGCCTTGCCTGAAAATATTAATATTCCCCAATTTATAACCCTTCAGATCTGACAGCACTATTTGCTCAGGCCTATCATGGCAGAGGTAGTGTCTACAATTATAAAAAGAAAGAGTTTTTCCTACGTGCTGTGTAATGGGCATCATGAATTTAAACTTAAAAATAGCTTAAATTTAAGTACTTTTCAAAACCTAAATGCAACTTGTAAGGCATAGATATTCCAATTAAGCACTAGCTCAGATATTTCAGGGTTATCTATCAAGCTAACCGAAGATGCTCCATGAAC
>CAYZUM010000247.1:0-4668 GCA_964481455.1 uncultured Methylomonas sp. | reverse complement strand
GGGACTAAAAATCATCACTTCGCTAAGCTCCGTTTCCCTGATTTTCAGCGATTGACCCCTTTTAAAAAAACCGATATGACACAGATGACTGGGGTGCTTATGAGCGAAATTTAGAAGCAGATAAGCATGAAATAGGCAAACAAAACACCCAAAAAATTGAACGAAAAAATTTGAATTTTAGAACATGGATTAAACGTTTAACTCGGCGAACAATCTGTTTTTCAAAAATAGAAAGGATGCACGATATTGTCATTGGGCTGTTAATCAATAAAGTTGAATTTGGACGGGATATTCACGCTTAATAACAGATTTCACCCACTACCGTTTATTGCACTAACACCTTAAACTATAAACGATTGAAACGGGGTGAATACCCCGTCTCGCAAAGATCCGCTACTTACCCAAAATTCCCTTCACCGCATGTAACAAGTCAGCAGGCAACACCACCGTTTTAGAATTATCAGATTCTGCGAGTTCACGCATCGCTTCAATATACTTCTCACCTAATAAATAGGTTGCCGGTAATTCCTTATCTTTCAAAGCAGCAGCGATACTTTCAATGGCTTTACCACTCGCATCAGCCAGTAATATTTTGGCTTCTGCATCGCGCCGTGAAGCTGCTAAACGCCCATCGGCTTCAAGAATGGCCGCTTGTTTAGCACCTTCTGCACGGGTAACAGCGGCACGGCGTTCCCGCTCAGCTGCACTTTGCTCTTCCATAGAAGCCTGCATCGTTGTTGAAGGCGTGATATCCTGAATTTCCACTGTTTTAAGGGTGATACCCCAGTCAGCAATATCATCAGAAATGCCACTTTTTAACTTTGATTTAATATGTTCTCTGGAAGAAAGTGCATCATCTAAAGTCATTTCACCAATAATCGCTCTAAGTGATGTTTGAATCAGCTTCTCTATCGCAAGTACATAGTCCTCCACACCATAAACTGCCTTTTCGGGCGAAATAATATTAATATAAGCAATTGCGTTAGCGACAATCACCGCATTATCTTTAGTGATCACTTCCTGTGAAGGTATATCCAGAACGATATCTTTCGTCGTCAGTTTATCAACAATTGAATCCACATAAGGAATAACAAAGTTTAACCCAGGCGTTAAGGTAGAATGATACTTACCTAAACGCTGCACAATATGTTTATACCCCTGCGGAACGATTCTGACACCTTTGATAACCGTTATAATCACTAATACAACAAATACTCCAACTACCGATAAACCTTCCATAATCAACCACCCCTTGTTATCTTGCTGAAACAATCAACGTATTACCTGAAAATTCGTTTACAATTACTCGCTCACCTAAAGCAATACGATCTGTGCAAATAAATTGCCACTCATCATTACCCAGAATAGGCGCAGGAAAACGCAAAGTGCCCCTTCCCTCATGAACTGAGTTATATTCAATTACCGTCCCAATCTGCCCCAGCATGCTTTCACGTGCCATTCCCGAAAATGTTTTGTTTTTAAAGTGGGGTGATACCCACTTAAACCAGGAAAATACATTAAAAAGAGACAAAACGACCCAGATAAATAACTGCAAAGAAAATGAAAAAGGCACGACCCACAATAATAGCCCAACTATAATGGCACTTACACCGAACCATAATGCCACGAAACTAACCAACATAAGCTCTGCTATTGCTAAGCTTAGACCAAAAATCAGCCAATGCCAATAAGCAATATCGCTATTTAACCACTCTAACATGGTGTCATCTCCTTAAAAATATTTTATTTCGTACCCGAACCAGTACAATAGTTGCTTATTTTTAAGCAACAGGAAAAATCATGATTGTCTGGGCATTTAATTTACTTATTTTAGCAGTAGGGATTTTAGTTGTGGGTTTAATTAAACCTAAATGGCTATTATTCTGGATGGAGCAACCCAATAGATATGTCATCGTTGGCTTTTCAATAATATTATTAATGGCTTCTGCAATCATGTTTGGCGAAGGGAACAGACAAGATGAGCCTTTATCTGAAGTAGTCAAAAAAGAAAAACCAGTTGCCACTGAACTTCCTACCGATTTAGTAAAATAATCGAATAATAAATCGGGTAGTGGGTCAAACCTGTGGTTTTAATATTCTCCCTATTACGTTAACCCCTTATATCTCGGACTATTGCATAACTTGTAACTAAACAATAATCACAGGTTTGACCCACTACCAAATAATCATCCCAAGATTACTGTTCTTTTTATCCACCTTCAAAGCCAGCCCCGTACTTGATACGGGTCTGGCTTTGAATTCGCGCAAAAATCCTGCCCAATATTGGGCGTTTATTTATTTCCAACGCCCTGAAGTCCGCTCTACCTATTTACTTTCCTGAACAATCAACTCATTAATCACTTTAATCATTCCTTCGTGAGAGCCGGCTGTCTTACCATTGACCAAATACTTACCATTGACCACAATTGCAGGAACCCCTGTTATACCATAGCGCGGCCCCATTGATTTAGCCTGACGCATTTTAGTGTCAACGATAAATGAATTATAGGCATCATGAAAAGCAGCTTCATCAACACCCTGCGTAACAAAAAACTTCGCTAAGTCTGCTTCATTCGCTAGTGGCTGTTGATTAACCTGTATCGCATAAAATAAGTCAGCATGAACTTTGTCTACTACGCCTAACACTTCTGCAGTAAAGTAAGCTTTGGCATGTTGCCCCCATACTTTATTAAAAACAGCAGGCTGACGTATAAAATTTACATTGTCAGGCATATTAGAGTGCCATTTTTCCAGTATTGGTTCAAATTGGTAACAATGTGGACACCCGTACCAAAAAAACTCAATAACCTCGACTTTGCTCGGGTCTTGAACTGGCTGTATAGCAGCCAAGTCTTTATACCCCTTCCCTGCTGCAAAATTTAAGCTGGAAAAAACAATCAGACTTACTAATACGCCCGCTTTAATCATCTTATTTAACATTTTTTCTCCTTTTATTCCTCTCAAGTACACTCGCTTAATTCATTGCCGAGACATAATATGACATCGCCTTAATGTCTTCATCAGACATTTTTTCCGCAATCATATGCATCATATTGTCAGGGTTATTACTCCGTGCATCTGTTTTGAAATCTGTTAAGGTCTTCAATAAATAGTCAGCATGCTGCCCTTTTAACGCTGGAAAGGATGCCGGCTCATTTCCTTCACCATGCGGCCCATGACAGGCAATACAGGCAGAGATTTCATTATCCAGATCCCCATTTCGATAAACATCCGAGCCAAGTGCCATCAACTTATCCTGCTGTTCGTGTAAAGCCTTCTTCGCAAGTGTTTTTTCATGTTCTGTTAATTCATGGTCATCATCAATATCATCTAAATCATCAGGATTAACCTGTGGTGCTGGATTCGCAGTCACTGTCTGCGCAGCATAAAAAGCGGCAATATCTTGCATATCGTCATTAGACAATCCGGCAGCCAACGCCCCCATTGTTGCATTACTACGTGTACCGTCCTTAAAAGCCTGCAATTGCTTTACTAGATACCCCTCGTTTTGAGCTGCTAATTTTGGAAACATAGACACCATACTATTGCCATTTTGACCATGACAACTCGCACAAGATGCACTTTTTGCTTGCCCTACGTCAACATCACCTGCTGCCTGAGCAACATTAGACATATTAAATAAAACAAACGACACTGTAACCGCAATTAAACTTTTCTTCATTTAGATTCCCCTTTCGAAATTAAGATAAACATAAGGTATTATATGTACAATGGTAGATAGAATTCTACTCCAATTTAATTAATCCCTCTACATTAGATAAGCATGAACTCTCTCTATCATCAGGCTAAGTTTACTCTTAGCGCCCCTGACTTAAACTCAACCCCAGCAGACACAGGTCGTGAAGTAGCCTTTGCAGGCCGTTCAAATGCAGGGAAGTCCAGCGCATTAAACACCTTAAGTAGACAAAAATCTTTAGCCAGAACCAGTAAAACTCCCGGGCGCACACAATTACTAAATTTCTTTAATCTCAATGATCAGCAGCGTTTTGTTGACCTTCCTGGGTATGGTTATGCGAAAGTGCCCGAGAAAGTTAAGCGACAGTGGCACGCCCTCATGGAGACCTATTTAAATGAACGCCAATCTTTATATGGCATTATTCTCGTCATGGATGTCCGTCATCCATTAACTGAGTTCGACTGGCAAATGATCGAGTGGTGTACTTATAGCAATAAACCACTGCACATACTTTTAACCAAAGCCGACAAGCTCAATTATGGAGCGGCAAAAAACACCTTATTAAAAGTCCAGCGGGAACTGGAAGAACTCGCCGTCCCTGCCTCAGTACAACTATTTTCTGCACTCAAGCGTACTGGTATAGATGATATCCATCAACTATTAGATAATTGGTTTCAAGAAGTTGATTAGGTTTAACGTCTTGTATTTGCAAGCCAACACTTTCGTCTATGGTAAGGCGCAATAAATACCCCCCTATTGCGCAGGATTTTTATTTGTCTTCCATTAGTAGAAATAGGCGCATAGCTGGCTACGAAACTGTTTCTACATCGCTGAAGACGAACAAAAAGACTAGCAAGATGGGTGTGGGTGTGTGTTGCGAGTTACCTAAGTATGGCGCGTATTAACCAC
The DNA here is from genome assembly GCA_964481455.1 of uncultured Methylomonas sp. Classification (GTDB taxonomy): domain Bacteria; phylum Pseudomonadota; class Gammaproteobacteria; order Methylococcales; family Methylomonadaceae; genus Methyloprofundus. The sequence continues at coordinate 62 of CAYZUM010000247.1, read as the reverse complement.
AACAAGGCCGAGATTATCGGGAGTTTCCCATTCAATCTCTAAAGTATCAAATGCCGTATAAG
>CAYZUM010000246.1:0-4681 GCA_964481455.1 uncultured Methylomonas sp. | reverse complement strand
GGACTAAAAATCATCACTTCGCTAAGCTCCGTTTCCCTGATTTTCAGCGGTAGTTTATTTATTTTTTGAATTTGATAACTTAAGAGGTTAGGTTGAATCTACTTGTTATATTGACTTCGGTTCTGTTACTGGGTAATATTTCTGCTATTATTATGCATACCTATTTTCCAGAACTACTTGAATCATATGTTTTTATTTTTCCCCCTGAGATAATACTGCTATTGATAAACAGTGTTACTATTTTATATATATTATTATGCTATACACAGAAAAAAAGTATTTCTGCTATTTCAATTGAAAATAAGCCCCCCCCGGGAATTAATCTAGATAAAAATATAACGTCTACTGGATATAGTGATCGCTTATTAATAGAAAATTTTCCAAATATTCTTTGTATTAAAGACAAAAAAGGAAGGTGGCTTCATGCGACTCCTGAATATTTAATACTGTTAGATATGCGATATATAGATTATGTTGGAAAAACTGATGCTTTTCTAGCAAAACGCTCAAATGCTAATAAAAGTGCTTTTAATAAAAATATAGCTCAGGATAAAAGGGCTTGGGATGTCAGGCAAGGAATTAAAAAAACAATATCATTTATAGTAGGAGAAAGTAGTACAACCCAATTAGAGGTCTTAACGACTCCTCTTTTCGATAAAAAAAATGAACCCTTTAGGTTAATCGTTACTGGGCAGCGTATAGAGCAGGAACAAAAAAATAAGGATAAATTAGAAGTATTAAAAACGATATTTTTTAATAGCCATTTAAGTTTTGTTATTTTAAATGAATCCTTAAATGTGATTAGTAATAATCTGGCTTTTTCTTTGCTATTTGGCTATTCATCAAGTGAAATAAAAAATAAGAAAATATCCTATTTGACAAATACAGAAAAAAATAAGGGATTTTGTGAAAACATTGAGGCTGACTTTCAGAAATATAATTTTCAGTTATGGTCTGGCGAAGTTGAATGCAAAATGAAAAATGGTCAAATAATTCTTGTTAAAATAGAGATAAAACCAATACTCAGTGAAAAAAAAACATTTGATTATTATTTTGTGACTCTTGACGATATTACCTTGGTGAAAGAAAACGAAAAACGTATCTTACAGATTGCGCACTATGATTTTCTGACAGGATTAGTCAACAGAGCTATGTTTATGGATAGATTAGCTCAGTTTTTATCCGCAGCCGAGCGTCATAAGTTAACGGCAATAATTTTGTTTATTGATCTTGATAAGTTTAAGAGTGTTAACGATAGTTTGGGGCATGATGCTGGAGATGAAGTGCTGAAAGAAACGGCTAAAAGGTTAAGCGCTATTGTTAGGAAAGAGGATGTTGTTGCCCGTTTTAGCGGCGATGAATTTGCTTTATTGATATTGAATGAAAAAACACATGGAAAAGCTATTTATAGTTCTACGATGGTTGCGGGCAAAATAATTAAGAACTTGGCTGAGGTGTTTTATATAAAAAAACGTGAGTTATTTATTGGCTCTAGTATCGGAATATCAATTTTTCCTGAAGATGGGCGGTCGTCCGAATTGCTTTTAAAAAATGCTGATATTGCTATGTATGAAGCAAAAAATAAAGGCAGGAATAACTATCAATTCTACAAAAAAGAATTTAGTACTGCCAGCAAAGATAGAATAGCATTGGAAAATGACTTGCGAAAAGCAATGGTTAAAGGTGAATTTCAATTATATTACCAGCCACAATATGATACACAAAGTAGAGTTATGAGTGGGGCTGAAGTATTGATACGCTGGTTTCAGGATCCCTATGGGGCGAATAAAATGATTCCTCCTGATCATTTTATTCCAATTGCTGAGGAGACTGGGTTAATCATTGAGATGGGTGCATGGATTCTTGAAACGGCATGTTATCAACTAAAAGTTTGGTTAAATCTTGGCTATTCTATTCCACAGGTTTCAGTCAATGTTTCGGCGCGCCAATTTATGGATGAAGGTTTTTTACAGAGTGTTGAAGAGGCATTAAAAAAAGCAGATCTTGAGGCTAAGTACTTAGAACTGGAAATTACTGAATCAATGTTAATTGGAGACCTTAATAAGATTGAGTTACAGCTCACCAGATTAAAAAAGATGGGGATTAAAATCGCTCTAGATGATTTTGGAACAGGTTATTCCTCTTTATCCTATTTGAAAAGATTTCCTATCGATATTTTGAAAATTGACCAATCCTTTATAAGAGAGTTAACAATCGGTTCAAAAGAAGCAAGCATTGCTTGTGCCATTATTAAATTGGGGCACTCCTTAAATCAGAAAGTGGTCGCTGAAGGCGTAGAAAATGAAACTCAGTTAATGTTTTTGAGTGAACGAAAATGTGATTTCATTCAAGGGTATTATTTTAGTCCGCCATTACCAGTATATAAGATGTCAACATTATTAAATGAAAATTCAACAGGAGGTAGGGCTGAATCTCTCTTCACAAGATAATAAAGCCACTGCGTAAAAGTGACTTTTAAAATAATAGCAATATTAAACCTCGAGAGGAGGTTGAGCGAGGCCAATTTCATGAATCATCATGACATCCCCTATGGACAGGCTCCCTTCTTTATCATGTAAGGCATTCTGGCCAAAATAAAGTTGATTTTTCCATTTTCGGGTACGTGCTAAAGTGCGTAGAGGTTCTTTATCTCTTATAGCTGTGTTTGGGTCGATCTGTGGTACAGAGCAGCGTGAGCATGGCTTAGGTAATCTAAAAGAAATGTCGCTTATGCTTATTTTACGCCAGCTATCTTCAGCGTAACTTGCACAGTCTGAAATGACAAGGTTTGGGCGAAAGCGTTGCATAGTTAGTGATAAATCCATTTGCTGATTAAGCAGGGCTAATGAGGCCTCGGAAATAATTAAAAATGGGAAGTCGTCACTAAAGGAGGTTTGGTCATTTATTTGAGCATAATTTTGATCCACAGTGCGAATACTACTTTCTGGTTGATAAACGAGTTGACAGTTTGTATGTAAAAAGTCACTTAACCATTGATCTGCTTCTTTGCTGACAGGAAGTGCTGCGCATTGATCTTGCCAGATTGTAACATCTAACACCTTAGTCCATCCTGGCCCTTCAAGAGAGAGAAATAGCTCGGGATAGTCAGGTGCGGAAACGATAAGGTGTTGATCAGTTATACGTGTTTTTATCAAAGTCATTGTAGGCAGACTGCGTTGTGATAAAAATTGCTTCTGTTTATCAACTATCATCCATTTGCGGTCATATTTAAGGCCGGTTTTGGTGACTGTAGATTGGTTTACTGCTATGCCTGCCAGAGATTTAATAGGGTAAATAAAAATGGAATGGAGAGTAGGCATAGGTTCAATGATCACTGTAACGGTATGGGTATGTTGGTCTTCTAGTTTATATCTTTATTCTAAATCAGAAAAGACAAATTGCATTAAAGGAGATGAAGATACTAAACTTTGGCTGAAAAATAAGGTACTTTCAATATCACCCAGAAGTATACTTTTCGCGGCCACGTATGCGTTTTTATAGTGAGTTGATTTCTGTCGAGAGCAATGCTTTTGTAGGTACATAGGAATGGGGATTGAATAAGTTGTGCAATGATGGCGCAGTCTTTTGGCTTGCCTTCAAGGCGCGGTAACAGGCGCATAGCTGGCGACGTAACTGTTTCCACAACGCAGAAGGCGAGCAAAAAGGCACGTCAGAATGCACGCGTTATTTGATTCTCATTCCATAGCAAGTTACGCAAATATTTTTGCAACGCAGCTATTGGTAAAAAAACAGCCGCTAGAAATTCGCAGCTGTGACTGGGCGAAGTATAACAACAATATACGGTAGTGGGTCAAACCTGTGGTTTTAATATTCTCCCTATTACGTTAACCCCTTATATCTCGGACTATTGCATAACTTGTAACTAAACAATAATTACAGGTTTGACCCACTACCCACTACTTAGGCAACTCGCAATAAATAACCCACCCATCTTGCTTGTCTTTTTGTCCATATTCAGTGTTGTAGAAATAGTTACGTAGCCTGCTATGCGCCTATTTCTACGCCTTGAATACGAACAAAAACCCTGCGCAATATGGGTGGGTTATTTGTTGCGAGTTACCTTATTAGGTAAAATTTAAAATGCTCTAATGAGAGGGATAGGCATTATGTCATTTGGTCTGACAAGCAGGTAAATCTGTAGTAAACAGTGCTTGTATAGTAATTATTCACACCCCTTAAAATAATTTCCACTTACATTTGTATTATGTTAGGCTACCCGCCATCAAAACTTAAGCCCTTAAAGTAATGAAACTCAGCGATCACGATTTACGACAACTTGATGAAAAAGTGATTCGCTCACTTTCGCCTGATGCTGTCGAAAATCTAGCGGTTAACTTACTGGATGACCTGAAGGATTCACGTGAGCGGCTGAATCAGAATTCTCAAAATAGCTCAGGCCGCCCAGTAGTCAGGCTCCCTGGGATAAACCCTCTGCTCATACCGACCAAGATGATGTCGAAAACGATGACGAAAGCAGTGGGTCTTTAACCGAAGATGAGGCTTTAACAGCAGCCGTGCTAATGTAATTTTAGTTAAAATAATAATGCCTGAGTACTTAGGCTCGCGTGTGTTCGCTATTCTTGCAAGTGTGATTGAAACTTGTCGGACGCTGAAAATCAGGGAAACGGAGCTTAGCGAAGTGATGATTTTTAGTCCCTGA
>CAYZUM010000245.1:0-4701 GCA_964481455.1 uncultured Methylomonas sp. | reverse complement strand
GTATTAAGTCCAGATTCTTTATAAGCAAAAGTTAATTGACAAATGAAGACTACCTTTTAGGTCAACTATATACTTGCTAATCAATAATTTCCATATTACCTGAAAATTTAGGCTGTAGACTTGGCAACTTTTGTTTTTCAGTGAACACTTATTTATTCTCTTTGTCATGCAACTTAAGTTGCAATGGGTATTTATTTTTCTCTTATTTCTTGGTTTAGGATAAAATTACACTCATTTTTAGAGTTATCAATCATTAGTGGAATATGAGTATAAAATCAGATAAATGGATCCGCCGTATGGCACAAGAGCAAGATATGATTTCTCCTTTTGAACCCAGGCAAGTTAAGAATTCAGAGCAAGGTAAAGTAATATCTTACGGTACGTCGAGTTATGGCTATGATGTGCGCTGTTCAAATGAATTTAAAATTTTTACCAATATCAATTCAGCAATAGTGGACCCTAAAAATTTTAGTGATGGCAGTTTTGTTGATGTTCAGTCTGATGTCTGCATTATTCCACCCAATTCGTTTGCCTTGGCAAGAACGGTTGAATATTTTCGTATTCCGCGTGAGGTATTGACTATCTGCTTAGGTAAATCGACGTATGCGCGCTGTGGCATAATAGTGAATGTAACACCTTTAGAGCCTGAATGGGAGGGACATGTAACACTTGAGTTTTCCAATACGACGCCTTTGCCCGCTAAAATATACGCTAATGAAGGCGTTGCCCAGATGTTGTTTTTTGGTGGCGATGAAGTCTGTGAGACTTCATATAAAGATAGAGGGGGCAAGTATCAGGGGCAGGAAGGGGTGACGTTGCCGAAGGCTTAGGCCAGGTAGAGCAACAGACTTCAGTCCGCATTAGTGCTTCGGGGTGCAAGCGTGTCTGAAGTCCGCTCTACTGGATGCTCGTAGGTGCTGGATGAATGGTGGGCGGCATCTGGATAAAAAATCCATTTTCTTCAATGCCCTTAAGGATGTCTGCTGCATTTTCTCGCGCAAGTTTGCGTTCTGGCGTAATCTCTAGTTGCATGACGTATTCAGGCCGTCCTATACTGTCAAGAATAGCCTTGGGAATACTAGAGAAATCATCTTGTTTGTCTAAATATAAGTATAATTCGCTTTTTTTAATACTTTTGTAAATAAAACACAACATAGCAAGACCTTTGATAAAAATGAATAATAATGACATTATCGCATTAATAGCACTATGAATGAACCTAGAAAAGATTCAGAACATTTTTTTAAAACAGCGTGCTATTTTGAAAGTGCTCTTATTTTAGTGGCCATATTTTTAGGCTGGATCGCTGGCATTAATCCTTTCGAATTTATTATTTTCAATGAACAGGCTTTGATGAATGGTATTTTGGGAACGATACCTCTGTGTATTATTTTTCTGGCACTCAATCAGATAACAACAGAATCATTACAACGAATCAGGCAAGTTTTGCAGGAAACCCTGGGTCCTAGTCTGGAAAAACATCACTGGACTGATTTATTTGTTCTCGGTGCTATTGCAGGAATTTCTGAGGAACTTTTATTCCGTGGTGTGATCCAGCCTTGGCTAGAAAATTCCTGGGGGATGATGGCTGGCCTACTGGTTAGTAGTTTAATGTTTGGTTTGGTGCATGCCGTTACGTTTTTGTATTTTATAATGGCAACTGCTGTGAGTCTCTATCTGGGACTATATCTGGATTATGATGGTACACGCAATTTGCTTACTCCTGTGATTATCCATGGCCTATATGATTTTTTCGCATTTGTTGTTATCGTCCGTGCGTATCGAAAAGAAAAACTAACTGAGCAATAAAATGGCAATTTCAGAGCAACAATTACAATCCGATCTTTTGTCTGCGGGAATCATCAGGGCTGTTGGTTTACTAAGTTTAATAGCTATCATTGTGGTATGCCATTACTATGCTGATAAAATACAGCTGGGTATTGACGAGCCGCAACGCGTTATTATCAGAACAATATTATATGTCGTCGCGATTTTAACCTTTCCTGTGATGAAGTTTATCAGACATGTCTTGCTACGTTTAAATCAAACTAGCAGCGGTGATAAATCGCCTAAGGTGCGTTATCGGATGACTATTATTGTTTCCATGCTGGTTGCTGAGGGCATAGGGCTTTATGGGCTTATCATGTTTATATTAGGCGATAGCTATAATACACTCTATATATTTATGATGTTATCTGCATTAGCAATGTATTTATACAGACCTGACCCACAAGAATATAGAGCGTTGGTAGAACGTCTCGAAGCAAAAGCTCAGACGAATATCTAGGAGGCTGTCCAAGAATAGAAAACCTACTGCGGAAAAGCCCTTTTGGTCAGCTTTCCCAATCATTTTCGTTAAAGAGCACACACTTCGCCTCAAATGATCGAAAAATCTAACTTAAAATGGCTTTCCCTCGCGATGGCTTCTATTCTTGGGCAGCCTCCTAGAATTGATAGCCTAGGATCACTCTCAATTGTTCAGTTTCTAATTCGGATGTCAGATTTTTAATATAAGCATACATAATATTGATAGTTATCATTTGCTGATATTGGTAGCTAAGATAGGTGTTGAGCTCCTGAGTATGAAAGTCAGTTGCCTTTTCAGCCTGAAAATCACCTGTCGCAACACCTAGAGTTATGGATGGTAGAAAGTGTGGCTGGTACTCAAGGTTAAATAACAAAGCTTGAGCATTTTTTCCAGCGTCCACAGCATCTAAGGTCATTTCTTCCATCGAGGTAAAAAAGGGGCCGCCGCCGACACTATTGACAGCGGCTGACAGGCCGAAATTTTTGTTATAAGCAGTGGTAAATGTGATGCCATAAGCTGATAACGAGGCGAAAACACCGAGGGTATTTGCATCGACTAAGCCAATTGACTGACTGCCCACAGACCGGCCGAGATCAAATTGTCCGCCGAGTGTATATGAAAAAATGTCATTCAAGCTATTTTGATAAACAATGTCCGTAAAGAAAATTTGCTGAACATCTGTAATATAGTAGTACCAGGCACTGGCATTGATATGGCCGTGTTGATATTTTCCACAGGCAAGCCAGGATTGTGAACCCATTCCGCCAAAGGCTTTGCCGATGTTAACAAAGTCGGCCGCATTACCGTTATTTTCCCAGCCTTTTGCTGTGCGCACAAAGCCAGAGCCAAGATAGAACACATCACCCATATGATAATCAACTAAATAAGCTTCGAAGATATTGGGTAGCAAACGTAAATCATCTGGTCCCATATGGGGTGAACTAAAACGTTGTGGGCCTAGATGTGCCTGAAAATCAGCATAAGATAAGGTCATAACCGCTTCGCCTAACGTGATGTAGCTATTCTTATTTTCGTCAAAAAAATCGCCCTGAATTTCATCTTTATTACCACTATTAAAACCGGGGTTGATCGCAGTAAAGGCACTGGCATGTAGCTTAAAAAAAGGTCCCCAGGAAATACCACAACCTAGTTCTCCACCCAATCCATATGCTTGCTGATTGCTCACTGTTTTTTGATTCGTTTGAATATAGCCGCCACGGAGATAGCCATTACAATGATCATATTTTAAGTCGTGTTTGATGCCTTGCCCACGAGCTTGGTTATCAATATGGTAGGGGGGGGCTGGGGATAGATCTTCAGTGGGCTGGGCTAGAATGCCGCTATCTTTAGCCGGTGTATTTTGTATAGTATTTTCATCGGCATGGCAAAATTGTAGTGTGATCAACGCGATGAATAAACTACCAAGATAAGGCCTTATACTAATCAACTTTCGTTTTAAAAGAGACTTAGGTAGGCAAGAAAAAAAATAATAGGGAGCCATAAATGAATGTTCAGTCACTGTGCTCACCCGCACAAGAATAGTGAATCAGGAAATATCAGTGCATCTCCTAGCTAGTTTCAGGCAGGTCTCCGGGCTTATGAGTGGAAACAAATTCCAGAATCTACGTCTTCCCATTTTCTTAAGAACAGTGACACTGGGTAGATTGTTAGCTCAATTACCGTTGCGGGGGCAGCGTTGGCATTATGTGTTTTCATGCACCAACTTCCCTTTTAATCTTGATATCAATCAAGACACCTGAAACGGGCATACTATACAGGCAAGTACAAATGTGAACAAGTCCTGTTTGTGTTTTTAAGGAAGGGCACTAACAACTGAAGAGCAGGGAAGAAAGAGGGTGGGTTGTTAAATGGGACTTGATGGTTAATACTTTCGCCAAATTGAAATTAATTTTTCACCATGAAGAAGGTAAAGGGCATGAAGTTTTTTTGGCTACCAACTTAAGACGGGACAGTTTCCATAGCTTTTTTACTGAAATAATGCGTAGAAAGCCAGTATAGCGTAGAGTCTCTCCAGAAGCTTATTTTACTGGTGTCCCGTCTTAAGTTGGTAGCCGTTTTTTTCAATCAATGTGTTATATGAGTATTGCAGCGAAGATTCTTGTAATGAGTAACATTTTGTTTTTCTTCATGTTCTTTATGAACTTCAGGGTGAGTTTTGTTTTTGGCGATGGTCTTGGGTTGTGTAATCTTCATCATACAAAAATAGTTAATGCTTGTAGAGCGGACTTTAGTCCGCTCTACATTGTTTGCTGTATTTGTTTCCAGTTATCCTTAGGAATGTGACAATATAACGTGAGCATTTTTGTGTCTTTTTGTCCGTCTTCAGCGTTGTAGAAAAAGTTTCGTCGCCAGCTATGCGCCTATTTCTACTA
>CAYZUM010000244.1:0-4710 GCA_964481455.1 uncultured Methylomonas sp. | reverse complement strand
AGACGGACAAAAAAACAAGCAAGGTGGGTGGGTTATTTGTTGCGAGTTACCTTAATAGTTATGGGCAACAAACTTAAGTCCGCTCTACAGCGATAAATCCTTAAATAAGCACCGCACCATCTCATTAGGGAAACCCCGTTGCTGTAAAAAGCGACTGCGCTTGAGTTTTTCTTTAAAATCAAGAGTACTCTCTACGCCATATTTTTTTCTATAAACTTGCTCAAGTAAATTTTCCCAACTACCCGTAATTTCTTCAACTGCCATATCAAAACAGCAATCGCCCGCACCTCGCTGTTGTAGCTCAGCTTGAATACGCAAAGGACCAAAGCCTTTATGAACCCGGCTTCTTGCATAACTTTCAGCAAAACGCGCATTACTTTGCAGCCCTAGCTCAACAAGCTCTTCAAGTACCCCTGCAACCTCATCATGAGAAAAACCTTTGACAGAAACTTTTTGCAATAACTCCTGCTGGCTATGTTCACGACGAATAAGGTACTGTAAACAGGCTTCCTTTATCGCCTTAGACGTTGCAAACTCATCCTTAAGTTCAGACATTCAGACGATACTAGACAAGGCCATCCGCATCATCGGACTTTACTTTGCTACCCTCAACACTGTCTTTTACACCAAACACTTCCGCACGAATATTCGCTTCAAGCTCTTCAACAACTTTTGGATTTTCTTTTAAATAAGCACGCACATTGTCTTTACCCTGGCCGATTTTATCTTTACCATAGCTATACCAGGAACCTGCTTTATTCACAAAACCGTACTTCACACCTAAATCGATTAACTCGCCCAGAAAAGAAACGCCTTCACCATACAGAATTTCAAATTCAGCTTGTTTAAAAGGAGGAGCAACTTTGTTTTTCACAACTTTTACACGCGTTTCATTCCCAATGATTTCATCGCCCTTTTTAATCGCACCGATACGCCGGATATCCAGACGTACTGAAGCGTAAAATTTTAAGGCATTACCACCAGTAGTGGTTTCAGGACTACCAAACATAACTCCAATCTTCATACGAATCTGGTTAATAAAAATAACCATGGTATTTGAACGTTTAATATTCGCCGTTAATTTACGTAAAGCTTGCGACATCAGTCGAGCCTGTAGCCCCATATGGGAATCTCCCATATCGCCTTCTATCTCTGCTTTTGGCGTTAAAGCGGCCACTGAATCAATCACCACAATATCAACCGAATTTGAACGTACTAGCATATCGACGATTTCCAATGCTTGTTCACCGGTATCAGGTTGAGAAACCAGTAAGTCATCAACATTGACACCAATTTTTTCTGCATAGGACGGGTCAAGTGCATGCTCTGCATCAATAAAGGCAGCCGTACCGCCTTTTTTTTGCATTTGTGCGATGGTAGACAAAGTCATTGTCGTTTTACCCGAAGACTCTGGACCATAGATTTCAATCACTCGCCCACGCGGCAAACCACCACAGCCCAGAGCGATATCCAATGTTAGAGAACCCGTAGAAACCGTTTGGATATCACGCGATGCAGCATCGTCGCCCATACGCATAATCGCGCCTTTACCAAACTGCTTTTCAATTTGCATTAAGGCCGCGCCTAATGCTTTCTTCTTATTCTCATCCATTTTTTTGAAGCCCAAGACATTACGAATTAAAGCCCGCTATTATCACATAGCCTGATTAAAGCGCATAACAAAATTAAAACTTATCTTAATTTTATGGAGATACTTTTTTCTTTAACGAAAAAAGCCAGCATAAAGCTGGCTTTTTAGCATTTTAATCTGGAATATATTAGTTCACATTAAAAGGTCAACTGAGTCCGTAATGTAAATTGATGAACCCCCGTCTCTGCACTGTCCCCGTCTCTTAATACGGCTGAATCCTGAATATCAAACGCATACCGATAATCAGCCATCAATCGAATATTACGGTTTAAATACCAGTTCAATGCGAATGTAAGAGCCGTTTCTTCTCCACCGACGATATCACCAGAGTTTAGGTCATTACCATCGATTCTGGTTGCTAATTCCCACGCTCCCCAAGTGCCTTTTTCCCAGCTAAATGGATTTGCAGGTTTTAAGCGTTTAAACTTACCTTGCGACCCTTTATAACTGCGCGATTCTCCCGTAAGAGTCCAACCCGCTTGCACATAATAAGCATTAAAATCGAGCCCACTCTGGTTATTATTGCGAGAAAGCCAAGTGTGCGCATATTCACCTTGCACAGAAAATGGACCCAGCATATATGCAATATCAAAACCTGCCAATGTTGCGCCGTCCACATTATCAATCGGAGTTACTGCGTTAGTGTTTGTAAAATATAAGTTTGACAGGTTCGTTGTTTCATACCTAAAGCGTACATTCCCGTCGTTCAAGTTACGGTAACCGACATTTGCAGCTAAGTGTAGTAGATGAGTCTGTGTCATAATAGGCGCAAAACTCGCCCGCGATGTAACTCCCCAACCACCTGTACTGTTTTTATTGATTGACGAACCATAACCACCGAATTGTGCTGACCAGTTTTCCCCTGAAGAATCTAACCTCACCCCCATTGCCCGGTCAAATAGAGGAGCAGTCAAAGAAGATATCAGTGAACGCTCAGTAAACATCATATCGTTGGAACTTTCTTGTAGCTCTAAACTAATGGTCTGTTTTTGATTTCCCACGGTAATATTAAGCCAGCCTAGTCCTCTATATTTTATAAATAAATCTTTAATACTAACCTTATTTCCCGCAAAATCGAATTGAGCCTTGTAATCATAATCCGTCCATAATGTCCCTGAGGCAGCCAAACGAGCACGTCGAATCTCAAAACCTTCAGTAGGTTCAGGATCAAAATCATGGCCGTTAGCGCTAAAATTCACATCGGAATGAATACGACCTCCCAGTTTAAATTTAAACGCTTTATCTGCTGTTTCTACCCGAAAGCCTTTTGAATCTAGTTTAACGATAACATCATCACCCTTTTTAGCGGGTTCCTGTTCAGCATTAACAACTTTCTGCTGCGCCAAGGTATCGTATTGACTTTGGTTAATAACACCATTCTGTAGCAATACCTCTCTCAAATTCAAGTCTTGAGCATCACTACTACTGGGAATCTTTTGTTTAGTCAAATTATCATACTGAGCTGGCGTAATTGAGCCATTTTGTAGCAATGTATCAAGCAGGGCCTTATCTTCTGCAAAAGAAGCAGCGTTACCCAACATTAACATTGAACCCAGCACCAGAACTCTGGCTGTTTTGTTAATCACCATTAAATATGCATCCTAAAGTCAAATCAAATAAATTTTGTAACTACTCAGGCTATTGTTTCCAGGGCTGTAGAGGTATTTGTGGCATAAAAAGTAGCTAAACAGTTAAAAAATGCCTATTTCTCTGTCTTTATCATCCAAAATGAAGTACCAAAATCGCTACAGCTCAATAAATCATAGCCTGAGTAGTTACTATTTTTTTTGTCATAGTAGAGGATGTTTATGACAGGGTTATGACAAGCTTTGAATTTGGCGATTTTTTATATAAATAATTAATGCCACCCTAAAACAGCACCTCGGCTTTGTGAAAGTAGATTTGGCCTGTTTCGATTTCGCGGCTGAAGACTTCTCCTACAACTGCCAAAAGCTACCAGTTTGTATCGTTTCAGACGCTCCTGTTAAACGTTTCTGGCTAATGGCTTTGAAATACTGATAAACTTCCCCCGCTGCCTGTTGTTCCTTGTCTCCCCAGCTCAACACCCGCCCAGCACAATAACGCTGACGTAACAACTGATTAACTTGCTGTGTTTTAGCTCGAACGAGAGATTCAATTCCTTTCCAAGCGGCATTGTCAGTACACAGAGCACTTTTAGTCGTCATGGTCTGCTGCAGAAAGGCTTGGACAGCTTGCTTATTATTATTTGCCCATACCCGATCAAACACATATCCTATGCTCGGTACTTTTTCCTGTATACCCAAACCTTGCAATAAATCATTACCTGTCATCAGGACGGTATAACCTTCTGCTTCCAAACGAGCTGCATAATGCCAATAAGTTAATAAAGCATCAACACGCTGATGCAACATCTGCTGGCTTAATAGGGGCGGCGCTCCATACACTTTTTCCGTACTGGCATAGACATTTGCCAACCCTTTCTTTTGCATTAATGCCTGGAGCAGCAAGCTATTTTTATCCAGTTCTCCCCCTGCAACGGCTAATTTTTTATTTTCTAAATCAGCTAAATTTTTTATCGAACTACCCTTAGCAAGCACTATTGCGCCAGTCGTATTAGAATAAGGATAAAAAGTAAAATTTTTGCCTAATGCCCGCTGGCGGGACACCCAGACCCAGTCAGCAACTATCATATCAACAGCACCCGATAGCAAGGCAATTTTTCCTGCTTGCGGATTAGCCATTTTAGTCACTTGTAAACGATAATACTCCGTCTCTATCATTTGAGCCTGCTGCATAGCTGTTAATTCCCAGTTAACAGTACCAAATGCTAATACCCCCAGACGTATGACTGTTTTTTCACTGGCAACACTCAGCTGGCTGATTAATAATAAAGTGAAAATCCAAACTATTTTTTGATAGGCTTTCATAAATATTTTCCAAAACAAAATTTTCTAATAAGCATAGGTATATATCTATATGCCTTAGGTAAGGCGCAATAAATAAACTACCCATATTGCGAGTTACCTTACTTCTTGATAACATTTCATCCGAGGAATTATGATATAAATATTTTACTT
>CAYZUM010000243.1:0-4710 GCA_964481455.1 uncultured Methylomonas sp. | reverse complement strand
GCTGGAAATAAATAAACGTCCAATATTGGACGTTTATTTATTTCCAGCCCCTTAAGTCTGATCTTAAGCGAGTTTTAACTGTGCTAAAGATGCGAAAGCTTCTCCTCCCTTTATATCAGGCACAATACTTAATTCCAGTATAGTCACTGCTGGGAGATTTATATGATGGTCTTCGATTTCGTTAATTGACCCTGTTGGACTAAAGTTCCACTGCTGACGTACGATTTCCTGAAAGTTATTTCCATTATCGGACGAGCAACGCAAAGTATATTCCTGAGTGCGCTCAGTTTCTTTTTCTTCAAAATTTAGCCAGATCCGCTGTAATAGTTGTGGGGCAGAGAAAATAAGCCGGATAGTCTGTTCTCCAGACTTTGCAGCCAGCCAGCCTGAGGATTTCTCAGATAGTAGAGCGGATTCAATTGGATAGTTTGCATTTTCTGAAGTGATTTCCACCTCCACAAGTTCCTCTAAATTCAACCAGCCTTGGTCAGAGTGTGGAGTTGTTGTTTGAATGTCTGGGGTGATAATACGTTTACGCATAAGGTTGTTTTCCTGTTTAAAAGCTAAATTAGTGTTGTCTGTATATCTTGTGTTTTTTTGGGGATACTTCCTAATTGTATTCAATTGCAAATTCTTATTATATTTAGAAAAATTGATAAACCCCGACTATTTTGAAATTCGTCATTTCAATAGAACTCTATTTTTCTTCAAAAATCTGAACAGCAGTTCCAGATAATGATAGGAAATTACAATATTAAATGTCCAGAGTTTTTGAAAATCAAAAAATGACGAGTTTCTAACTGGATGGGGTATATCGTATTAAAAGTACACAGCCCGTAGGTGCAAATTCATTCGCATGGTGTGGCGGTGAAAAATGCGAATAAATTCGGGCATCTTTCATTGGTCAGTTTTCACTTAGGAACGTGCACGAAATAAGTTGGGCAACTGGCGCAGAATTTTTATTCGTATTCAGGGCGTAGTAACAGGCGCATAGCAGGGCTACGCAACGGTTACTACAACGTAGAAGACGGACAAAAGACCCGCAATATTGGGCGTTTATTTGTTTCCATCTCCCTTATGCCTAGATATTATCCTTTTGTAGGATGGTATTCGAGAAATTATTTTTCTGAAAGTCTATCAATACACTTTTACGTTTTTTCATATTCAATAGCATTCACATACCAGATAAAGACCCCCGCTTCTGTTTTTACCACAGCTTCGTCATCCACTTCTTTTTTTAATAAAGCACGAGCCATAGGGGAGTCAATAGAAATATAATCATTGCGAGCAAAAATCTCATCATAACCCACAATACGAAAACGCTTTGTTTCACTTGTATCATTTTCTATTTCTATCCAGGCGCCAAAAAAAACTTTCCCTTCTTGCTCGGGTTGGTAATCTATAATTTTAAGCCTATCCATACATTTTTGTAGATATCTAACGCGTCTATCTATTTCACGTAGTCTTTTCTTGTTGTAATGGTAATCCGCATTTTCACTTCTATCACCCAGACTAGCAGCCCAGGATACAATTTTGGTGACTTCGGGGCGTTCAACACGCCATAAATCATCCAGTTCCTGTTTAAGTTGTTCATAGCCCTGCCTTGTGATAAGTGGTGTTCTCATTATTGATGTTGACTTTGTTTTAATCAAGATAGAAAAAAGTAATGAATATATGACATACTTCATTGATCAGTTTACACGTTGGCAGGAGTGCAATAGCTTTAGCTATTGCTGAGGGAGATGGAAACACACATCATCCAAAGTTGCGGGTCTTTTTGTCCGTCTTCTACGTTGTAGTAACCGTTGCGTAGCCTGTTGTGCGCCTGTTACTATGCCTTGAATACGAACCAAAACCTTGCCCAATATTGGATGTTTATTTATTTCCAGATCCCTAATTAGGGGAGCTTATGAGTTACAAAACTATCGTAACCGTTCAGTTACCCCTTAACATATTGATTTGTATTATTAAACCTAATATATGAGCTAGCAAAAAAACACTGTAAGCCATTGTAATTTTAATTTTAGAAAGGATTAAATGCAATTTTATCAAGATATTGAAAAATAATACTTTATATAAATCAGTGTATTAGTTATTCATGAGGGGAGGTGAACGGTTGCAAACTATCATAAAAAGGATGCTACACTAAATCAAAAAAAATACATGACCCATAGGGGGCAAAATGAAAAATATTTTGATATAGCCAAGGAGTAGTACTTGTGATACTAATATATTCTAATGAAGTACATTAACCTAGAAAATTCATCAATAGAGTTATAATATTACATCAAAATAAGTAACGTAGTATCAATAGTGATCTGCTACGCAAATTTTTAATAAGGTTTTATAAGAATTAATGAGTAAAGTATTTAATAAGAGTTTTATGACCAACTTGCTTGCAGCGACGATTATTGTTGCAGGTTATTTTTCACCAATATATGCTGAATTAATAAAGACGATAGGTTTTTTTGCCCTATCCGGTGCATTGACCAACTGGATAGCGATTCATATGCTATTTGAAAAAGTCCCATTGTTATATGGCTCAGGGATTATTCCAAATCGTTTTGAAGAGTTTAAGGTTTCTATCAAGCATTTAATGATGCATCAGTTTTTTACTCTGGAAAATGTAGAGCAATTTATAGAGAGAGAAGAGCAGGAAGGGGACAAAATCTTAAATCTGGAACCTTTATTAGCAGCGGTAGATTATGATCGCATTTTTGAAGGATTAATCTCTTCAATAATGGAATCCTCCTTCGGTGAAATGTTGCAAATGATGGGCGGAGAAGACGCATTGATTCCGTTGAAAGAACCCTTTATCGCAAAAATGCAAGTTACATTAACAGAAATGGTTGAATCTGATCGATTTAAATCCGCTTTGAAACAGGGTTTGAATGCTCATCAGATTGGTGAAAATATTATTGGAAAAATTGAAACAGTGATTGATAAGCGACTGGATGAGTTAACGCCGCAATTAGTTAAAGAAATGGTCCAGCATATTATACGTGAACATTTAGGCTGGCTAGTGGTCTGGGGGGGATTTTTTGGGGGCATTATGGGAGCGGCTTTTTATTTTTTTTAACGATATTGGTTTCCACACCCTGTTTGGGGATACCTGTAAGATACTGAAATAGGCGCATAGCAAGCTACGTAACTGTTACAATAACGCAGCCTTTCAGCAAAAACTTAAGCCGCTAGAAATCTGCAGTCGTGACCGCGCGAAGCAGTTTCACTCACAATTAACATAAGGAAATATGGTATATTAAAGTTGTTTATTTATGGTTAGTTTCCTTGAGTTTCTGTATAGAGTAAACTCAAAATTATAGGCCGTCCTTTGGGGTAAATTAAATATCTGGCAGTGTGGCTTTATCCCGCCAATGACGAAGGGTATTTAAGCAGGTGCTGAAGTCACGCTCTGCATATATTTTTGAAGGCCCCCTGTTAGGTTTGGCAGAAATTTAGAAAAGTAAAAATATGTATAAATTCTTCTTTTATTTTATCGGCATACAGCTTGCTTTGTTTTCGGTAGCGCAAGCAAATAGCATACATACAAATATTATTATTCCGTTTACCGAAATTGTTGCGCATATTAGTGTCTGGATAGTAAAACTATTTGATGATCAGGTTATCTCGCAGGGCGTTGTATTACAACAGGTTGATACTGGTTTTGCCGTATCAATACAATCAGGATGCAATGGGGTTGAAGCAGTGCTCGTATTAATCGCAGCGATGCTCGCTTTTCCGGCACCCTGGAAATTTAAATTTTTCGGCATCATCAGTGGTTTTTTTGCAGTAGAGTTGCTTAATATAGTACGTATTATTTCATTATTTTATCTAGGTCAATGGAATCACAGTGTCTTTGAATGGGCACACTTGTATATCTGGCAGGCTCTTATTATGCTGGATGTTTTAATTATCTTTTTATTATGGCTCAGATTGATACCTGCGAATCAAAATGTAGCCAAGGAAAGCCGTGCAAGTTAATCCGCTATTGGCCTTTATTTTTAAAGTTTTTCTATGGCTACCAGTCTGTTACTGGACTTGGTATTCATTAGCCGAGTTTACAACATTACTCGTCGTTAATTTAACTGAGCCGTTATTATTGTTTATATTCCCCATGCTAATTGCCGGTATAGATCAGGCTGGCTATCTAGTAGAAGTGGTCGCAAATGTAACCGTGGCTGAACAACATGTTCCGAGTGGAAGGGTTGCAGAATTACCAATTCCTATCAATCCTTTGATCTATAGTTATGGTTTGCCGCTTGCGTGTGCATTAATTCTGGCTTCACCCTTTAATTTTGTAAAGACCCTGCGAAATATTTTTATCAGCATATTAATTTTTCTGCTGATTCAAGTATGGGGAATCTATTTTCAGGCCACCAAGGTATTGTTTTTACAAACACCCGCTGAGTTAATCGGCAATGTAAGCTTGTCCTCATGGCAGTTAGATATTATAGCGCTGGGTTATCAATTAGGTGTTTTAGTTTTACCCACAGTGACGCCGGTTGTTATCTGGGCTTTAACATGTCGTGAATTTGTTACTCGATTAATTCACTTATTTCCTGTCAACAATTAGGTCTCTAAAGTGACATATGGGGTTAGCGTAACTATTCAATTTATTGATACCTTAATGAGTAGGCTGGTTTAAATTTCGGGCGGTGATTTTTAGTCCCTGATAGGCGACAGGGCGATTCGCCAATCCGAAGTGCGCGA
>CAYZUM010000242.1:0-4715 GCA_964481455.1 uncultured Methylomonas sp. | reverse complement strand
AAACACGTTCGCGTAGATATCATTGAGCCTGAGTTAGCTACTCTCTATAGAGCTCGTACATAAGTACGCATTTATTTCTTTAATTGTGCAAGTTTGTTGTTGACAAAGGGGAGTCCACATAAGTTACGTAGCTCGCTATGCGCCTATTTATACAACACTGAATATGAAAAAAAATCCTGCGTAAAATTAGTTAAATTAATTATACTTGGGTACTTATTATCCCGTTTTAAACGTTTGAAATATATGCAACGGTATGAAGTATTTTATATTTCTATAAGTCATAAATAAACGTTGCGAACGGGATATAAATCCCCTCCAATTAAAAGATGTCCCTTTAAAACCTGTCAACCGTTTTGCATTTTGTGTGCTTTACACCGCATTGTGCTAAATGCAGGGAATAACCCAAACATCTTGACCTCATCAGGGAAATCTTTCCAGTCTTCATAAGAAGATCCGATCCAGATAATCAATTTAATGTGTGTTTCATCCATAACCATTTTTATTAAATATCATATAATTCGTCAAGAAAAATGAATACAGTTTTTTTATAGCTCATACTTTATTAAAGTAGCGAATTAATTAATACCAATCAATACAATATTATGTGAGTAATTTCACATCTTTTTGTTAATTATTTTGCCATACTCTATTTCAAGGTTGTTACTTAGTTTCTTTTCTCCCTCGATATAGTAACTAACAACCTCTTATGTAAGGCTGTGTCTCTTGGCACAGCTTTTTTTTTGCCCGGAGAAAAGGATTGATGTTCTCTTAAGCCCAGAAAAATCAGTTGTCGAGGAGCAATAATCTGTGAAGTGCTGTGGAATCAATAGTTTGTGCTAGAAGCCGTGATCCAACTGATTTATTTAGGTTAAATGTAGTATGGATTGAGTTCTGTTCTACATTATCAGTGAAAATATTGACGGATTATCTGAATTTTTCAGATTTTTCTCACCACATCAAATCGTTATTGATTTGTATTATTGATAGCTTGTGCTAGAATTCTTGATCAAATTTTTCACGGGTTAATAGTAGATTTCATGACAACTTTTCATCAATCTGGGATTGTAATTCCTGTCTGGGCTTGTGCTTATAGATGCGCCATTAGTCGTGGAAAAATAAAAACCATTGTAGATGATTTTATAGTTGAAGAAGTGTTGCCTTTTCAGCCAGAAGGAATAGGGGAGCATGCTTTTTTATGGGTAGAAAAGTCGGGGGAAAATACTGAATTCATTGCCCGTCAATTAGCTCGACTTGCTGGGGTCAGGCAACGTGATGTTAGCTATGCCGGTTTAAAAGATCGTCATGCCAGAACTAAACAATGGTTTAGTGTCTGGTTACCAGGCAAGGCGGATCCAGACTGGAAGATTCTGGAAACTGAAAGTCTGAAAATTCTTCAAGTCGTTCGTCATCTTAGAAAACTTAAACGGGGCGTGTTGTCGGAAAACAGGTTTAAATTAACTATTAGAGATTGGCAGGGTGATAAAAGCGAACTTGATAGAAGGCTATTCAAGATTAAACAGCAGGGGTTTCCTAATTATTTTGGTTTACAACGATTTGGTCATCAAGGACAAAATATAAATACGGCGGTGGCACTATTTAAGGGTGCAAAAATCAAACGAGATCAACGGGGCATTTATTTTTCTGCGGTTCGTTCTTATTTATTTAATCAGCTATTAGATAAAAGGATTGTTTCTGGCAACTGGAATCAGGCGGTTTCGGGAGACTGTTTTGTTTTTGACCGATCCAATAGTTTTTTTAAATCAGATCTGCCAGACGCAAGTATTGTCCAAAGATTAGATTCAAAAGAAATTCATCCCAGTGGTTTTTTATTTGGTATTGGCGATAACGATACTTGTAATCAGGCTTTGGAAATTGAGGAATCAATTATAAAGGATAATCAATCGTTAGCTGATGGACTGATCCAATTTAAATTACAAATGGATCGACGGGCATTAAGAGTGATGGTGAAGCATTTAGAATGGACATTTATAGATGATTCTACTTTATTGTTAAGTTTCTCATTGCCTCCCGGTAGCTATGCAACCTCATTATTGAAAGAATTTGTTGAGTTTTAATCAGGGGTAGAAACAAAATTTACAACCAAACAACTCGACTGTTGTATCATTGCAACCTATTTAATGATTCTGAAATATCAATTTGTTCCCATTTTTTAGCACGACTAATCTTTGCTTTATAAATGCTGCTGGGTTTAGTATTGTCTGTCTAGTGATTAGGCATTGAAAATTCTGGGCATTGCTCACATTATGTGTTTTAAATTGATTTTTTCTGGACAATTCTATTTTCCCCTGGAGACCTTTAGTGAACCTTTCTCAAGCCCTTGGTGTAAACGTTTCTGATCAAGATGCTGTGTTATCACATCAAAAGTTGCATTTGTATATTAATCTTAAATTTGCTTCTTAAGTACCCAAGTATAATTAATTTAACTAACTTTTACGCAGGATTTTTTTTCATCTTCAGTGTTGTATAAATAGGCGCATAGCGAGCTACGTAACTATTTATGCAACGCTGAAGATGGAAAAAAAGACAAGTAAAATGTTAAATTAATTATGCTTGGGTACTTATGGTCAAGCGACATATTTAGAGGGTGATCCAGCGAATCTGGCATTTATGGCGACTGCTGATGATATGTTACGTAGTTTTGTCGAAAAAGGCAGACAGCTGACTTCGCATTATTATCCTTCAGACCAACGCATACAAGATTTAATTAATCGCTATTTAGGCGGATCTTGATACTATTCCTGCTTTGTCCCTGCTATAACCTTTGAGCTGGATAGACATGGTGTTGCCAGAGAGCTGTCATTGCCTGATGGAAAGGATGAATATCATTCTGAATGTGTTTCCTGTTATAAAATTAAACAGGGGGTACTTATGGAAAAACTTGAAGATTTTGAACATGATGGTCAAAAAGTATTGGCAAGTCGTTTGGGGTATAGAATTACCGAATCATTTGTACATGGATTTATGGGTAAGATTTTCGATAATCCCAGTTCTGTGTTAACCGAGGAAATCCTCAAACCAGAAACTCAAAATTTAGATGATTATACTGATGGCATACATAATATAGTAGAAACACAACAAAGAGTGGCTCAGCAATATCTGGATGATGGTTCTATTGAAGAGGCTTGTCCACTGCTTAAAGCTATGGCTACAGGGAACTATCAGGGTAAGGATGCGCATGAACCAGAAATAAGGGCTTTATTTAGCAAAGAATCCATGATGGAATCTGACTGGTATCATCAACGTCTAGGGGTTAAATAATGTAGAGATATAGCTTTATGGCGTAGACATGTAAAAAGTCTAGAAAATTTCTCCGCATTACCGAATTATGCTGATGAAGTGGAGAGATTGGACATTAAACAGCGTTTAAACATAGCTCAGGCAATTGGAACGTGTGGAAAGTCCGCATTATCTGGATGAAATGGTAGGCATGATTGGTGCTGATCCATTAGGAATCAGAATAGTTGATTGATCAGATTAGACGTGAGGATTTAGTAACTTCGAACTTATTAAACCTTCTCCCTCTTAACAATTCTGTTACCATATCCCCTTTTTTCTTTAATGTTTCTCTGTTTTACAGTTTCTGGTGTTTTTTATGTGTTTTAGTGCAAATATGTCTCTGGGATTAGGCTTGGTTGGTCTTGCTGCTTCTGGTGTTACCTTTCTTGATAAAAATGAGCCTTTATGGGTTAGATCTGCAAGAGCTTATGCAATATTGCATTTTTCCTTAATGGAATTTATACAGTATTTTGCATACCCAGTTGCCGACCAATGTGGTTTCGGAATCAATTTGTTTCTAAGTGAGTTATCTACCTATCATATTAGTCTTCAAGCCTTGGCAATAATGCCCGCTTTGGCAACTTATTCGTCAGATAAAACTGCTTTGAAAAAAGCAACTATTCTGGGCGTTATGCTGAGTTCATCTTTTTTAGTTTTTAGTTTTTTGCCTCAGCAGTGGCAGCTTCCATTTGTTGCGCCAAATTTCATAGGCGATATGGTCGCATGTCTGTTTATGGGAAAATATCATATAGGTTATAGCATCACCAGTGCTTTTGGAATGCTGGTTACGCATGGATCATTTTTTGCCCTGGCTATTAGTGCTTTTGTCTGGAAAGATAATAGACGTATTGGATATTACCATTTCCTCATGGCTATTATGACTTTGTTTATGCCACAATGGATTTTTGGCGTGTCGACTGGTGAAGCAGCGGCGATGTATTGCTTTTATTCTATTCCGATTACCTGTAGTTTTATGCCTTATTTTAAGAATTATTTTATGGCTAAGCCCTCGACTATTCAGGTTGAATACGCTTAATAGCTGATTAATAATTCCCAATCCATAAGTATAGGTGCAGGTATTTGTATCTACATGGGAATATTTCTTAAAATAGTCTGGAACTACAGATAATTTTCTGGATTAATTGAATAGCAGGTACTCAATAATAGGGCTGGTTTTGAGTTCAGCCTCATTGCAGCGATATGTTCCAACTTTTTCGGTAAATCTTTTTTATGGGGCAATACCTAAGGCAATTCGCGGTAAATAAACTACCAATCTTGGTAGTTTATTTACCGCGAATTGCCTTATTAATAATCAGTAGTTTTCTTTTGAATACACAAAGATACTATTTTTTAGTATCCGCTTTAAATCCCAGGGGGAACATGGAAGACCGACAGCCACTCAGACATGCCATCAATGT
>CAYZUM010000241.1:0-4736 GCA_964481455.1 uncultured Methylomonas sp. | reverse complement strand
TATCAGGGACTAAAAATCATCACTTCGCTAAGCTCCGTTTTCCTGATTTTCAGCGATAGCAAAGGCTGCCTACGGCCTAAACAACTATGATACTCCCCATTGTCAAGACCAATTTTAGCTAGAATTAAGATATAATATTTTTCCGGTAGTGGGTCAAACCGGTGATTATTGTTTAGTTACACTCGATCCTCAAGTTTTTAATTTTTTTATTTCTTGACTTTTTAAAACAGCCTAAAACTTTAGTTTTTGCCAAAATAAAGGTTCGATTTAGCCTAAATTTCACCCAGACATGTGGTTTTTTGTGGAATCAATTGGAAAAAACTTTTAATTTTTTCTGAGATTTTAAATTTATCAAGAATAACGGAAATAGTGACTTTATATCTAACATCATAACATGCTGTTATATAAAATACTTTTCATTTAAAGCAGTTTTTATGCCAATTTTTATATTTTGAAAAACTAAAAACTTGAGGATCGAGTTACAAGTTATGCAATAGTCCGAGATATAAGGGGTTAACGTAATAGGGAGAATATTAAAACCACAGGTTTGACCCACTACCGTCGTTTTGTCCCCTTTTATGGCAGCCAAAGAAATTTTTACTTTTGAGTGCGTACTATGTTTTTTTTCTAATGGTTGTCATTTTCTTACTCCTTAATGTTAGAGTAAGATTCTATCTTAAATACGGGTCTAGTTTTTAGGGGGAATTATATTTCGTAGTGCTACCGCGAAACTAGGAAATTCTATGTATCACGCGTAAATTTTAGTGAGGTTTTTTAATGAATCTATAACATGCTCAGCACTTGTATTGTGTTCATTAATCGGGTGACCTGAGCGCACGAGTATATTTCGGACAATACCTGCATTTATACCCGCTTGAATATCGCCTTCTTTATCACCGACTAAAATACATTGTTTTAAGTCCAGATTAAATTCTTTTTGTGCGCGTCTAATCATTCCTGGGTTCGGTTTACGACAGTTGCAAGCGCTACCAAAATCTGGGTGGTGCGGACAATGATACACTTTTAAGACTGAAATACCCTGATGAATAAACTGTTGCCGCATCCAGTGAGTCAGTCTTGAAAAATCATTTTCGGTGTACTTTCCACGAGCAATACCTGCCTGATTGGTGATGATGATCAACAGGTAACCTTGATCTAGAAAATACTTGCAGGTCGAAAATACACCATCAATAAATTCGAAATCTTCTATTTTATAAAGATAATTTTTTTCTTTATTGATGACACCATCGCGATCTAGAAATAACGCTTTATTCATAGATAATGTACTAATTCGGATTGGGCCTTCTGATAATCATCGGGAATACCGATATCAATAAAGTAATTATCGAAAATATTGGCATAGATTTTTAAGTCATGCCTATTATCTTGCATAAATTCTTCAAAAGAAAACTGCCGGGGGAGTTTAAAGGGAGAAAATAGATTTTTATTGAGTACGTATATGCCGCCATTAATATGACCTTTTGTCACAAATTTTTTTTCTTTGAAGTCGATTACTTTAAAATGATCATTAATGCCAACACTGCCATAGCGATCAAAATTTTCCATAGGTTTTAAGGATAATGTCAGGCTGGAATGGTGCTTAAGGTGCTTAGCCAATAATTCATTTAGGTCGACCTTAAAAAAGGTATCACCATTGATCACAAATACATTTTCTTGCTGTATGCTATCCCAAGCTTTAAGAATGGCTCCTCCTGTACCTAAGGGCTCATCTTCAATAATATAGTCAATGGCCATTCCGGCAAATGAGTGGCGGAAATAATCTTCAATAATTTTATGTTTATAGCCAACAGATAAGATAACTCTGTTGATATCGTTTTGCTGTAGATAAACGAGAATATGCTCTAAAAATGGCTTATTTTTCACCTTTGCCATGGGTTTTGGCACATCAGATACCACTGACTGTAAGCGGGTACCGAAACCACCGGCAAGAACAATCGCTTCCATTTAGAAACCCTTACCAAATAAAGCTTCTTCAACCACTGAACAGATGATATGACCAATCAAAATATGACTTTCCTGTATTCTGGGTGTTGAGGCTGAAGGGACTTTAATGCAATAATCACAGAGGTCTGCCATTTTTCCGCCCGTTTCACCCGTTAGTCCTACCGTGATGATGCCTTTATCCTGACATTCTTTTAGAGCTTCCAGAATGTTAGCAGAGTTACCACTGGTAGAGATGGCGATAAACATGTCACCCGCTGCTCCATTTGCTTGAATCTGGCGAGCAAATAATCGTTCATAACCATAATCATTGGCAACAGCGGTCAGAATGGATGTATCAGTGGTGAGTGCTAGGGAGGCAAGGCCGGGTCTATCAAAGTAAAAACGGCTTACAAACTCACCGGCAATATGTTGCGCATCAGCTGCACTGCCCCCGTTACCTGCTATTAAGGTTTTATTGCCATTTTTATAGGTGGCAACTGCTTTTTGTGAGACTGCTTCAATTAAGGAAACTAAGGCTTTGTCATTGAGTATTTTTTGTTTTACCTGATAGGAATCTTCAATTTGTGTCGAAATAAATTTGTTGATCATATTTTCCAGCCCCTTGTACCTTCTTTAGTAAAGTGAAAGTTAATGACGCGCCCTGCCTGTTGATTTAATGCGTTAACGAGTTGAACCTTTTTAACTGGATTAACGATAAAAAACATAAATCCGCCTCCTCCAGCGCCACTTAATTTCCCTGAATAGGCACCCGTTTCGATTGCCAGATCGTATATTGCATCAATCTCAGGATTAGTAACAGAGCTTGCCATTTGCTTCTTTGATTCCCATGCATGATTTAAAACCTTGGCTAATACTGGAATGTTACCTTTTAGTAGCGCTTCTTTCATAGCCAAAGCATCCTGTTTTGCTGTATGCATCGCATTCAATGCCCGAGTGTTTCGCGAAACAGTATTTGCTTTTTCTTCTTCAATAATAGAGGCCTGGCGAGTGATACCGGTAAAATATAAGACGCTGGATGCCTGTAATTCATCGATAACCCAGTTTTT
The DNA here is from genome assembly GCA_964481455.1 of uncultured Methylomonas sp. Lineage (GTDB taxonomy): Bacteria > Pseudomonadota > Gammaproteobacteria > Methylococcales > Methylomonadaceae > Methyloprofundus. The sequence continues at coordinate 1,725 of CAYZUM010000241.1, read as the reverse complement.
TATTCTTAATGGGTTTACGATCACTCTTTTATCGGCGTAAAACTCCATAAAGTTAAAACCGCCAAATGTGGCAGCATATTGGTCTTGAGCACCACCAATAATGCCCACATCTTCTCGTTCTATATCAAATGCTAATTTAGCAATATCATATTCACCTAAAGGTAAATTTAGCCATTCTACATAGGCCTTGATGATGGCTACAACTAATGTGGAGGATGAACCTAGCCCACTTCCGGCTGGTGCATCTGAATAGGTTGTCATTTTTAATGATAAAGCCTGGTTGTCATTAAAATGTTTAACAATTTTATTATAGACACCTTTGTGCAGGTCAAGTTCTCCATCTATTTCAAGTACCGGTGTTGATTTACTTTCAAAAAACTCATTCCTATCCGCGGTGGTAAAAATAGTGCTATTATCGTTTGTCACTTCAAGTGTGCAATATGCATACATGTCAATGCTTGCATTTAATACATTTCCACCGTATTCATCACAGTATGGGCTAAGATCTGTGCCTCCACCAGCTAAACCTAGTCGTAATGGCGCTTTTGTTCTAATAATCATGTTTAAATTCTAATCCCTTTGGGTTTTTAATCTGAAAAATTATAGTTTTAACCTTTAATTATAGACAAAATATCGCGAATACTTGAATAGCCAGGTAATTCATAAAATAGTGGGAGCACTGCTTTAACAGAGTCGACTCGTTTATTCATTTTGATCAGCGTATACGATAAGTCCAGCCTTGCATGACGAATACTTTGTTTTAAGCCTTTGAGAAGCCTCGGATTCACTATTTTCAAGTGGTTTTTTAAACTCACTAATGAGGAAACCGATTGAAGTTGAGCTCTAAGTGGGTTGCTACGGGTAGCACTTTCGCTATGAATAAGATAAGCTGCCATGGGCTGAGTGATGACACCGATTTTATTGCTGGTTGCACAGAGGCGTATTAAAAAATGAACATCTTCACAGACAGCAACTCCTTCGGGGTAGCCCCCTAGCTGATTAAACGTAGCTCGAGGAAGACTGAGTGTGTGTGTGTCGCCAAAGTGCTGGGCTATAAAGTCGTTTATTAAATCACCTTGCATGATAATTGAGCCTGAATTACCTGCTGTTTGTAACAGTTTTTGCCCCGCAGGGGTTGATTGCATTGATTGCCGGATAACGGTTCCCTGTTCATCAATGTAATCAAAATTTCCGGTCAGAAAATCAAGCTCAGGGTTTTGCATAATTAAGTCAACATGCCATTGAAGCCTGTCTGGGTAATACCAGTCATCTGCATCTAAAAAACACAGCCATTCACCTTGCGCTGTTGCAACAGCCTTGTTTCGTGCCACGGCTACGCCTGTATTTTGCTGATAAATATAATGCACTTTATCGGTGAAGGGGGCTATGACATTTTTTGTGTTATCTGTTGAACCATCATCGACAATAATGATTTCATAAGCAGCATAAGTCTGGTCAATGATAGACTGTATTGCTTTTTTGATTGTTTTTTCACCATTATAAACAGCAATGATGATAGTAAAGTGTATTGTTATCGGCTTAATTGACATAATTAAAGTTCGGCAGGTTTAAACGAGTGCAGCACCCATTTTGCATTGATGGTTTTCAATTTTCATCAATGATTGAGTTATTGAGTGATTATAGTGTGCTTAACCACCAGTACAAAAATAATCAGGCGCGCCATGCTACTTCGTGAAATTCAGGGACTCCTGTCACCTTCATTCA
>CAYZUM010000240.1:0-4768 GCA_964481455.1 uncultured Methylomonas sp. | reverse complement strand
TAAATATATTACTATGCAAAAACATCTATCAACAGAAACCGTTAGAATCAGAAAAATTCTTATAAACCTGAGAGTCAAAAGTTTTCGTAACCAACTGAAATAATTGAATATTAAAATCTTTATTATTAATGGAGAGTTTTTTAATAGATGAATAATTTCAATGGCTTATAGGGATTAGTGCGTTTCAAAACTACAAGTTTTTTGAGAACTTTTAACTCTCCAGTTATAAAGGCAAAAACTCTAAAGCTGTATCTCCTTACTGGGCTATGTAAAGGTAGCAATTCTTAAGTCAATAATGATAAAGAATAATAAAACAACTTCACTTCAATGACTTCTTCCCGATATACAAATATCCCAATAGAGCATGTAAAAGCCGAATTAGCCACATTCCCCTTTGCGAGCGAAGCTGCTCTGCAATTATCCGTCGTTGATTTATGCCCAAAACTTTCTGGAAAAACGGCTCCCTTGTGGCGAAAAACTGAAAAAATGCTGGTGTCCAGTTTTCCAGGTAACTCAGTTGATGAAGCTATCGCAATTCGTGATCATTTGTGGTTCAGTAAGTCGGATAATAAAGCAGTACCACTACATCATTATTTATATCGTCTGGCTCATGATTTCCTGCAACCTCAGGGATTTAGTGCTATTCCCCTGCTTCCTCGCTGCTTGTTTCCAGATGGAATGGATGGGCGCAATTATAAACCATTAGCCCGTCAAACCTGGTGGTGGCTCTCTGTCTCTCTACCGCCAGATTTTTTGTTAGCCACACTGCATGATAACGGCCATCAGCCAGATAGAATCGAGGTAGTTTCACCTTTGCTAAATCAACAACTGATTGATCATGGCTATGCCGAAATCCACCTGCATATGGGGGCAGCTATGGATTTTCGCACATTATGGACTTCTGCAATTGTTGCTATTGCAAATCCGGCTTTTAAAGAAAACGCTTTTTTTAGTCCCAGTGCCCTACTGGATGAAGGCAGACAACTTGCCCCTTGGCTGATTCGCGCCGTCATTATCCGCTATATTTTAGCGGCTTATTTAAGTAACAGGCAAGAGAAAAGGTTCATCAATTTAGAGCATTTTATCGCTAGCTTTGTTCGATCAACCTTAGCTAAATCCGGTTTGGGTTGCGGTGGTTATACCCTGTTACTTTATATTCTATCTGACTTACAGCAAGGGCAACTGTCCTTAATTAACTTTACAAACTTACAACAACTTTATAGAGAAATTACTCATATATCCCTCGCACCGGTTGATTCTCTGGGGCAGCTGGATGAAGCTGATCCGGTTGCAGAACTTTTTTGTAAAGAGCAACGCACTCAAGTACCAGTAGATATTTTTTATATTCGTAAAGCACTAAGTTACTTAAAGGAGTGTGAGCATTCTTCTAGTTCAGACAAAATGTTTGAATGCTTATTCTGGCAAACTTTACGGATACAGGCTTTGTTTCACCGGCATATGATACAGCGACCTTTGACGCGTGGCCTGCAATGGTTTCTTCGCTTTTACGGACGCTCTAGTCCTAGTCGTCATCCTTTGTCTCATAAGCTGTATCTTGAATCAGCAGCGAAACTCTGTGGTGTATCAAAAGGCCTCAAGTCACTGGAAATACGTACAGCACCTAAAAAAAACATTTCAGACCTGCTGAAATTATTTCAAAACTGTCATACCACAATTAATAGTATTCAGAGAGACCTGATCAGCAAAAACAAAGAAGCCATTGAAATTGGTTTAGTATTACACTTTACCAAACGTCGTGGAGGTAAAATTTACTCAGGTCTTCCTGCGGCCAATAAAGAAGATACTCACGCGAGTCCGGCTAATAAAAGGATAAATCTGCAAGGTTTTCGATTTGCATCCTTTTACATGGAAAAACAGCGTGAAGCAATGTCTGTAAAATGGCTATTGCAAAATTTTCCAGATTCTTTGCAACTTTTGCGTGGACTGGATGTCTGCACAGATGAACTAGCAGTTCCAAACTGGGTGTTGTCACCATTACTTATCGAATTGCGTGAGCTTTCTTGTACCACTTCCAATACGTTGCGGGTATTGACAGGATGTGAAATTCCGCCGTTGCGCATGACTGCACATGCGGGTGAAGATTTTATTCATCTCTTAACAGGATTGCGTTATATAGATCATACGATTGATGCCTTTAAACTGGTGCAGGGAGATAGACTTGGGCACTGTATTGCGCTGGGGATTGACCCAGCTGGCTGGGCAAGCTCAATTGGTCGGGTGGCTCTTCCCCAGGAAGAACGCTTGTTTGATTTACTGTGGGTTTGGGCTAAACACGGCGCAACACAATGGTGGCAAGAAGGAGATGTTAGTATGGAGTATCAATTAACTGAAATAACCTATAATATATTTAAAGGGGTATTGCCACTCTCTCATTCATCAGATGAACAGCATCTCAAAGCTATACCTGACAAATTTCAACTTTTTCAATTAATGAATGACCTGAATAATCAGGAAAGGTTGACGGATATTGGCTTCCCAACAGGAGCAACCCGTCCGAAATTGAACGATAGGCGTAATCAACTGTTATACTTATATTTAACAAGTCAGAAACTTTTTGAGAATGGACAAGAATTGCTCTGGATTGACCCCAAATCGGAAAGTCAGTTATTGACCAATATTCAAAATGAACTACGCCGGAAGATTGGGACTTTGGGTATTACAGTTGAAGTTAATCCCTCGTCTAATCAGCTAATAGGTGATTTTGGTGATTTGGAGTCACACCCACTTTGGCGTTTATTTCCGCCAATACCACTGGATAATGTCCCTCCAGTTTCTATTTGCATTGGGTCAGACGATCCCTTGGTTTTTGCCAGTGACTTAAGACAAGAATATCAAAGAGTACATGATGCTTTAATTATTGCGGGCCTTTCGGAACAGCAGGCTGACAACTGGATAAATAAAGTTCGAGAAAATGGCTTAAATAGTCGTTTTACTTTGCCTCCCAATCATGCTTTTATTAATAAGGTTGATCCATCATTTATGGCGTATCAAAATCCAGATTAACAAGAAGGTAAGCTATTGAAAATTCAATTAGTAACAACAAATGACCACAAAGTCAAAGAGGCTAAGTTTTTTTTGAAAGATGCCATAGGTATCGAAGTCATTCATTTTGATAAAAAAATAAATGAGCTGCAAATAGAAGATGTTGATAAACTAGTAGAGGATAAGGTTTTAAAAGCTTTTAATATCGTTGGGCGACCTGTGTTTGTAGAGCATACTTGCTTATATATTGATAGTTTAAATAAATTTCCTGGTGGATTAACTCAATTATTCTGGGATAAGCTAGAAGAAGATAAATTTTCACAAATTTTAGGCAACTTGAATGAAACATCTTTGACCGCTAAAACAGTGATTGCTTATTGTGATGCAAAAAAAATACATCGTTTTGAAGGGCAAAGTAGAGGAAAAATCGCGCCAGTCCCAAGAGGTGATAGTCAATTTCAATGGGATACTATTTTTATTCCTGATGGGTACGATAAAACATTTGCTGAAATGGGCGAATTAGAAAAAAATAAAATCTCAATGAGAAAAATAGCATTTGATCATTTTATAATCTTTTTAAATAATCAATAGCAGGTATTTTTAATGGATAAACATCTTGATGAACTTCTTACTTCACATAAAAAAGGTAATGTTATTTTATTTGTTGGTGCAGGTGTATCAAAGAATTTAGGATTACCCGACTGGTCTGAATTAATCAATCATTTAGCAAAAGAGTTAGATTATGACCCTAAGATATTTAACACATTTGGTGATAGTCTTGCTTTAGCTGAATATTACATATTGGAAAAAGGTATTACTGAGCTTTGTCAATGGATGAATAATAAGTGGCATACGAGTGAGATTTCCAACAAACATAAAGAATCAACAATTCACGAGCTTATTGTTAAAGCTGGTTTTTCTACTATTTATACGACCAACTATGACCGATGGATTGAAAAGTCATTTGAAATATATGCGCAAGGATGTAATCGAATAGTTACCGTTGAGGATATTCCTGAAATAAACAAGGATATACCTCAAGTCATTAAGCTACACGGTGATTTTAAGAATGAAGAAACACTCGTTTTAGGTGAATCCAGTTTTTACGAGCGGTTTGAATTTGAAACGGCACTGGACATTAAATTAAGGTCGGATGTTTTAGGGAAATCAGTTTTATTTATTGGTTATAGTCTAAATGATGTGAATATGAGGTTTTTATTTTATAAGCTGGCCAAGCTCTGGAAATCAAGTTCAAATAATGCAATACAGCCAAAGTCATATATTTTTTCTGCAAAACCTAACCCCATACAAAAAAGAATATTGGAGCAATGGGGTATTCAAAGATTGGATTCTGAAGAAGACAACCCTTTATTGGCACTGGAAAATTTTCTTGAGCGGTTTAACTAATTGCTGGAAATTAAAATTTACATTTCAGAGTATTTTTATTAACGTTGGTCAAACAAAAGCACTACACTTTGTAAGCTAGCCAAATAAGTCGGTGTGAGACCCGCAGCGCACCAATATTAATTCATTGGTTTCTTTATCAATATCCCAGATCAGCAAAAAATCAGGTTGTATATGGCATTCCCAGTGGGGTTTCCAGTTACCTATTAAGGGATGGGGCTTATATTGATTGGGAATAAGGATATTTTGCGTTAGGTAGTCCTTAATCAATGAATTGAGTAAGGCGGTATTTTTGGTGGTGACTTTTATTAGCTGTTAATGCAAATTAGGGAGCTGGAAATAAATAATCGTCCAATATTGG
>CAYZUM010000239.1:0-4772 GCA_964481455.1 uncultured Methylomonas sp. | reverse complement strand
AGTTACAAGTTATGCAATAGTCCGAGATATAAGGGGTTAACGTAATAGGGAGAATGTTAAAACCACAGGTTTGACCCACTACCTAATTGCCATATCCCAGATTTGCGATGGTGTAAGTTTGGGGGGGCAGATAATCCATTTTGAATATCTTTATGCCGTTGCCCCAGAATTTGTAAATCCAGGGTAAGAACAAGTGCGGAGCAGTTTGCTGCTTTTGCTCGCTGAATGAGTTTTTCTATAAACCGACGATCTTTCATCAAATAAAGCTGAAACCAAAAGGGCTTGGTGGTGACGCTGGCAATATCTTCAATCGAACAAATACTCATGGTTGATAAGGTAAACGGTACGCCCATTGCCTCCGCTGCTTTTGTCCCTAATATTTCGCCATCAGCATATAACATACCCGCTAAACCTGTGAGCGCAATAGCAACAGGCATACTTACTTTTTGCCCAATCATGCTCGTTTTTAATGAGCGCTTAGGGAGCTGGAAATAAATAAACGTCCAATATTGGGCAGTATTTTTGTTCGTATTCAAGGCGTAGTAACAGGCACATAGCTAGCTACGAAACTGTTATTACAACGTAGAAGACGGACAAAAAGACCAGCAATCTTGGATGATTATTTGTTTCCATCTCCCTTACTCATATCGACTGCAACACGCTGGCGAAATTTAATTTTTCCAAAATCACTTTCATTAGCGCGGTAAAGTACTTTCCGTCCACGATCCAGAGTTCACATAATCGTGAAACATTCTGGGGACACGTTTTTTGAATAGCCGTTGTAAATCGTGGATAGTGGTAATGGTTGGCATTAAGCAATCCTGGCTAAAGTTTATAAGCCCATTTTATGTGCTCGTGAACTAAAAAAAATACCACTAGGTTTATTAGCGGGTAAGCGAGCAATTTCTTTCAAGCTGCTGGTATCGTATACCACCACTCGGTTATCATCACGCGCAGACACCCAGACATTTTCGCCGCGTGGGGTGAATTCCATATGTAATATTGCTTTACCAGGGCTTAAAGATTTCACTATGCTTAATTCCTTTGCGTCAATGACCTGTAGCTGGGCATTATCAGGAAAAGCATAGTTCACCCATATCTGACGTCCATCGGGCCGAGCCATAACGAAGACAGGTTGACCGATAACGGGGATGCGTTTAACAAGTTGCCAGGTACTGTGGTCGACAACAAGTACTTCATGATGACCGATAGCGGGTATGAACATTAAATTTCCGGCAATTGCCCAGCTTTCAAGATGCGGCATTTTATAAACGGGTAATTTTTCATCCTGTTTTCCATAGTCTGGCAGGATGCGCTTTACACCTTGCTCGGGAGACCAAAGGTCTAGTAATGCTAATCCACGGTCCCCAAATAAGCCGGCAATATAGTAACGACCATCCGGTGTGAGTAGGGCATCGTAAGGCTGTTGTCCTATGTTTTTAAACTTTTGAATATTGGGCTGGGTAGGAACTTTCAGGTCTGCAACCCATATTTCACCGGCATCAAATAAGCTGAAGATAAATTTTTGTTCAGGTGCATCCACTAAACCGACGACTTTGGACAGTTTAGTCTCATCATATAACGCAGGGATATCAGCAACTAAATCGAGTGTTTTAGTTGAAAAAATCTTGACTCCCCCGGGGGTGTAATTAGAGACGGCAATAAGCTTACCATCTTGAGAAATGGCTCCTCCTATACTATTACCAGCCTGAATAATACGCTTAGCAATTTTATCTTGTAATAAATCAATTTTAGTTAGGCCGCCATCGCGTCCAAAGATAAAGGCATAGCGTGCATCTCTAGAATACACCACCGAAGCATGAGATAAGTCACCCAGTTCGGAGACTCTGCTTAATGACTTTTTGTCAGTGGTATTGATGATTTGTATGGCGGCAGGTTCGCGTTCAATAATGATACCTAAATCACCTGTACCACGAAGTTCAGCGTTGGATGCCAGGGAAAATAACATGCATATTGAAAATGACAGATATTGAATCATAAATGAGTATTTTGGAGCGGTCTTCAGCCGCGAAATTAGATAAATGCAGTTTTTAATTCGCGGCTGAAGACCGCCTCTACTTTTTTAATAATGTTTGAATAAGCCAGTGTGTTTCCTGTTCGTTAATAAACGGGCTCCACGGTGGCATGGCGGTACCTTTACGGCCATTTTGAATAATTTCGACAAGATAAGCATCTGGTTTATTGATTAAATCTTTAGCGAGTAATGAAGGACCTAAACCGCCTTTTAAGGTTAAACCATGACAAGATCCACAATCATGCTTAAGCATGTTTTGCAGCTCTGCCTGCCTTTCTGTGGAGGGATCTGCAATGCCTACTGTGGGAATTAGTAGAGCTAGGCAGAGCCATAAATAACGTGCATTAAATAACGGTAGGGTGGGCCAATCGCCAGTGTGCCCATCAGGCCATATGATGTTCACAAGTTTATATTCAACCAAGATGGGCATGGAAAAGGCCTTTGCCCACCCTACGATAATCCATTTTATTTCGCGCAATTTACTAAGGTTTTAAGCGGCTATAATAAGCGGCTATATTGTTGATATCCCTGTCAGATAAAGAACCTGCAATATTATTCATAATATCTGACACTCGTGTTTTATCTCGATACTGTTTTAATGCGGATTCTAGATAGGCATCATCACGCCCAGCTAATGGGGGGAAGGGCGCTTCCGCACTGGTAGAACGTATTCCGTGACACTGCGAGCATACAGCGGCTGCTTTAGCTTTGCCGGCGTAAATGCTGGCCGCCTGGCTGTTGATATTGAACCCTAAGGTGCAAGCTATCGCAAGAAAGTAGGCTAATGATTTCATTAATCTTGCTCCATCTCGTCAGGGGATAAGCCACGCGTCATATATTTAACACGGCCGCGAGAAAAAATACCTGCTGGGCTTTCCATTTGTATATTAGCGATTTTTTTCAAAGAATTAGAATCGTAAACAATCACTTCATCACCTGCATAACCCGCACTAATATAGAGAAACTTACCATTTGCGCTATATTCAGGAAAATAGGCATGACCACCGACATCTAGGGTTTTAACAACTTCTAAGGATTTTTTATCAATTAATTGAATAGTGCGCGCACGTCTGTCTTTGGTGATAATATCGACTGCAACATAAGGCGCATTAGCATGTGCAGCAGGTGATTCGGTGCCGCCTGAGACAGGAATCTGTTTAATCAGTTTCATTTTATCCAGATCCCAGACACTGACCACATTTTTATCACAGGTACCAAAATTAGTACCAAAACCTAGAGTACGACCATCGACTTTAACGGCTGCGCCGCCGCCTACATGCGGTACGCAACCCGCTTTTAACTTTTTAATAATTTCACGTTTTTCCAGATCAATCGCTATCACGACACTGTCATCATAAGAAGCAACCATTAATTTTTTGCCTTTATGGGTTAAGAAAGCATCATGTAAATGGCGGCCAACATTCTTGATTTTTGTCACAGGAAATCCATCTTCTAAATCAATCACCCAGACTTGACCGGCATTTTCCAGAGCGATAGCGAAAATATCCGCATAGGGGGTTCCAATAATCATACCCGAATCAGAGCTGACCATTTTGCCATCTGGGTCTATGCCTTCTAACTCAAATACTTTTAAGGGTTCTAGGGTTTCCGCATCCAGGATAACGGCATTATGGGGGACAAAAGAGCCGGCCATAATGTATTTTCCATCGCGCGAAACACCCATGCCAGGGCCGTTCCAGCCCGTTTTAATACTACGTACAGCTTGCATAGAATACAAATCAACTTTGTAAATTTCTGCTGTATCTGTTTTTACATAAGCCCAGCGCTCATTAGCTGGGTCAAAGTCAACAATATGTGCTGCGGTCACAGTGGGAACTTTACCAATAATGCTATGTGTTTTGCTGTTAATAAAAACTGCTTCTGAACCTTGTCCTCGGCCATATTTACCACGAGCCGCAACACCTATAATATCGTCCATACTATCAATTTTATAGGTCGGTTTATTCGGCAGTTTAGATTCATCCTTAACATAGACTTTTAAAGAGGCTTTCATGTCTTTAATCGTCCAGGCGGGGTTATCCAGCTTAGGTGTAGATTGCAGGTGTTTAACCATGCCGCGAATATCGTTATCTGATAAACGTCCAAAGAATGGAGGCATTAAGGTTTCAAAGCTACCTGTCATAATTAAAGTACGTAAAGCTGTCGGACTACGACCTTTTAAAGTTTCGGAATTTAAAGCGGGTGCTAGATACCCGCCATGATCCGAGCCATGACAACTCGCGCAATTATCTTGATAGAGTTGATGCATTTTGTGTTTATCATCAGACTTTGCATGTGCAATTCCTAAACTAAAGAGTAGGGCGATACTAGCGGCTAAAATGGATTTTTTTAGTGTTGTTATTTTTAGTTCCATAAGTGTTCCTATTGCCTATACAAATAATGATGAGTCGATATCAGGTTAAATTAAATCATGAAAGACTTTATAGATAAAATTTTCTTAATCTATCAATACCTTTAGTTCCGTTGCGATTGATTTTTATGAAGTTTAGCACACACCTGATCAAATCACTATACTACTTAAATATAATAGCGAATCGATAATTGTTTGACTTGTTTGACTTGTTTGACTTGTTTGACTTGCTTGTATTTCTTGTATTTCTTGTATATAGTTTTGACGCACTATTAAAAATAGCATGGTTATTATCACTTTATTGTTGGCAATGTTTTGTTTGTTTAGAAAGATGGGCTTTGTGGAGATGAATGCGCCTATTTCAGC
>CAYZUM010000238.1:0-4778 GCA_964481455.1 uncultured Methylomonas sp. | reverse complement strand
TGCCAAGCTCTTAATTCTAAAACCCAATCTAGAGATAGATTGGGTTTTTTTTTGCCTTATGGATTGTTGTACAATACTTTTCATATGAGGAAAAGGCTTTAGGTTATCTTCTTTTCACTCGAGTGGATAGAATATATTCCCCGTATTTCCGATAGTGGACTAAAGTTCGCTCTACTTGTAAAAATAGCGCATGACTGATACAGAAAATAAACCAGTACATACACCGATGATGCAGCAGTATTTTCGCATCAAAGCGGATTATCAGGATACTTTAGTATTTTATCGTATGGGGGATTTTTATGAGCTGTTCTTTGATGATGCAAAAAAAGCGGCTGAACTATTAAGTATTACTTTGACGGCAAGAGGAAATTCGGCGGGTTCGCCAATTCCTATGTGTGGTTTGCCTTATCATGCGGCGGAAGGGTATATTGCTAAATTAATGAAAATAGGGGAATCCGTTGCGATATGTGAACAAATAGGGGATCCAGCGACATCAAAAGGACCTGTTGAGCGCCAAGTGGTGCGTATAGTGACACCGGGAACCGTGACGGAAGAGGCTTTACTTGAAGAGAGGCAGGATAATTTATTAGTTGCTATTTGCTTTACAAAAATTTATGGAATTGCGTGTCTTGATGTGACGAGTGGACGGTTTGTATTGCAACAGGTTAATTCGGTAGATGAATTATTAAGTGAAATTGAGCGCCTTAATCCAGCTGAACTCTTGTTTAATGAAGACTGGAATCTTTTGGCGGCGCTTAAAGAACGTAAGGGTTTAATGCGCCGTCCTTCTTGGCATTTTGAGGAAGTAAGTGCAAGGAAATTAATACTGAAGCAATTTAAGACTCATGACCTTAAAGGGTTTGGCTGTGAGCACTTAGTGGCTGCAATATCTGCAGCGGGTTGTTTACTACAATATGTTAAAGATACTCAGCAAAGTGCATTACCGCATATACAGGGTATTCGCGTTGAAAGCAGTGATGACAGTATTTTATTAGATGCTTCTAGTAGAAGAAATTTAGAGTTGGATTTTCACCCTTCAGGACAACTGCGATTTACACTTTTTGGCGTTCTGGATAAGACAGTAACAGCGATGGGGAGTCGTTGTTTGCGTCGCTGGTTAAATCGCCCTTTACGAGATCAAGTTACATTAAATAGTCGATATGACTGTGTGGATGCCTTATTAAATAATGATTTATATGAGGTTTTACGTGAAAGTTTTCGCTCGATAGGAGATATAGAACGCGTGAGCTCGCGAATTGCTTTAAAGTCAGCTCGCCCACGTGATTTGTTAGTGTTACGTGATACCTTTGCCATATTGCCAGCGATTCAAGAGCAACTAGTTCAAACAGGGTGCGAGGATATTAATGAATTAGCACTTAAAATTGGTGAACAACCAGAATTTTTAGCTCTTTTACAGCGAGCTATTATCGATAACCCACCAGTATTAATTCGTGATGGTGGGGTGATTGCAGCAGGATATAATCAGGAGTTAGATGATTTACGTAATCTAAGTCAAAATGCTAATCAATTTCTGTGTGATATGGAAGCCCGCGAGAAACAAAACACAGGAATTGCAACATTAAGAATTAAATATAACCGTGTGCATGGCTACTATATTGAGATTCCACGCTCACAATCCGATGAAGTGCCCGATGCCTATATACGCAAACAAACGCTTAAGAATGCAGAGCGTTTTTTTACCAATGAATTAAAAGAATTTGAAGATACGGTCCTGAGTGCAAAGGAGAAATCTTTAGCTTGTGAGAAAAGGCTCTATGATGAACTATTAGATGCTATTGCAACAGTATTAACTCCTATCCAGATATGTGCCTTAGCATTGGCCGAGCTGGATGTGCTACTTAATTTTGCCGAGCGTAGTCATAGTCTCAATTTAGTGCGGCCTGTTTTGCAAATTCAGCGCGGGGTGAATATAGAGGGCGGACGGCATTTAGTCGTTGAGCAAGTATCTGATATTCCTTTTGTGGCAAATGACTTAGATTTCAGTGATGAGCGGCAAATGCTAGTTATTACTGGGCCGAATATGGGAGGTAAATCAACCTATATGCGGCAGGCTGCATTGATCGTATTAATTGTACATATAGGCTGTTTTGTACCAGCAACAAAAGTTAAATGCGGACCAATTGATAAAATATTTACCCGTATCGGTGCTTCGGATGATTTAACCAGTGGGCGTTCAACTTTTATGGTAGAAATGTCTGAAACTGCGAATATCCTACATAATGCGACGGCATATAGTTTAATTTTGATGGATGAAATAGGGCGAGGTACTAGTACTTTCGATGGCTTGTCACTCGCCTGGGCTTGTGCAGATTATTTAGCAAAAGAGATAAATGCTTTTACTTTATTTGCGACCCATTATTTTGAATTAACCAGTTTGGCTGAAGAGCAAAGTACGATTCATAACGTTCATCTAGATGCCATGGAGCATGGTGATAAAATTGTTTTTTTACATGCAGTCAAAGAAGGTGCTGCAAGTCAAAGTTATGGCTTGCAGGTAGCGTCATTAGCGGGTATTCCCAGCTCAGTAATTGAACAAGCCAAGTTTAAATTAAGGCATTTAGAGGAGAGTGCCTATCAAGATAACCAAGCTGAAATAGGGAGTCATCAATTAGATCTATTTGCGCTTAATGGACCGCATCCTATAGTTGAATTAATTGAAAAACTAGTGCCGGATGATTTAAGCCCGCGTGAGGCTTTAGATTTTCTTTATACCTTAAAGAACACACTGTAGAGCGGACTGACGTCCGCTCTACACTTCTATTTGTTCAAAGAAATACTAGTTTTGGTCAAAGTAATCCGGCGCTCTTTATAAAGAGTACCAATCGCATGTTTAAACACTTTTTTACTAACTCCAAAAGCAGCATTTATAGCTTCTGGGGTACTTTTATCTGATAACTCTAAAAAGCCATTATTATCTTCAAGGCGTTGGACTATTAGTGTGGTGACCGGAACAACATGGGTATGCCCCGTTTTATTTAGGCTTAAATCAATTTTTTTATCTTCTCGAATTTTTTTAATATAACCAGTAAGTTTTTGCCCTTCCCGTAGTGCTTGAAAAACCTCATTATGATATAAAATCCCCCAATAATTATTATTAACAACCGCCTTAAAACCTAAGTCTGTTTTGCCTGCTATGATCAGTGAAACCTCATCTCCTTCCTGTAAATAATGTGCTTCGTCAGAAATAAAGTGATTAAGATAGGTGGACGCAGCAATACGTTCCTTGTCGTCAAGGTAGACTCTCACTAAACAATAACGGTTTTCTTCGAGCTCATAATCTTGTTCAGAAAATGGAACCAGTAAGTCTTTAGGAAGCCCCCAGTCAAGAAAAGCCCCCGCACGGCTGATAGAAATGACTTTTAGCCAGGCAACTTGGTCCATTTGTACCAATGGGGTTTTTCGTGTGGCAAGTAATTCGCCATCAGATCCCGTATAAATAAAGGCTTTAAGAGTTTCACCTGTTTGGGCATCTTTAGGTGCTTGTTTATCTGACAAAAGAATGTCGCCAGAGCTTCCTCCATCTAGATAGAGTTGCAAGCCATTGTTTGTTTTTATGGATAAGGTATTAAAGCGACCGATATCAACCATAGTCAGAGTTTTTTAATTTAAAGTTGTTTGTTTATGATTTACACATATTATACTTCAGGTAGAAATAGCTAAGTGTACTTCATCCACTATTGGTTACTCATTTTGTAAACACAATAACCTATTAGTGAGTGAGGTCTTGAAATGAGGCATTATGGAAATTCTATAACCAATTGATTATTAATAATAAGGTTGCCTCTTTCCTGTTCATTCAACGCAAACCTCTGGGAGGCTTTAAGCGCCTTGTTCTTGCGATAATAATAAGAATCTCTTGGGTCAGATACACATCAAATTCAGATATTTTATCTTTATTTTGAGATTAATTTGTACCCTAATTATTGTTGGGCATTTGCTCAAATTAGGTGGCCTCATTAAACTGACAGCTCATCTGCGAGCGCACGTAGTAATTTTTCTCTATCGCCACGCCATGCGCTGCCGTGCATGCACGCGAGTGTTGTTGGCTTGGTGGAGGCAAGTTTTTCAAGTAATGTTCGAGCATTCTCTGTGTGTGAGAGTAATAGTCCACTTTATGCCGGAACGCTTCACTCGGCCCAAGAATGTCCGACTCCGTTATGGGCGGAAGATCCGTACCTCCCTGAGTAAAAAGATCACCACATGACAGTGTGCGAGTTATTTCTTCCATAAGAAACCTGCATTCCCAGATGTGCGGCAGGTGTTGAGTGTCGAACTAGCGCACTAAGTGCGTCCCTAGAGAGATAGCCTTCCCCGTTAGCAATGGCACGAGGTTGTCAGCAAGGTAACGGATGGGCACCATGGCGGCGACCGTACCGCACAAAGGCACGGATTTCGAAGCTACCGCAAGCCATTTCATTAAGTGAGCCACACTCGTTCGACTCCACGTGCGAAAATGAAATGTAGCGGAGTCGTTCGACCGGTTACAGCGGTGTTTTTCAAGATCGTTTTCGCCTAAATAATTTAAGCCGCTATCGCGGAGAAAAACCAGATTATTCGATGGCTCCAAAATTATAATTCACAGCGTTGCAAGTCATATTTGACTTCTCGCGCTCTGCCCTCTTTTCAGTAACGATGCTTAATGCTCTTATTTGAAAGCTGCATTTTAACGCACTTCGAAATAGAATATTAGCGCCTGAATTCAGGACCTAAAAAAGAAGGACTTTGAGTAAAGAATATTGAAAATGCAGATAAGGCAG
>CAYZUM010000237.1:0-4798 GCA_964481455.1 uncultured Methylomonas sp. | reverse complement strand
CTGGAGAATGCGAGGAACGCTGCGAAAGGAAACCACGGCCTCAAGAATCAGTAATGTGCAAAGGATACGCGTCTGCTCGGCCTGTCTGATATCAATAACATTCGAGGTTTGAGCAGGTGGCGGAGTGTTCTGTTGCGCTTTTAGAGTTTGCTCATGGCGGGAAATAATATTTTTTTTTACTTCAATAATGAGTTCCGATTGAAAACATTGGCGTTTGAGCTCAGCAATTTTTTCCAAATGACGCTTTTCTGTTTTTCTGTGTTCACGGATTTCGGTTGCTCGTTCGACCGCTTTGTTTTTCCAATCGTCGCGGCTTTTTAAGACTTTTGATATCTGAGGCATGGTATGACAAAATCATGAGTCGAACGGAAGCATAGTTATAGCATAGTTTCTTATGATTTTGAATCCGTTAAGTCGAGAAAATAAAATGCTGTTCTGGTGATCAATTATGAACATTTCACCTTTGTCATTTTTAGTTAAGTCATTGATTGCTGGTTAAGTGGTCATATAAATGAGGCTTCGACAGCCTAGGACAGGTCTCTTGTACAACAAGTAGGGTGGGCAGTTTTTTTTGCCCGCCATCAAAGCTGAACCATGGTGGGCAGAAAAGATTGCCCACCTTACAAATTATAAACTGTCCCGTCTTAGGTAAGGCGCAATCAATAAACTCCCCATATTGCGCAGGATTTTTGTTTGTCTTCCATTAGTAGAAATAGGCGCATAGCTGGCGACGAAACTTTTTCTACAACGCTGAAGACGAACAAAAAGACTAGCAAGATGGGTGGGTGTTGCGAGTTACCTAAGGTCAGGCAAAGAATAAATATCAACTACTCTGATCCCATTAATTCTATCTTGGATACCTTTTTAGTATTTTATGTTTTATATACAATAAACTGGGCCCAACATAAGGAATATATTTAATGCGTTGTACTTTCTGCTTCCAATGCGAGTTTTGATACTGTTGATACAATGTTGGTTTATTTGCCAATTTTGGCGCTTTAAAGCCCGAGCGTTCAAGCTCTTTTCTTTTCTTTTCAATCTCTGGTTTCAAATGCTTTAAAGTCTCTATCACTGACATTCCTTTGGTACTTTTTGTTAAAGAATCACTGACATTTGTAGAGTGCTTTAATAATATATCAATATCCAGAAAATTATACCCCCAATAGTTTTGCAGAGAATTACGTAGTCTATTGGCTTTTGATGGTAATTCAATTTCAGGCATACTTCTTGTTTCGATGATATCAGATAGTACGTCTGTCCAAAAAGAAGGCAGCAGAAATTTATCATAAATAGTGATGTATGCCGAGCTATTAAACGTCTGGCTATCATCAGATTGCAGGGGGAATGGATTTTTATGAAAATATTCAGATTTTTTTCCCCAATATTTCGCTTCAAGGACTGTGCTTGAACTGATGCTATACACGGCTTCAATTTCTTTTTGTCCTAGAATATAATAAAAATTTGCATCTATCAGTTCAACATTTTTAAAGCCTCTTAAAAAGGAATCTACTTCATAGTTACTTTCGGCGTACGGGTGTTTTTTAAAATATACTTTCTTGTAGCGTTTTGTTATATTAGAATATTCACTCTGATAATCCAGTAAAGATAGTATTTTCCCCTCTTTGATCAAAGATTTGTCAACTTTAACTTGTCCTGTGAATAAAGCAGAACCTTTTTCCAGACGAAATTTTTTTGGCATTCTATTAACGGTAGCTGTATGAATACCTGCATAGATAGAAAACACTTGAGAATGGAGAGTGTGTTGTTTTAATTTTTTAAATATTTTGTCATGATTGGTGCGAAGACCGAAGAAAATATCATCAAGATAGCGTATTGGATGAATAATAAAGTCAATATAGGTAATATTGAGTTCATCAAACATAGTAATAAATATTTCAGGTAGTTCGAAGCCAATAACAAGCGCATTATCAAAGTATTCTTTCATATACTCTAGAGAAGCTTTCGAGTAATGAGGACTATCATAAAGTTTCACCCAATCCTCTGGCATACTTTGCTGCTGATTAAGTGCATAGAATTTTTTAGAATCAAAACCATTTTTTTCCCAATTCAGCACGTCTATCTTTAATGGGGTACTATGCGCTAAGGGAAACCTTAACAAGTTGTACAGCCAGTTAATATTGATTTTTTGATTATTTCCACTCCCGTCCTTTGACGCTCTTAGTATATCTCCCGTTATAATAATTTTATTAATGTTCATTGCTTTTTTTATTTTGTAAAATTATTGCAAGTTCACTATAGCATGCTTTTTCACTAAAATTATTTTGTGCATATTTAACTGCATTTGTTGAGAGCTTATCTCTTAAATCTTTTGAAATCATCAATGCAATAATGCTGTCTACCCACTCATGGGGGGTATTCGCCAGTAAAAAGGCATCGTTAATGCCTTCTTCCAGGCCATTTGCCCCTTCAGTCGTTGTAATCAAAGGAAGTGCCGAGGCCAATGCCTCAACATTTTTAATTTTCAGCCCCCCTCCCAGTTGAACAGGGTTAATAATTAAGTCAGTCCTTTGTTTATAGAGCACATTAAGGTCATCTATTTTACCTTTACAGTAAATATTTTTTTTCCTTAGTTTGTGTTGCAGACCTATAACCGCCTGACAGACCGCTCCATAGACTTCAAGTGTTAGCCCACTGGTACTGAATAGTGGCCATACTGACTCAATAAACCCGTTAATTGCATTTGCATTGGCTAAACTATTGCCCCCTATAAAGACTATATTTTTAATGGGTGTTGCTTTCCTGGTCTTGACACTTTTAAATGAGTAAGGCACAAGAAGTGAATCAACCCCATGCTTTAACAAATAATGATGCTCCTGATTCTGGATGCATATTATTTTTTCATATTCACTGAAAAGAGAGAGCTCTTCCTGCTCGGTAATATCAATCCAGTGATGTTGACCACTTTCTTTAAAGGTATTGTTCCTTATATTCATGATGTCATGAGTATCTAAAATACATTGGATACCCTCTAGCAATGGAAGAAAATATGAAAAATGGATATATTCAATAATGACACTGGAAAAATTATTTTGCTTAATAAATGTATGACATTTCTGATAGAGAGTCGCATTGTAAAAACGATACAACACAGTATGCTTTTCTAAAAAGAGAGTGATTTTTTCTTCATTAAGTTCTGATTCTTTTAACTCATCTAGAAATACGACCTGATTTTCATAACCCGTTTGCTGTAGTTTTTGACTGTCATCTGCCTGTCTGATTTCTGTATACAGGATGGTAATATTAACAAATTCCTTTAAGTAATTAAGAAGATGATAAAGACGCATTCGGCTCCCTAAATTCTTCTCCCAAAAATTGATATGTGTGATAAACAATACGCTAGGAAAATTTTTAATCGCTTTAAAGGTATTTTCCAAGGTTCCTTCTAAATTTTTATTGCTTTCTTTAAAGATTTCTTGACTTAATAAGGCCAAATCTTGCAATTTTTCAGGATATGCATAGATTTCGTCTATGGATTGTATTAACTCCGAGATACCTTCCGAATGATGATACTTAGAAGCACTGAGGATCCCTTCAAATCCAATATTGGTGGACACAATTGGGACACCGTAAGCCAGTGCTTCAATTGACTTTATTTTGAGTCCAGTTCCTAGGGTAAGTGGATTTATGATCAAATCGACTGAACTATAAAAGTCTTTTAAATCATCCACAAACCCTAACAATTTAATTGATCTATGCGTAGAATCAATTTTTGTACAGATTGACCCTGCAATCAACAATTGAATATCAGATTTTTTTTCATCTATATAGCTAATAAATTTATCAATAAACGCTAATAGGGATTTTAAGTTGACACTGTTGCGACTACCAATAAAACCTATTGTTTGCAAAGAATGATATCCTTTATCAAAAGAATGATTCTCTTCTAGGTGACCAATCATTTCAACCCGTTTATCAGTCAATGTTCTGAAAAAAACCGCTTCTTTATCTTGTATGGCGATTACCACATCAGCCCGATCAAAAGCTTTCGCTTCTTCACTTTCAACGGTATAAAAAAAATCAGGCTTTATGCCATTTTTCTGTAGCAAAATGTGCCTACCTGAAAAACGATCATGTGTATCAATGATTTTAAGGATATTATTGGGAATAAACTGTAAAAGTTTTGATTGAAAAATATAATTAATTAATACAATCTCAATGTGTAATTCTTGACATTTTTCTTGAACAACCTGACCAATATTTTCTTGATACCAATCATCAATCAGAAAGTGAGTTGGCGTAGACGCTTTGTAGTGTATTTCCTTTTTTATGATCGTCAGAGAGTCCCACTGTTTTGACATCTCTAACGTTTGATCCTGAGTCAACCCTTCCTGAGTAAAATAGACAAAATGAATAGCATGGCCTATATTTTGTAAATATTTGGCAAGATTATAGATACGAATGCGATTTCCAGCACTTTGAGGGTGGGAAGGTGTCGGTGAAAAAATCAGTATATTATTCACGGGGGCTGCTCTCACAATAATAAAGCATTATAGTTGACTACACCCGTTAATAATCGCATCTTTTTGCTCAATTATCTGTTGTCGTCTTTTCAGATCTTCATCTTTTTGTGCCAGTACATCATACAACTTACCACGTTCTTCGATAATCGCATCTTTTTCCTCAATCATTAGTTGTCGCTTTTTTAACTCTTCATCTTTTTGTGCCAACACATCATAAAGCTTACTACGCTCTTTGATAATCTCATCTTTTTCCTCAATCATCCGTTGTCGTTTTTTCAGCTCTACATCTTTTTGTGCCAACACATCATACAACTGAC
>CAYZUM010000236.1:0-4834 GCA_964481455.1 uncultured Methylomonas sp. | reverse complement strand
ATGAAGGTGACAGGAGTCCCTGAATTTCACGAAGTAGCATGGCGCGCCTGTTCTTGCGAATTTGACTTTAGGATTTATTTATGCCTCAAGGTCATTATTGGTGATTTTTAGGCTAAACCGGCAATTGATGCGGAAAAAATCTTAAAAAATATTTTACAATATGCCTGTAATCCATTGATATTTAAGGGGCGATCCAAATTTAGAATTGCTGATATTTATAGCATACTTCCTGATAATTTTGAATCCGTAAGTCGAGAAAATAAAAATTCGTTTTGATGAGCAATTACGAACCTTTCATCTTTGCAATTTGTAGCTAAGCTATTGATTGTTGGTTAAATGGTAAAATAAATGGGGGGGTGAAGAGCATGTTTTGTATGATATTTTGCGATTTAAAATATCATAAGGCATTGAATGTAAACAATGTCTACAATATAAAGTATGGGGCTTCGACAGCCTAGGGTGATGCCTCCCCATAAACTACGGTAGCGATTAATGAAGCCATAAAGTGGCTCCCAGATAGACAGAAAATAGGTATATCCCGCCCATCTGAGTTTTAGTATAGCCACCTTTATTGCTTACACCAGTACCCGCTCAATACCGCCTTTAGCAGCTTGCTTAATATAGTCCTGTAACCAGTCATCTCCAAGGATGTGTTTGGCGATTTCTACCACGATATAATCCACTTCTAACGCCTCTTCCTCATCACCATCAAAACGCATTAAGCCTTGTACACAAGAAGGGCAGGAGGTCAGCATTTTAACGGGACCATTATGACCATTTGCACGTAATTTGGCTGTGTCGTTACGTAATTCATCGGCTTTACGATGGCGAACCTGAGTAGAAATATCCGGTCGTGCGACAGCTAGAGTGCCCGACTCACCACAACAACGATCCGATTTATTGACCGTCGCTCCCATCAATCCATTCACCGTTTTCATCGGGTCTTGAACTTTTAAAGGCGTATGACAGGGGTCATGATATAAATATTGATTACCATTGACACCTTCAAGTTTGACACCTTTTTCGAGTAGATATTCGTGGATATCAATGATTCGACAGCCAGGAAAAATCTTTTCAAATTCATAATCCTCTAGCTGATCCAGGCAAGTACCACAACTCACAAGGACAGTCTTTATATTAAGATAATTCAAGGTGTTTGCAACGCGATGAAACAAAATTCGATTATCCGTAGTGATTTGATCCGCTTTGTCAAACTGACCCGCCGCGCGTTGCGGAAAACCACAACACAAATAGCCAGGTGGCAAGACAGTTTGTACGCCGATTTCATACAACATAGCCTGAGTTGCTAAGCCGACTTGTGAAAATAAACGTTCCGAACCACAGCCCGGAAAGTAAAAAACGGCCTCAGAGTCGATACTGGTTTTTTGGGTATCACGGATAATAGGCACAATCTGATCACTCTCAATACCCAGTAATGCTCGTGATGTTTTAGTTGGGAGTTTTCCTGGCATTTTACGATTTGTAAAATGGATAACATATTCCTGAATCGCTGGTTTTCCAGTGGATGAGGGAGGATGTATCAACTGTGTTTTATTCCAGGGTTTGAGCAACAAGTGACCGATTCGTTGTGCTTTATAAGCCCATTCTATGAGCACTTTACGCATGATCTTAACACTATTGGGTTGACCAGTAGATAAAAATGCAATCGCTGCTGTTTTGACAGGGTTAAAGCTTTGCTTACCCATTTTTCGCAGTAGATTACGCATATTCATTGACACATCGCCGAAATCAATATCAACCGGGCACGGGTTATAGCACTTATGACAGACGGTGCAATGATCTGCCACATCCTCAAACTCTTCCCAGTGGCTGATGGCAATGCCGCGTCGGGTTTGTTCTTCGTATAAAAAGGCCTCTATCAGCAATGAGGTTGCTAAAATTTTATCACGCGGTGAGTACAGCATGTTTGCACGCGGTACATGTGTCGCACACACGGGCTTACATTTTCCACAGCGCAGACAATCTTTAACAGAATCCGAGATGGCACCAATTTCACTTTGCTGCATAATCAGTGATTCATAGCCCATCAAACTAAATGAGGTTGTGTAAGCGGCACGTAAATCAGCCCCAGGCATGAGTTTGCCGAGATTAAAACGACCTTCTGGATCTACTTGCTGTTTATACGTGTGGAAATCCGCCAACTCTTCAGGGCGCAAGAATTCATATTTTGTGATACCGATACCATGCTCGCCAGAGATAACGCCACCCAGGGAGCGTGCTAGTTCCATAATGCGAGCAACGGCTTTATTCGCCTCTTGCAACATCTCATAGTGATCAGAATTGACCGGTAAATTGGTATGCACGTTGCCATCACCCGCATGCATATGCAAAGCAACAAATACGCGACCCCGCAAGACATCCTTATGAGTCATTTCAATACGTTCTAAAATGAGGCGGAAATTATCACCTTCGAAAATCTCATGCAAATTAGGTAATAATTCCTGTTTCCAGGATACTCGTAGCGAATGATCCTGTAGTCGGTGGAATAGCGTTGGCTGTTCAGCCCGGCTGCTAAGTTCGCTAACACGAATACCGTATTGGTCAAAAAGTGCTTCAGCTTCTGGTAGTGGAAGATCAAGATTGTCATACAGCCATTGCCAGCGTTTCCGCACCTGTTCCACTTCATCAAGAGCCAGTTCACGCCGGTCGCCGATCAGTTCGGCTTTGTCGATGTTATCTTCATACTCACGCAGTGGTAACTCACTTTGTAGAAACAGGCTAATCGCATCACATAAACGTAATTTATTACTTAAAGATAATTCGATATTAATACGCTCGATGCCATCGCAATAATCACCCATGCGCGGCAAAGGAATCACCACATCTTCATTGATTTTAAAGGCATTGGTATGTTTTGCGATAGCAGCAGTCCGTGAACGGTCTAGCCAGAATGTTTTACGTGCTTCAGGGCTGACAGCGACAAAACCTTCCGCGCCTCTTGCATTACATAAACGGACTATTTCAGAAACAACAATCGCAACCTGATTTTCATCATCACCGACGATATCGCCGATTAAAATCATTTTCGGCCGCCCCAGATGTTTGGCCTTACTCGCATACCCTACGGCTTTCACATAACGTTCGTCAAGGTGCTCAAGGCCCGCCAGCATAACCCGTTTTTCACCTGTCTTTGGCAAACTGGCGATATAATCTCGAATTTCGAGAATGGCTGGAACCGCTTCACGAACTTGTCCGTAGAATTCCAGGCAGAAAGTGCGCGCCTGGGGTGGCATTTTATGCAAAATCCAGCGAGCAGAGGTAATAATGCCATCACACCCTTCTTTTTGTATGCCCGGTAAACCCCCTAGAAATTTATCGGTAACATCTTTACCTAATTCGCCTTTACGAAATTGCGAGCCCGGGATATCGAGTTGCTCTTCAGATAATAGTGTCTGATTGCTGGGGTCATAGCGCTTGAGTAAAAAACTAACCTTTTGCTGTTCATGAATTTTGCCTAGATTGTGGTTGAGGCGTTCTACTTCAAGCCAGTTTCCATCCGGTGTCACCATGCGCCAGGAGACTAAATTGTCTAGTGCCGTTCCCCAAAGAACCGCTTTCTTCCCTCCCGCGTTCATCGCGACATTGCCTCCGATGCAAGAGGCATCAGCAGACGTAGGGTCGCAGGCAAACACTAGACCCGCCGCATCAGCAATATCCATAGCGCGACGTGTGACGACGCCTGCACCCGTATGGAGGGTTGCATAGTTTTGCTCGACACCTGGTAAACTGGCTTTATGATCCACGTGCCCTATATCGATTAGTTTCTCGGTATTAATAACGACAGAGTTTGGGGTGAGGGGGACTGCTCCACCCGTATAGCCAGTACCACCACCACGAGGAATAATGGTTAAATTCAGCTTAAAGCAATCGCTTACCAAGAGGCCTATTTCTTTCTCGGTTCGCGGGTAAAGCACAACAAAAGGGTATTCAACTCGCCAATCCGTCGCATCCGTCACATGAGAAACACGCGCAAACCCATCGAAGCGGATATTATCTTTACGTGTATGTTTAGATAAGAGTGATAGCGTTTTACGACGCAATTTTTGCGTACTTTCAAAATGAGCTTCGAAGTCACTCACTGCTTTATAAGCAGACTCTATTAGTTGAGAGACTCGATGAACCCGGTCAGGATGATCAGCTTCATACTCTTTATGGCGTTTTTTCATTTGCCCCAGGCGATGGCGTAGGGCATCAAGCAAAGACTTACGGCGTTTGCGATTGTCAAGTAAATCATCTTCAAGATAGGGATTACGTTGCACGGCCCAGATATCGCCGAGGACTTCAAACAGCATCTGCGCAGAACGTCCTGTCACGCGTTCATCACGCAATGAATTAAGAACCTGCCACATATCATCCCCTAACAAACGAATAACAATTTCGCGGTCTGAAAATGATGTGTAATTGTAAGGAATTTCGCGTAACCGTACTGGTGACGCATCGGATGGTAAAGAGGGGGATATAGAATCCACTGACATAGTGAGGAAAAAGCGTGGTTGATAAAGCCTATTCTAACATTCAGCAGGGCGCAGCGTAAATAGGCATGACAATAGCTTTTCCCTATTTGCCATTTTTTTTTGCGCCGCAGAGCATGAAGTTTTTTGATTTGTACCCTTTATTTATAATTGTTTACCTCTCCCTATGAAAGCGATAGGGATTAAAAGGAATTTTTCTAAAAACCTCCCCTAACCCCTCCTTGTTAAGGAGGGGGGACTGACCGTAGGCTGTCGAAGTACTGATATTATCTGTTAGTAGTTATTACCTGTTTTTGGATTTTATCTTCAAAAAATATCTGGCGTTTTCTCCTCATAGTATA
>CAYZUM010000235.1:0-4849 GCA_964481455.1 uncultured Methylomonas sp. | reverse complement strand
CGGTCACCCCGAGGCACCATCAGTTTATGGTCTTCAACTTTTTCCAATAACCCCTGAGCATCTAAATCCGCTACAATTTGTTTGCGCGCGGCAACACGATCTAAACCAATATATGCGCTTGGGATGAGATCATTTTCATCTTCTTCATTCGCGCGTATGGCCGCATCAGCGGTAAAAATATTAATTAAACCACCATGATCCTGATCCCGGATTGAGGAGGTATCTTTATGCCGTGTCCAGACTTCATAGTCATTAAAGTCATGTGCCGGGGTGATTTTGACGCAACCCGTCCCAAATTCTGGGTCTACATAGTCATCCGCAATAATGGGAATTAAACGGCCTGATAGTGGTAATTTAACAAATTCGCCAAGTAAGTGTTTATAGCGTTCATCATTGGGGTGAATGGCAACAGCGGCATCTCCCAGCATCGTTTCAGGGCGCGTGGTGGCCACAACCAAATGACCCGTGCCACTGGAAAGCGGGTAGCGCATATGCCACATAGAGCCATTTTCTTCTGCGGAGAGGACTTCCAGGTCTGATACGGCGGTATGTAATACCGGATCCCAGTTTACCAAGCGTTTACCTCGATAAATCAAGCCTTCTTCATATAAACTGACAAAAACCTCTTTAACCGCTTCAGAAAGTCCATCATCCATGGTGAAACGTTCACGCGACCAGTCTAAAGAGGCACCCATGCGACGTAGCTGTTGAGTGATCGTACCACCGGACTCTTCTTTCCAATCCCAGATACGCTCAATAAATTTATCACGCCCATAATCATGTCGTGTTTTACCTTCTTTATTGATCAGCCGTTCGACCACCATTTGTGTGGCAATACCCGCATGGTCGGTACCCGGTTGCCATAAAGTGTTATAACCCTTCATACGGTGGTAGCGGGTTAAGGTATCCATAATGGTATCTTGAAACGCATGCCCCATATGTAGACTACCAGTGACATTGGGGGGAGGAATCATAATGCAATAGGATTCACCTTCCTGTTTTGGAGCGAAGTAGTTTTTTTCTTCCCAGGTAGAATACCAGCGTTGTTCGATGGCAGCAGGGTTATATGTTTTTTCCATGAATGCGGTTTAATAAAGGGTTTATAGAGAATAATAAGGGGCGATATAGCCTGGATTGGGTTTTGTTGTGGAGACATAACAAGTTAAGGCATGGGGATTTAATCACTTATGCCTTTAAACCCCAGGCCATTCAAACTATTGTTATAAGTGTAGGTTGTGGGTGAGGCACAAACCCCAACAAGGGATAGTACAATCACAACAACCTGTTGCTTAACACATGTGGCAACCCGGGCATGAGTTATAAAGTTAGCGGCATCATGTTGGGGTTCGTATCTCACCCACAACCTACCTATAGTTTGTGCATATTTGAAGCTCAAGCTAAGGGGATGATAGTTAATGAACATGTTATTAAATTCTCACTTCTAAGTTGACAAAACATTCAATCCAACCTCTGTGTCGGGGTATATTATGTTAGATACTCTAATCCGACTTTCAATGATTTACATTTTATGGGTATTAGGTGTAATACCCAATGTCTGGTAATGACGATAGCGTAGTCTTCCCGCCTGTTTTTGTGATTCATCATTATCAAGTAGCTCAAAAATCTGCTCTGCCTGGGCTATTTTCTCAGGGCAGTCGTTTGATAAATTAATCAGGGTATGTTGCCAGGGTGCAGGAGGCTGTTGCGTACCAATTATAACGGCATTAGCCGTACTGGGTAAGCGATCTTGATAAATTTCATGCGCTATAAAACTATGTGCGCGAAAAGTCCAGAGTAACTTATCCATTTGCTGGGCTTGGGGCAAAGTATTGGTTAAGATATAGGTTTTAAAACCCAAGCGAAAAGCCTTTTCAGCTAATTTACAGGCAAATGCCTGTCGTCCCTGTTCAGACTGGGACGACAAAACATAAAAATTAACTTTAGGCAGCATCTGCGCGATCTAATAAATACTGCACCAATAAAGGGACTGGCCGCCCAGTTGCGCCTTTCGCTTCACCCGTTTTCCACGCCGTACCGGCAATATCCAGATGAGCCCATTGAAAATCTTCAGTAAAACGAGACAAAAAGCAAGCCGCAGTAATGGTACCTGCATCACGCCCCCCAATATTAGCAATATCGGCAAAATTTGATTTTAACTGGTCCTGATATTCATCCCATAAAGGTAAGCGCCAGACGCTATCCAGAGAAGATTCCCCCGCCCTTTGCAAAGCATTGCAAAGGGTATCATCATTACCTAGTAAACCACTGGGCACACGACCTAGTGCGACTAGACAGGCACCTGTTAAGGTTGCCATATCAACGACGACATCAGGATTATACTTTTTAGCGTAGGTGAGGGCATCACAGAGAATCAAACGACCTTCGGCATCAGTATTTAAAATTTCGATGGTCAAGCCAGCCATGCTAGTCACTATATCGCCTGGCTTATTGGCATCTCCATCGGGCATATTTTCAGAAGAAGGAATGATACCCACTATATTTAGGGGTAATTTTAGTTCCGCAGCCGCTTGTAGAGTTCCGAGAACTGCTGCGCTGCCGCACATATCATATTTCATCTCATCCATGCCTGCTCCAGGTTTTAATGAAATACCTCCGGCATCAAAGGTTAAGCCTTTACCGACAAACACAATGGGCTGTGTGCTGGCATCTGCACCTTGGTATTCTAAAGTAATTAACTTGGCTGGTTGACGGCTTCCTCTGCTAACAGAAAGGAACGATCCCATGCCAAGTTTTTCCATTTCGGCTTCTTCCAGGATTTCAGCCGTTAAACTAGTGTATTGTTCTGCTATCTTGATAGCTTTCTCGGCAAGGTAAGTCGGAGTACAAAGATTGCCGGGTAAATCAGATACATGTTTGGCAAGACTAACACCATGAGCAATTGCAAGGCCCTGATTGATACCCGTTTGTACTGCTTCATTCTCGATTAAGCTATGTATACTGACCGAATTTAGAGTGAATTTATCGGCAGGTTTACTTTTACAATCATTGAACTGGTAGAACGGAGCATCAAAAGCTTCAACAATCTGGCGTGCATTCCAGGCAATATTTTGCCCAGTCACATTATTTTCAGCTAGGCAACACACTGCACTGTTAATCTGTGTTGTTTTTAGTGTATTGGCAGCACTGGCAACTGCTTTACGGTATTTTTTATTGCTTAATTGATCAGCATTGCCTAAACCCACTAATAAAGCACGTTTAATGGGAGCATACGGTAAATAATTTATGAGCAAGGTATTGGCAACTTTACCCTTAATATCACCGCGTTGCAAAATGTCAGTAATTAAACCATTAGTCAGAGAGTCCAGTGATTGTGCCGCAGGGCTTAGTTGTTGATTTTCAAAAATAGCTACAATCAGGCATTCAGTTTCCAGTGTATCTAAAGGTGTATTCGCTAATAAATAATCCATAAAACTCATTAAGGGTGAGGGGTTAAAAATAGTGTAGATTATACAATATAAAGTGTGCTGACAGATTGCCTAAAATTAATTCATCTTGATACCTTCTCTGTTTCTACTGTCACTGTTCAGTCCCCTCCTTGGCAAGGAGCTCCCTATATCAAGCCGGTGTGGCTTTTACTTCCACTATCGGGCAACTGATGGTAAGAGGGCTTTTATCTCTTTAGATTAGCGGCCTTATTGGCTGCTCCGAAAACGCTAGCGTTATTCTAGTCTACGATACGGCTTTACGGACTTAGGAATGGGAATCAAATAACGTGTGCATTCTGACGTGTCTTTTTGTTCGCCTTCTGCGTTGCGGAAACAGTTACGTAGCTAGCTATGCGCCTGTTACCGCGCCTTGAAGGCAAACAAAAATACTGCGTCATAATGGCACAACTTATTCAATTCCCACTCCTTAAGGTAACTTACAATAAATACCCCATCCATCTTGCGGCTCCCTTCATTTTCCAGTGGACACTCTTGGAAAAAACGCTTGCAAACGCGTGTAATTCCGGCAAGAATCACGCCAATCTTAAATATAGCAAGAGACCCACCTTATCAAATTCACCAGACGCAAAAACCTAGACACTCAAACGCGTTTAAATATTGTCATACTCGCCTTATCCTGCGAAGGAGTCTATGGGATAAGAACAGCACTTTCACGGCACTATAACATATCAAGAACCTTTCTCTATCAAATGATCGGTTCAGCGGTACTGTGCTTGAATGAACGCCTGAGTGACTACCAAGAAATTGATCTCCCTCCACACCGTTTAAAGCTTGATTCTGCCATCGTTTTGCTACGACTAGCGGGGAATGTATCTCTGTCAGGTATATCCGAAATCTTGCACATGCAAGGCTATTCTGATTATTTTGCCAGTATGGTTAGTCAACACCTCAAGGATTTTGGTTCCCCGCTTGCCTAACACCCTAACCCTTTACAGGTCTTCTATTTGAGCGATGAAATATACGCTTGCGGCTTGCCTATTTTAGTGACGATTGATCCTGTCAGCACGGCTATATTAAAGACTGAGATAGCCAGTAATTGCCAGTCTGATACCTGGAAAGAACATTTCAAGTCGATTGAAAGAAATGATATTTTTCTCAAGGCCTTGCCAGTGACCGAGGCGTAGGCATCGTGCAAGGTGATCAGCAGTTTCAAAGCAATCTAATCTGGTGTTCGGACCCTTTTCATGAATCCTGTGGGCTAACGAAGCTGTTACGAACGCTTGAAAGTCAGGCTTATGAAACGATCACCAAGGAGGCTGAAAGGTTCCGAGTCTTTAATAATGCACGGACTAAAGAAAATTTGCAGAAACAGTTAGAAGCATTTGAGGAGGCGAAAGTGGACTGCGGGAAAAAGATGGCAAATTATCAGCACGTTGAAGATG
>CAYZUM010000234.1:0-4864 GCA_964481455.1 uncultured Methylomonas sp. | reverse complement strand
AACAAAAATACTGCGTCATAATTGCACAACTTATTCAATTCCCATTCCTAAATAGCTAGGAAAAATAATAAGAGCACGATAAAAACAAGTCAACAATTCAAAATTACGTTAAAGTGTTGTAAAAACTATCAGGAACATGCATGAAATAACTTCTTCAAATTTATTACGCCAGATTTTCAGGTTCGACAAATTCGAGCCTTGCGCATCAATCCGCAATTTTTTTATGCGCGTTGCAAAATTTCAAAAACACTGTACCAAGTCATTTTATAGTGTTTTACCTTGACTAACAAAATAGGAATCAATAATGTTAATTTTAATCAAGCTGGTTGCAATTATAACAGCCGTTGTGTTTTATCAAACTGGGAAGAAACATGGAGAAAATGGTATAAGGTGGGCTATTGTGGGTATCGTTGGCTATATGCTAGGATTTGCAATGGCCTGGGTGCTTATCGGAGAAACCTTTATCGCTATTATTATTGCCTGCGTTACCGTTTACTTTACACGTTTACAGCTATTAAAAATGCTAGCTAAAAAAAGTGCTTAGGCAACTCGCAATAAATAACCCACCCATCTTGCTTGTCTTTTTGTCCATATTCAGTGTTGTAGAAATAGTTACGTAGCCTGCTATGCGCCTATTTCTACGCCTTGAATACGAACAAAAACCCTGCGCAATATGGGTAGTTTATTTATTGCGAGTTACCTTAGCAAACGCCAGGTGAGCCAGCACTGTTTCCTTTTCGACGGGGTGAATGTCCGTTCCTCTGGTCAGAAAAAAAGCGGACTCTCTTTACGATAGCCCGCTTTTTTGTCATTAAACGACTTATAGCTTGTCAGAATTCTCACTTAAGTATGAAGCAACACCTGCTGGAGATGCATTCATACCTGCATCACCTTTGTTCCAGCCTGCTGGACATACTTCACCATGCTCTTCATGGAATTGTAATGCATCAACCATACGCAACATTTCATCAATATTACGCCCTAAAGGTAGATCATTTACGACTTGATGACGAACCATGCCCGCTTTATCAATTAAAAAGCTACCACGGTAAGCTACTGCGGGTGCATCTGCTTCAACATCGTAGTCTTTTACAACTGAGTGAGCCATATCGGCAGCCATCGTATAACGAACAGGACCAATCCCGCCATCATTGATCGCTGTATTTCTCCATGCATTATGAGTAAAATGTGAATCAATTGAAACAGCAATCACCTCAACACCACGGCTGGTGAAGTCATCCATTCTGTGATCCAGAGCGATAAGTTCGCTAGGGCAAACAAAAGTGAAATCTAATGGATAAAATACGACAACCGCATATTTGCCACTTGTTGCATCTGAAAAGCTGAAAGAATCAACAATTTCACCGTTACCTAAAACAGCAGGAACCGTAAAATCTGGTGCTTGCTTACCTACTAATACACTCATGAGTGTCTCCTTAAACTTGGTATTTTGATGTAGAAAAAACCTTAATGATACCCACGATAGAGTGGATTTGAGGAATTCTACACTAAATTGCTTGGTATTTCTCAAATCTCTAAAAAATATCTTGTTTTTACTAGTGAAAACAAGGTATTCTTTACTATAACACTAGGGAATGAGAATTTAATAACATGTGCACTGACTGCCGTCTATATACCGGAGCTTGAAATATGCACAAGCTCTGTGTAGGTTGTGGGTGAGGTACGAACCCCAACATTATGCCGCTAGCTATATCACAGGCGCTAGAGGTCTCATCGTGTTGTAAGCAACTGGACTTTGTGATTTGTGTTATCCCTAGTTGGGGTTCGTGCCTCACCCACAACCTACACTTAAAATAATAGCTTGAATGGCTTAAGGTTTAAATGCACAAGTTATTAAATCCCCATTCCTAGGTTATTCTCTGGTTTAATATTCCTTAAATCAAGCCTTTGTACAAGTTTATACGTGCAATTAATTGCACGTATAACTACCGTTTCAGTTGTCTGCTGGTATATGTATTCATGCATTAAGGTTTTCAAGGAAAAGCGGACTTAAATCAGGAAAGTGCGTATTCATAGTTTTTGTGAATAGATTGAAGTTCACCTTCATGCCAGAGAGTGAAGTAAATCTTCAACGACTTGTAAATATTATTTTTTCAATTTACTAAAAAATGGTGCAGAATTTGCTTCCGCAAAACTTAAAGAGTAGATAGGGCGATTCTAAAAGCTGTCCGCCATTAGGTCTCTCTCCTCTCCTTGAGTATGCAGCCTGGATGAGCAGTCGCAATACGCACCCATTTTTTAAGTACTACCAGATTGAACCTATGCAACACATTAGATAAATTGCCCTGTGATATACAAATAATGCCTCTGCTTGCATATTATCACTTTTTAATGTTTGTACATTCGTCAATTCTAATGCAGCTATAGCACAATTTTGTTAAAATACAACAATATTAAAATATTATTTTGTAACTACTCAGGCTATTGTTTCCTTGGTTGTAGGGATATTTGTGGCATAAAAAATAGCTGAACAGTTAAAAACGCCTATTCCTCTGCCTTTATCATCCAAAATGAAGTGCCAAAATCGCTACAGCCCAATAAATCATAGCCTGAGTAGTTACATTATTTTAATAAATAACTTGATAATTTCTTCAATCAGAATTTTACAAAATGGAATTTCCTGAAATGCACGGAAGCCTACCTTGTATTCATTAGCATTAGTTTATAGTCACTTTCTTTTAACAAAATACATAAAAAAAACCTTATTATGATAAAGCATAAACATATAACCGAACCTGATGCCTTCGGCTATCAAGTCCGTATCGTACGACGCGGAAAAGAGAATAGTCGTTATTTTTCGCATAAATTATGGGGCAATAGAAACAAATCTATTTCCGCTGCCATTGCCTGGCGAGATCAAATGCTAGTTGCCCTCAAGGGCAGCAGAACCCGTTTCTTGAAGCCCCCCAAAAACAAGACAACAACTGGCTTAACGGGCGTTTCTCGCACCATTAAATATGATAGAAGAAAAGATAAAAGTTATCTTTGCTACACTGTTTTCTGGGTATGTAACTCAAAATCCCGGAATAAAACATTTCAAGTTGGCAATATAAATACAATTACAGCTGATGATGAGCTTCACGCCTTCCGAACGGCGCGCCTGTTTAGAAGTTGCTACGAATATGCAATTGATTATGACGAATCTTTCGATGATGGCGCTTTTGCAGGCTGGAAAAAGAAACGCCTGTATGAAGATTTAGCGATAGTTGCCGCTTAGTCGCTAAAAACAAAATAGCCCTGCACCTGTTAGAAGCGGCAGGAATATCGTGCTTATAACCCTATCTGTAAGTGTCTGCGCAAGAGTATTTAACATTGGAGTCAATATATAAGTTTTATTGACCTATTTACACTGCATTACTTTATTTTGCTTTGTATAGTTCATAAATTAGCCTGTCAGACGAATATTCATATAAAATGAGCGAATTATTCTATTCACTTCTCAGGTACTATGAAAGCTCCAGCTGCTTTATTTGAATCTTCTATCTCCAGTTTGAAACTTCGTGCACGCGGGAAAGTACGCGATATTTATGAGGTAGATGATAATCACTTACTTATTGTCACTACTGATCGCCTATCAGCTTTTGATGTCGTGTTACCTGATCCAATTCCGGGCAAAGGCCGAGTACTGACCTCTGTCTCAAATTTCTGGTTTGAGAAAATGCAAGCGATCATTCCGAATCATTTGGCGAACCTTAGTCTGGAAGAAGTTGTACCTGATGCAATAGAGCGAGCCCAGATAGAAGGCCGCTGCATTATTGTTAAAAAATTGACCCCCTTACCAGTTGAAGCAATTGTACGAGGATATTTAATTGGCTCAGGCTGGAAAGACTACCAAAGATCTGGCAGTGTTTGCGGTATTGAGTTGGCTAAAAATCTACAACAGGCTCAGCAACTCCCTGAAGCCATCTATACTCCATCAACAAAGGCAGCTGTAGGGGATCATGATGAAAATATATCCTTTGCTAAGACCATACCTTTACTAGGTGTCGAAATGGCTGAAAAAGTTCGTGATACCAGCTTAGAGCTTTATACGACAGCAGCAGCCTATGCAAAACAACGCGGAATTATTATTGCCGATACTAAATTTGAATTTGGTTTAGATAATGCTGGTAAATTATTTTTAATAGATGAGGCTCTAACCCCTGATTCTTCTCGATTCTGGCCTGCTGATCAATATCAGGTCGGTATCAGCCCCCCTAGTTTTGATAAACAATTTATTCGTGATTATTTAGAAACACTCGATTGGGATAAAACTCCGCCAGGACCAGGATTGCCTGAACATGTGGTCGCTGTCAGCAGTCAGAAATACCATGAAGCAGAACACATATTAACGTCTCGTTAATTGGCATGGTTGGCCTTATTTGTGCAGGGAAACAACAGGCATTAGTCTGTGCCTGTAAAACCTGAATTCAATGCATAGGCCTCTACGATTATTGCTATGAAGTATGCACAAACTAATTTAAGCCACTCTCTGTGTGCAAGTACTTAGGGAACTGGAAATAAATCAACGTCCAATATTGGGCAGTATTTTTGTTCGTATTCAAGGCGTAGTAACAGGCGCATAGCTGGCTACGAAACTGTTCCTACAACGCAGAAGACGAACAAAAGACTAGCAAGATGGGGGGGGGGGTATTTGTTGCGAGTTACCTTACTTTGTATCGTGCGAATGATTTCACACGAAAGATGCGCAGTTTGTTTTGTGCTAGTTCCTGCATTATTAAAGATTTTAAAGGCACTCCCCAAGTTTTCAATTTTATATCTTACACGCTCTTAATCAACTTCATAAAGGAAACAGGCGCGCCATGCTACTTCGTGAAATTCAGGGACTCCTGTCACCTTCATT
>CAYZUM010000233.1:0-4866 GCA_964481455.1 uncultured Methylomonas sp. | reverse complement strand
CTAATTGAGATAATTGAGTAATTTTAACCATATTTTAATCTCCTGCTCTAAAAAAATATCTAAGGGGCAGTATACCTTGTAGGGTGGGCAGCGCTTTTTAGGTCCTTAAGCATTATATTTAGTCTCAATAATTCCTCCCCCTAAGCACACTTCGTCATCATAAAAGACAACAGACTGCCCCGGTGTGATCGCTCTTTGCTGCTGATCGAAAATGACTTTCACTCTGTTTTCAGCGAGAGGAATAATTGTACAGATCTGATCGGCTTGTCGATATCGGGTTTTAGCGGCACAGTGAAGCGTTTCTGTTAAAGGCTTGTTACTACACCAGTCTAGTTGATTCGCTTGCAGAATATTATGCAGCATTAATGGGTGGTTGTGGCCTTGGCCAACCATTAAAATATTGTTTTCCAGGTCTTTATCCAGAACGTACCAAGGCCCATCGGGGGCGTTTTTAACGCCGCCAATGCCGAGTCCCTGTCGTTGACCTAAGGTGTAATACATCAGTCCTGAGTGTTGAGCGATATATTGACCTTCGGGGGTGTGCATTTCACCAGGCTGGGTTGGTAAGTAGCGTTGCAGAAATTCTTTAAATTTACGCTCACCAATAAAACAAATACCCGTGCTATCTTTTTTAAGATGATTGGCAAAGCCATATTTTTCTGCAATTTTGCGGATTTCAGTTTTATGTAGATGACCTATTGGAAATAAGGTTTTTGATAAAGCCCGTTGACCTAGTGTGTACAAGAAGTAACTTTGTTCTTTGCCTGGATCTAGACCTTTGAGCAAAGTGAATTTACCCTCATTTTCTCCAATACGCGCATAGTGACCTGTCGCTATATATTCAGCGCCGAGGTCCTCTATCGCATAATCTAAGAAAGCTTTAAATTTTACATGTTTATTACACAATATATCTGGGTTAGGGGTTCGCCCAGCTGAAAATTCTGCAAGAAAGACTTCAAAGACATCGTCCCAGTATTCACTGGCAAAGTTAACCGTTTTTAATTCGATACCGAGTGTGTCGCTGACTTGTTGAGCATCAGTAAGGTCTTGGATTACAGTGCATTCTTCGGTGCCATCATCTTCATCCCAGTTTTTCATAAATACGCCAGTCACTTTGTGGCCCTGTTCTAATAGTAAAGCTGCTGTGACTGATGAATCTACGCCGCCAGACATGCCGACGATGATATTTTTACTCATTATTTATTCTAGATCTAAATAGGTTTTCAATAAGCTAAGCGGGTAATGCTCACCTTGTAGGTATTGGTCGATAGTGGTGAGCACCAAGGGGCTACGTAATTGAGATTTTTTTGCAACAATTTCATGACGTGTTAGCCAGTGCGTTGCAATAATGCCATCATCAAGAATTTGCTCTGCTTGAAAATCATGGCATTTGCCGACAAAACAGACACGCAGAAAACTAGGCTGGTCAGGTTTTTTTCGCCATAGCTGAATGGCGGTAATATACTCTGGCTTAAATTGCCATGCGGTTTCTTCGTTGACTTCTCGCTGCACTGCATCAACCAGACTTTCTCCTGGCTCCAGATGCCCTGCAGGTTGGTTAAATGCCAGTCCGTTAGGGGTTTGTTCTTCGACTAAAAGAAATCGATGTTGCTGTTGAATAACCGCTGCAACGGTGACATGAGGTTTCCAAACCATGGATTTTCCGATAGTTTTAAAAAAAGGGCTGTGGTCTTGCTGATTTAAGGCTATTATACTTGATAAAGAATTGAAATTGAGAATTTTACCTCAACAATAATATTTATAATCTAATATATTTATAGTGTAAATTCAGATGAGTGACTTAAACCCTTCCACAGATTATGATGATGCGATCGCTGTACAGGAAACAAAACCAGAATTAAAAAAACCGCCCTTATTTAAAGTGATTCTTTTAAATGATGATTTCACGCCAATGGACTTTGTGATAGAGGTATTGGTTGATTTTTTTTCGATGACAGAGGATTCAGCAACGCAGGTTATGTTGCATGTACATACTCAGGGTATAGGGGTGTGTGGTGTATTTTCAAAAGATGTGGCGGAAACAAAAGTTGAGATAGTGAACAATTATTCACGTGAAAATCAACATCCACTAATGTGTGCGATGGAAGAAGCTTAAGTAAAGCGTATGGAGCTCTTATTATGTTAAGTAAAGATCTTGAAGTTACCTTAAATTTGGCGTTTGTATCGGCGCATGAAAAACGGCATGAGTTTATCACTGTTGAGCATTTGTTATTAGCATTACTGGATAATGCCAATGCGATTCATGTGTTGTCTGAATGTGTCTGCGACATACCCGCTCTACGTAGCGACTTGACCCAGTTTATTGATGAAACAATTAGTTTGCTGTCCGATGAAGGACGGCGAGAAACTCAACCCACACTTGGTTTTCAACGCGTTTTACAAAGAGCTGTTTTTCATGCTCAGGCCTCGGATAAAAAAGAGGTTGATGGGGCTAACTTGTTGGTTGCTCTGTTTAGTGAGCAAGATTCGCATGCCGTTTATTTATTGAATAAACAGGATATTCAGCGATTAGATGTGGTGAATTATTTATCACATGGACTCTCAAAAACAGAGCAGGAGAGTCCTGAGCAAAAGGAAAATCCTGCGAATGCGGGGAAGGAGGCTGCAGAGAGTTCTCTGGATAAATATACAACCAACCTCAATCAAGAGGCCCTAGAGGGGCGTATTGATCCATTAATAGGGCGAGAAGAGGAGGTAGAGCGTACTATTCAGGTGTTGTGTCGCCGTCGTAAAAACAATCCTCTGTTAGTGGGTGAGGCAGGCGTTGGTAAAACAGCCATCGCGGAAGGATTGGCAAAGAAGATTGTGGAAGAAGATATCCCCGATATTTTGCTGGACTGTGTCATTTATTCACTCGACCTAGGCGCTTTAGTCGCAGGGACCAAATATCGTGGTGACTTTGAAAAACGGCTAAAATCGTTAATGAACCAGATTAAAGAAGATTCGCATGCGATTTTGTTTATTGATGAGATTCATACTATTATCGGCGCGGGCTCTGCGTCAGGCGGTGTGATGGATGCTTCTAATTTAATTAAACCCGCTTTGGCTTCGGGGCACTTACGCTGTATAGGTTCAACAACTTATCAGGAATATCGTGGCATTTTTGAAAAAGATCACGCATTAGCTCGGCGCTTTCAGAAGGTGGATGTAGTGGAGCCAACAATCGATGAGACATTCCTTATTTTAAAAGGTCTAAAGAGTCGGTTTGAAGAGCACCACGAATTGCAATATAGTTTAGAAAGTTTGCGCGTGGCCGCTGAATTATCAGCCAGACATATTACTGACCGTTTTTTACCTGATAAAGCAATCGATGTGATTGATGAGGCAGGCGCTAAACAGCGTTTGGTGCCAGAAGATTTACGTAACAATTTGATTGATGTTCATGCCATTGAGGATGTTGTCGCTAAAATTGCCAGAATACCCCCCAAATCAGTTTCGACAGATGACCAAGATAAGTTAAAAAATCTTGAGAAGAATTTGAAAATGCTGGTATTTGGTCAGGATGAAGCGATTGCTGCTTTATCTTCTGCGATCACCTTATCTAGAGCTGGTTTACGGGATACGACGAAAACGATTGGTTCATTTTTATTCGCGGGTCCAACAGGAGTCGGTAAG
Source organism: uncultured Methylomonas sp. (assembly GCA_964481455.1). Taxonomy (GTDB): domain Bacteria; phylum Pseudomonadota; class Gammaproteobacteria; order Methylococcales; family Methylomonadaceae; genus Methyloprofundus. Next base: position 1,230 of record CAYZUM010000233.1, on the reverse strand, counting down.
ACAGAAGTAACCAGGCAGTTAGCAAAGCTTTTGGGGGTGGAGTTAATCCGTTTTGATATGTCTGAATATATGGAGAGTCATACCGTATCTCGCTTAATCGGTGCTCCCCCCGGGTATGTAGGTTACGATCAGGGGGGGTTATTAACTGAACAAGTCAATAAGCATCCTCATGCTGTGTTATTACTGGATGAATTAGAGAAAGCACATCCCGATGTCTTTAATCTATTATTACAAGTGATGGACCATGGAACTTTAACGGATAACAATGGACGTAAAGCTGACTTTAGAAATATTATTGTTGTAATGACTACGAATGCTGGCGCGGAAGAAGGTAGTCGAGCTTCGATTGGTTTTACTCAGCAAGAGCATTCGAGCGACAGTATGCGTGTTATAGAGAAGTCTTTTTCGCCCGAATTCAGAAATCGGCTGGATACCATTATTCAATTTAAGCCGTTAGATATTTCTATTGTAGGGAATGTTGTTGATAAATTTATTTTTGAACTAGAAACTTTGTTGCTCGATAAGAATGTGACTTTCAGTCTAGATGCAGAAGCTAGGCTGTGGTTAGCTGAGCGTGGTTGTGACCCCAAAATGGGAGCAAGACCTATGGCACGTCTGATTCAGGATAAAATTAAAAAGCCTTTGGCAAATGATCTGCTATTTGGCAAGCTGAATCAGGGTGGGCATGTTCATGTATCAGTACGGGATAAAGAACTGGCATTTACCATAGAGAGTAAGCAGTTGAGTATTCCCGAAAAAAATTAATAAATTGGTTTGCGATAAAGAATAGGCTTTAACGCATACGAAATGTGATGCGACCTTTGCTTAAATCGTAAGGTGTCATTTCTACTTTAACCTTGTCACCTGTTAAGATTCGAATATAGTGCTTACGCATTTTTCCGGAAATATGTGCTGTTATTATGTGCCCGTTTTCTAATTCAACTCTGAACATTGTGTTGGGAAGGGTTTCGGTAATTGTACCGTCCATTTCAATCTGATCTTCTTTTGCCATCTGTATATTGCTCTTTAAAATACCTAAAAAATTCCCCCATCATAGCAGGTGTGGTGTTTTAAAGACAGGGAAAAAGGAAATATACGATAAAGTATTCAGTCTATACCTGATATTCTTAGTTGCGCGAAGTATGCTTAGGAATGGGAATAAAATAACGCGTGCCTTTAACGCAGGATTTTTGTTCGTCTTCGAGGCGCGTAAATAAGCGCATAGCAGGC
>CAYZUM010000232.1:0-4922 GCA_964481455.1 uncultured Methylomonas sp. | reverse complement strand
GTTTTATGGGTGTTGCCGATGGCCTTTCATTTTTTAGTCACCATTCTGGTTTATATTCGTTGTGGCTGTAGCATTGTCGTGTGTAAGGATTTACTGGCTCAGACGATCATTCATGCGGCCAATCAAAATTGCGCCACAATGCTGTATGCATCTCCTATGCATTATCGCTTACTAGCAGCAGATATATCCGATCAGAAAATGCCTAGTCTGAAGTGTGCTATTTCGACCTCTGCTGGTTTGCCGCTCACTATTTCTGAGAGCTTTGAAAAACGATTTAAGCTACAGATTACTCAAGCCTACGGCATTATTGAAATTGGCTTGCCTTTGCTGAATCACTTGTCAGGTGATGAAAAAAGCCCTCAAAGTGTCGGTTTTCCAGCCATTGGTTTTTCTATTGAATTATTCAATAAGAATAATATGCCTGTCGCTACTGAAGAGTTGGGGCGGTTGGCTATACGCGGTCCTGGTATGTTTGATGGATACCTTAAACCCTGGCAAACTGCTGAACAGGTCATGATGAATGGCTGGTTTATGACAGGCGACCTTGCAAGAGGACAAAAGGATGGCAGACTCGTTGTATGTGGACGCGAAAAAACCATGATTAACGTGTCTGGTAATAAAGCATTTCCTGAAGAAGTTGAGGCAGTACTGGAGTCTCACGATGCAATTGTGGCTGCACACGTATTCTCTCAGCCTCATCAACTAATGGGTGAAATTGTTTGCGCTGAAGTCGTTGCTGAGGAAAACAGGCAGTTAGATGTGGAGGCTGTATTGCGCTTTTGTCGTAAACAATTATCTAGCTATAAAATCCCTCAACGACTCATGCAAGTTGAGGAAATCGCCCAGACTTCCAGTGGTAAACTTAAGCGGGTTGGTAAAAATGGTAGTGGGTCAAACCTGTGATGATTGTTTAGTTACAAGTTATGCAATAGTTCGAGATATAAGGGTTAACGTAATAGGGAGAATATTAAAACCACAGGTTTGACCCACTACCGTAAAAATGAGTCATAGAGCGGGTTAAAGTTTTTCACGTTATTGGCTACGCAGTTAAGGCGGGACATTTCATGCGTTGTAGAAGCGGTCTTCAGTTGCGTTGAGATAAATACATTTCATGGCTGAAGAGCGCTCCTACTAATTGAAAATATGATCCTGTTCCGTCTTAACATAATAGCCAGGTTATTTCATGCGCCTTCTAAAAGCGAATGAATGCATCGGAACGTGACAAGATAACGGGCACACTTGACGTGTCTTTTTGTCCGTCTTCTTTGTGACGGAAACAGTTAAGTCGCTGGCTATGCGCCTATTACCACGCCTCGAAGACGTGCAAAAATCCTGCGTCAAAGGCACACGTTATTTTATCTCCATTCATACTGTTATTGTGTGAGAAAGATAATTTTAATTTCCCTTGCTAGTACCAAACTCTTTAAATAACCGATAAAATGGAGCGTTAGCTTAGGTAACTCGCAACACCCACCCACCTTGCTTGTTTTTTTGTCCGTCTTCTACGCCTTGAAGACGAACAAAAATCCTGCGCAATATGGGTGGTTTATTTATTGCGAGTTACCTTAAGTCTACATATTTCCTTGGGAATGAGCATTGAATAAGTTGTGCAATGATGGCGCAGTATTTTTGTTTGCCTTCAAGGCGTGGCAATAGGCGCATAGCAGGCTACGTAACTATTTCCGTAGCGCAGACGGCGAGCAAAAAGACAAGCCAGAATGCACAACTTATTTGATTCCCATTCCTGGGTTTGTTTAGGCTATCAAGCCCGCTTCCTAAGCTTTTTAAAGACTGATTTTAACCATTTTTTCATGGTTATTGTGAGTCTACACTCAGAGTATTATGATCAGTTTCATAGAAAAAAAGAGCCCTGCCTATCTATTAAATATACTCTTTGCACTTGCCATATGGGGAGGATGGGGCCTATATACTTATCCTGACAGTTATTTAGTGATTGAAAATGACTGGCAAGTGACGGTAACCATGATATTTGGGTCATTTATTGCAGGCGCAACCAGCGAAGGAGGAGGCGCAATTGCATTTCCAGTCTTTACAAAGTTATTACATATTTCACCGAAAGATGCACAAGTTTTCTCATTGGCAATACAGAGCGTAGGGATGGTTGCGGCTTCGGTAGCTATTTTAATGATGCGTGTTAAAGTGTTATGGGAAGTCATCGCCTGGGTTAGTTTTGGAGGTATCTTTGGTTTTATAATAGGCTCTATAGCGTTAACCAACTTATTAGCTGCCAGTTTTATCAGGATGTTATTTACCGTGATGGCAGTAAGTTTGGCAGTAACGATGATTTACTTAAATTCTGGTCTCCGTTTGAGAAATATTAACATGCCTGAGATGACCCGGAATGAGGTCGTTATTTTATTCACTGTAGGCGTATCGGGAGGCATGATATCAGCGTTAGTGGGCAGTGGAATTGATATGCTTTGTTTTACAGTACTGGTCTTATTATTTCGCATCTGCGAAGGTATTGCGACACCCACCTCGGTCATTATTATGGCCATACATTCGGTGTTTGGAATATGCATGCAGCTTTTTGTATTTGACGGTGTGAATGAGCAGGTACGTGCCTATTGGTTAGCGGCTGTTCCCGTTGTCGTTGTAGGTGCCCCGCTGGGAGCTTATTTATGTAGCCGTATGCAAAGTTTGCATATTAGTTATTTGCTTATTGCCTTAATTTTGCTTGAATTATGTAGCTCTTTATGGATACTGTCCTTTGATACAAAATTGATATTTTTTAGTGTCAGTCTATTATTCTTGTTTTCAAGCATCATGATCTGGATGAGTAAAACAAAGACTTATATCCATCAAATTGATTAGGAATATCTGTGGTTAAATATTGTTGGGAGTGGTTTTTACTTTTTATAGGGCTTGCATACTGGGCGGTGACAGGCATAATTGTTTCCTTAGTCGCGGTAGCACTAGCCTGGGTTTTACCACAGCAGTATGGTTTGCACTGCGGGCGATTTCTGATTCAAAAAAGTTTTCAGTTTTTTATTCTTTTTTTGAAAGTCACAGGGTTACTCATTTTAGATGATCAGGCGTTAGCAATACTGGCAAAACAGCAGGGAGCTATGATTGTTGCTCCTAACCATTTAGCCTTATGGGATGTAGTGTTTATCATTGCACAAGTACCACGACTGATCTGTATTATGAAAGGAAGTATTTTGAGAAACCCACTATTAGGGGGGGGGGCGCGACTTGCAGGCTATATTCCCATTAACTCTATTAGTCAAATGTTAAAGTCAACTATTGCACAACTTAAAAAAAATGAACAACTTTTAATGTTTCCTGAAGGAACGCGGACCAAAACAAATGCTCAGTGGCTAAACCCTTTAAAAGGCGGTATTGCAGTTTTAGCTAAGCAGGCAGAAGTGCCTGTGATACCAGTTTTTATCCGCAGTAATACCCGGTTTTATGAAAAAGGCTGGCCTTTATATAAGAAACCAGATTTTCCGTTAAAAATTACCATCAAAGTCGGTGAGCCCATAAGAATTAATGCCGATGAGACAGCGCAGGCATTCAGTCAGCGTTTAGAAAAAAAATATATTGATGAGTTATCAAGTCCTCACCCTTTGCGCAGAACAGCAAAAAATTAAGTTATGAATGATCTGTCAGATTTGACGAGCAGTCATCTCGTTATTATCCCTAGTTATAATACCGGTGTATTGTTAAAAATAACGGTAGAGGAAGTGTTGCAATGTTGGCAGCCCGTCTGGGTAATCCTTGATGGTAGTGATGATGGCAGTGAAGCTTTATTACAGCCCTTGCAAAAACAATATTCTGAGGGTTTGTTTGTCATCAGGTATCCGCAGAATAGCGGTAAAGGTGCAGTGATACTAAAGGGTGTTTCCCTCGCTAGAGAAATTGGTTATACACATGTTTTGACGATGGATGCAGACCATCAGCACCCTGCCAGCTATATTTGCAAATATATGCAAAAGTCAGCAGCGAATCCGGAGGCTATGATTTTAGGTGAGCCCCTTTTTGATGATTCTGCACCGATGATTCGAGTGAAAGGTAGGCGAATTTCAAATTGGTGGGCAAATTTAGAAACACTTGGCTGGGGTATTCATGACTCTTTATTTGGTATGCGAGTGTATCCTATAGACGACTTGATTTCAGTTATGCAATCTACTATCTGGGCGCGTCGATTTGACTTTGAACCTGAAATGGCTGTGCGAATGGCCTGGCAGGGGGTCTCCATAATCAATATTGCGACGCCAGTACGGTATATCTCCAAAGAAGAAGGGGGAGTGAGTCAGTTTAAATATGGGCGTGATAATGTGCTGTTAACAGGCATGCATATTCGCTTATTTTTTGGATTTATCTTACGCTTGCCTAAATTATGGGCGCGCAAAAAAAGTATAAAGCATATTGTGGAATAAAGGTTGTCTGGTTCATATGGGCTTATGGTGTTTATAAAGGGCTCTTTTCCTTTTGGCGTGACGGTTAAAATAATAATCAATTAGTTATATAGTATTTAATCAGCTCTGTAGCACTATTTGTAACCCGTTTTCGAGAGTTAAAATACCGCAACAACGTCGCTATTAAGTACTCAGGCATTATTATTTTAACTAAAATTACGAGGGTAGAAATTTATCATTTTCAATAAAAATTCCTATTTTTTTGTAAAAATATATTCAAATTCTCAAAAATCATACTAAAAACTGGAGATTTTATCTTTTTTCAAAAAAGTTAAATCAATTTTGCATGAGTACTTACTGAGTTCTTCAAGAAAACGACCCTTAAATCTAAGAATAATAGCGAAAATAATGGTTATTTTTTAGAAAAAACTCTAGACTCAAATGTTATGTATCATATTGTTTTTAAATTATTTTATTGATCACGCTAACAGGCGCGCCATGCTACTTCGTGAAATTCAGGGACTCCTGTCACCTTCATTC
>CAYZUM010000231.1:0-4928 GCA_964481455.1 uncultured Methylomonas sp. | reverse complement strand
CGCTTATTGAATTGTTGTTAGGAATTAACACGCTATTCAGCAAGACATCTTTATCCTTGGTGATAGCGTTAACCCATGAAGCTGCTCTCATCTCACCAATAGCTCCTTTTGCCTTGTCACTACTTAATGCTGGATGGTTATCATTGTGAGAGCTACTGTTAAACAGCCGCCCCCAAAAAGAACTGGAAGCATTAGTTTCCGCTAGCTCTTTTTGATAGTGCCATTCATATGGTAAAAAATTAGTTAAGTAGCTTAAATCTGCCATTCTATTTCCTAAATTGCTATTAAAATTAGCCTTTAAACGTCCTGAAGAATGGTTATAATCTTTCCATATGCATTATATTGTGGAATATGAATGTTATAATCGCTGATCAGTAAACACGCAAATCACACCAGAGTCGTTATACATCACCTCATAATTAAAATCGCAATATGCTGCAGCTACAGATAATGGCAGCTGTTCATTTCCCCAAGTTTTTGGAGAGAACCAAGACAGCTCGCCTGCTTTACACTCTGCGGCTTCCTCATCAGTACTATAGATACAAATATTTGACTGATCTATTTGCTGTTTTTCTTGAAAACAGCCAGTCAGTAATAGTGACAGAACGCTGAGTAGCACGAGGTTCTTCATGGTTAGCCTTGGTTCAATATTAAGAAACAAAACGCCAAGCCAAGCCATCACGATCATCCATCTCTGTGCAAAGTGTATTGACGCCTGTATCGGTACCATCATCCCCAGACATGATTTTTTTCATATCACCTGCAAATGAAGGGCCAATACCTTCTTTTCTAAAGATCTTAATATCAGCACAGTTTTGATTACCATCTTGATATTTTTCTAGCACCGAAACCGTACCCAATATTTTTTTGCCTATTTGCCATACCTGCTGTTCTTTTATTTTACCGCTCACACTTAAAGCATCATGCACCGTTTTAGCTGCAGACAATAACTCATAGTCAGAGGTCCCCATAAAGCCAGGTAAAGACTTAATTTGAAGTGCTAAATCATCATAAAGCGTTTCTAACTGCTGTAATTTATTAAACCGACTTAGTGATCTGCCAGCAAACTTAATTGTCGGCATATCTTGGACTAGTGTCACCATGCTATCGGTAAATGTATCCATATTTACGCCGGGTTTAGCTTCAACCACATTCAAAAAGATCCGATGATAGGTTGAGCGATACTCAGTAATAAATGACTCAGCTACAAAATGAATTTGAGACCTATCTTCATTCCAACAGATAAAGTTTCGATAGTCGCCTTGTAACGACGCACAGTGATTTTTGAATAAAGATTGGTAATCACCAATACTTTTAAAAGCAGGGGCAAACTTTACAGCATATTGATCTAATAACTCAGTTTCTTGAACCAATGCTTTTTTATTGATCCAAAGTTTATCTAAAAGAGCAGCCCCCGCTTTAACCTCAGTCATTGTTGCAGAGATAAGCTCCGTTGCTCCTACAATCTCTTCTGGCTTTTCCGAGGGTGAGCGAGTATTAGCCGCATTACAGGCGGATAAAGACAAAGTGGCGAATAAAAGTGTAAAAATGTGGCTAGTGTTCAAAGTAAACTCCATGTAAAAAGGGTTATAAATAAAATCGTTGTCGAAGCAATAATTCAGCCTCGTATTTCGAGGCAGTATAGCTTGTCTCTATATTAGAGGCAAGATGAAGCGATCAATATATTCCACAGAAAATAAAGTGCTGACGGCATGGTTAGTTGGGCAACGAAAACAAGCTAAACTTACTCAGCGTGATCTGGCAGTGAAGCTAGATCTTCACCACTCTATTGTCGGTAAGATAGAAACAGGGGAGCGCAGATTAAACGTCGTTGAATTTATAGAATATTGCCAAATACTCAATGCCGATCCTCATGCAATAATTGATATTATCTGCCAGCATAACCAGAACGAATAGTGATGCTAACCTACACGTTTAGCTTCTAACGCAATCCACTCTTTTTCCCGTTTAAGAAACCTTGCCTTTTTAGCTGCATCCGTTAATTCAGGTGCAACTTGTCTAGGCTCAGTTACCTCCTCATATCCTTGGTACCGTACCAAGCGATACAGCGTGATAGGGATGGAAAGGATCCCTTTAAGGATCCCATACAGAAGTAGGCCAACGCCAAACAGCGCGAACATAATAATGATAACGATGAAAACAGTATTATCGATATTCATCGCATCAGCAAGCACAACTAAAATGGTCGCACCAAAGAAAATAGTAACGCCAACAATAAAAAATCGATAAGAAGACATCAATAGAGCAAATTTATTGGGATAATTGCTTTTTATTTGAGAACACATTATTCAAACTCCCTATAGTCGATCTAATGAACGAATTATCTTACTTGCTCGAAAATAATAAGCATTAACGGGCATTGATGTTGTCGTATCAATATAGTTACTAAGACCGCCATGCCCAGTAATTAAAGGTAATCTTGGTTTGTCCTTAATGATTAACGCATCCACAGAAGGAAACGCCAAGATCCCTCTGACAGGAATATTGATTTTATACTGCTTAAAATGTTCTCTTAATAAGCGACATTGCCGAAAACATTGATCTACGGGATTTTTGACTGTCCAATTTTTCTCACCGACATGCTGCCCCCAACGGGCATTATTATGTACCTCCAGCTTACCTTGATAGGCTTTAACCTCAACAACCGTAACAAGCTTATGACTCAACCAAATAATATCAATCTCAACATCACCAGAAATTGAATGTTCATCAGGCACCAACACATTATTAAATACAAAATTATTCTCATTAGTTAATGCTGAAATCCAAGCAACCACCTCCATTTCCCCTAATCCACCTGCCACCTTATTTTTATCAGACTGATCAGCGTTAGCATGCAGACCTTGTCTCATCTTCAACTGCGCCTCATGCCAGCTAAAAGGTAAAAAGTTTGTTAAATAATCTAAATTAGCCATACACCTTCTTTCCATAACGATAGTTAATTCAACATAACCCCACTTTCAAAATACGCAAGCCCACTAAGCTCAATATTTAAGAGAAAAGCTCAGGGGTTGCGTTATTTCAAAACCATGGAAAATAGAAGTTGAACAGCATCATCAACTAAAAAAGGAAAAGAAAATGTATACAGATGACTATATTGATTTCTGGGGAAATATTTATCAAAAAGTGAGCATAAATGAATATGATTTATCTTTTGGTGTTTTTATGACTGATCCAAAAGGGTGTTTAAAGGAAATAGGGCAAGAATCAGCACTTGATTGCATTGAAAATGGTTTTGAGCCACTTTTACCTGCGCAAGCGGCAGTCGCACTTAGGTTGTGTGAACAGGAAGATGATATTGATACGGTAAATAGTTATGAGGATAAAAGTTCAAACAGTTATTCCGGAAAAATAAAATCCTAAAAACATTCACAATTGACAACTTGTTGCGCTATGAGCAAATTAATTGTTAACGGGGCGGTAATTGCTCATGAGGATAATATTAATATGTTAGTTAATTGCACTAATTGTGAATAAAAATGAAAAGTATTTGTTTAAACGAGAATGAAATTATGGAAATAACCGGGTTATTGCGAAAAACTGCCCAATTGCGCTGGTTTCAGCGAGAGGGAATAGTGGTTCGCCTCAAAGCTGATGGTTCTCCACTGGTTGCACGAAGTCATTTTTTGCAGATGATGGGAAGTGAATCTGAAATGAAACTATCTTTAGCCCAAGAGCCTGATTTCAGTACATTATGAGCCCTAAGCCGAGAAAATCATACAATAAAAAATTGCCAGCAAGGTGGAGGTTCAAGCACGGTTCCTATTATTATCGTGTGCCACCAGGCTTGGAATACCAATGGGACAATAAGACCGAATTCAGGTTAGGTTCAACACTATCTGGATCATATCAAATATGGGCTTCACGTATAGAGATACACATTAATGCGAAAACAATTGGTGATTTGTTGGAACGCTATGAGTTAGAGGAAGTCCCCCAAAAAGCTGCAAAAACACAAGAATCATATACAGCAGCAATTAGAAAGATCAGACCAATATTTGGACATATGTTGATTACAGAGTTGAAAACAATTCATGTTTTTCAATATAGAGATCGCCGAGGAAAAGTTGCTCCTACCGCATGCAATCATGAAATTGGCGTACTTAGTCATGCATATAGTAAGGCTATTGAGTGGGGGTTATCAGAGGAAAATCCAATCAAGGGAAAAGTTCGAAAGATAGCAACAAAACCACGAGACCGTTATGTTGAAGACTGGGAATTAGACGAGGCTCTGACTGTTGCATCGCCTCTTATCAAAGCGTACGTAAATTTAAGGCTACAACTTGGATTAAGAAGAGGAGATATGCTAAGGATCAGAAATGAACATTTACTTGAAGAGGGAATTTTAGTGGTTCCAAGCAAGACCGAACACTCTACAGGTAAAAAAATTATATATCAATGGACTGATGAGCTAATGTTTGCTGTTGATGAAGTCAAGAATTTATCGACTGAAATTCAGTCAGAATGGTTATTCTGTACAAGGAAGGGGAAAGGCTACATGAATGAAAATGGACGGTCTAACTCTTTCGATAGTATATGGAATCGATTTATGAAAAAGGCATTAAGTCAATCAAAACTTGAGCTACGATTCACGGAGCACGATCTTAGGGCAAAAGTTGCATCTGATACGGAACTTGCGCATGCACAACAATTATTAGGTCATTCTTCACCTGCAATAACTGAGCGCATTTATAGACGTAAGGCAGATATAGTTATTCCAGCAAAAGGTAGGGGCATGGCTGGGAAGTGATTAGATGAATTGCAAGTTCTATGGGACAGATGAATATCTATGGGACAAATCAAAAAAAAGCAGCTAATCACTAAGTGACTAACTGCTTGATTTTGTACCAAATTAATGGTGCGCCCGACACGATTCGAACGTGTGACCGCCTGGTTCGTAGCCAGGT
>CAYZUM010000230.1:0-4944 GCA_964481455.1 uncultured Methylomonas sp. | reverse complement strand
TGGGTTGTCGGTGACTTTTTTTAGGTATCCCTTCTCTCAATGGAAACACTGATGAGAAAAATAGTGGTTGTCATTAAACAAAGGGGCTTAGCTTCGTGTTTTTTCGGGGCATGCGAATGAATTCGCACCTACTTTGTGCTTTTATTTATTCTGCAAGCGTATAGGCTACTCGCAATAAAGCAGACAGACAAAAAGCTAAGTTAAAGGGATGACGGAATGTAAGGCGGAACATACGACAGGAGTGAAAGATCTTTAGCTGTTTCTGAAACTGCACAATATCTAAAGCTATTGCACTCCTGCACAGAGGATGCTCAATCCTCATTAAACCCACCTAAAGTTCGTCGTTGTTAAAGGCACAAGTTATATTGTCAATCTCCTTTATAGTACTAATCTCTTACCCCCATTAATCTTGCAACATTTCCATAGCGAGTTCGGCCATATTTTTTGAGCCCCCCCCCTCGCCTACCTTTACTTTCACCTCCTGTAAGCCATCCAGTAATTTTTGAGTATATTGCTTATCCCGCAGCATTTTTAATAGTTCCTCAGCTAGGTTTTGAGCGGTTGCCTCATATTGAATAAACTCTTTTACGACAGATTTTCCGGCAATAATATTAGGCAAGCCAATAAACTCGGTATCAACCAGAATTTTTGCCAATAAATAAGTCAGCGTTGATAGTTTATAGGCGACCAGCATGGGCACTTTAAGTAAGGTAATTTCTAAGGTCGCTGTACCGGATACAGTCATCACGGCATGACAGCATTGCACTGTGTCGTGAAACTGATTGTTGATGGCGTTAATTTGAATATTCGAGTGCTGAAATGAGGCTTGCAATAATTCATCGGAAACGGAGTCGGCTTGTGGCAAAACAAATTGCACTCCAGGAATTTCTTGGTGAATGAGTTCAGCGGCTTGTAACATTATCGGTAGCATACGATTAATTTCATCAGTTCGACTGCCAGGCAGGATACCGACAACGGGATGCTCTGATGATAAACCAAATTCCTTAAAATTTTGCTCTTTGCTACGTTTTGCATAAGCGGTATCTACCGAAGGGTGACCGACGTAGCGTACTGGAATATTTTCCTTTTCATAATAGGGGACTTCAAAAGGGAATATGACGGCCATCATATCAATGACTCTGCCATATTTAACCACTCGCCCTGGGCGCCAGGCCCAGACTTGTGGACTGACATAAAACAGGACTTTAATCCCATTCTTCTTGGCAAAAGTTGCCAGTTTAAAATTGAACTCTTTATAGTCTACACAGATAAGTAAATCAGGACGTTGCTCTACAAGCAGGTGTTGCATTGCCTTTAACGCACGACGAATTTCAGCATAACGCTTAATCACTTCTATCACACCAATCACACCTATATTAGATGAATCATAATAAATTTCCACCCCGGCGGCCGCCATTTTCTTAGCCCCCATCCCTATCCCCTGAACATTTGGGCAGCGCTTTTTTAATGCCAGAAATAAATTAGCCGCATGTTGATCACCGGATGATTCTCCGGATACCAGCATTACTTTCTTGGACGTGTGACTCATATAAGCAATGACTCCCGTATTATTTAAATATAAAATAGACTTATTCTATATTACCAAATAAAGGCACCAGTATGGCAATTTCATTACAAGATCAACTTCTGAACTCTGGTCTTATTAAGAAAGATAAAGCGAATAAAGCAAAAAAAGAAAAATATAAACAATCGAAGCAACAACGCAATAACAAAATCGTACAAACTGATGAAGCGACCTTACTTGCACAAAAATCATTATCCAAAAAACAGGCTAAAGACCGTGAGTTAAATCAGCAACAAAAAATTAAAGCTGATAAAAAAGCGATTGTTGCTCAGATTAAGCAACTTATTCAGCTCAATATTCAGGCTCAGGATGCAGAGGGTGTGGCTTATAATTTTTCGGATAATAATGCCGTCAAAAAAATCTATGTTAATGAGGCGACTGTCAAACATATCAGTCATGGTAAATTAGCCATTGTTAAATATAATGCGGGTTACGAACTGGTACCTGCTCAGGTTGCTGAAAAAATCAAGCAACGTGATGCCAGCTTTGTCCTAGTCTTGAATGACAAGGTTAAGGAGGATATTGCTGAGGACGATCCTTATGCGGACTTTCAGATTCCTGATGATTTAATGTGGTAGACGTTGGCAGCTGGTTTTTGTATTGTTGCTCGGATATATAAATTCCATGTGTATTACGGATACCATATGATCGATAACAAGATACCATCCCTCCAAGGGATATTATCTTTATTAACGAAGGAATGTGAATTTTATAACGTGTGCATTTGACTTGTTTTTTTGTCCGTCTTCTTTGTTGCGGAAACAGTTACGTAACTAGCTATGCGCCTGTTTCCGCGCCTCGAAGACAAACAAAAATCCTGAGTCAAATGCACACGCTATTTTATTCCCGTTCCTAAGGAAAACCGATGCACCAAGATGACTTCATTACAGACGAGTTTTACCATTTGTTCAACCAAGCCAATAGCCAAACGGATAAATTATTTTATCAATCGCGCAATTATGGCTACTTCTTGTGAAAGTACGCGCTGTATCTAAAGAGTATTTTTGAGGTCTGGGCATATTGTTTAATTCCAAACCATTATCATTTACTGGTTAAAGTAAAGCCTACAAGCCATTCTATAGCGATAGAAGCCTGGCGAAATTTTTCCATTTGCTACACGCAAGCAATTAACAAGCAACAATCACGCCGTGGAAGTTTATTTCAAGAACATTCTAAAAGAATACGAATAAAATCTGATACGCATTTTATTGGCCTTGATCCATTATATTCACCATAACCCTGTACATCATGATTTAACTGATAAAATTGAAGACTGGCGATTTAGTTCTTATGCTGCAATTTTAAGTCAAGCAGTGAGCAAAGTAGAACGTAATCAGGTGATAGAGTTGTATGGGAGCACTTAAAATTTCACTGAATTTCATCAACAAATGAACAGCCTCCATAATATGGATTATTGTATTGTTGAGTAATTGTCTGGAATTAAAGATACCATCCCTTGAAGGGATGGTATCTTGCCTTTCACTTCGATATGCGCAATCTAAAACCATTTAATAGCAATAATAACAGTAGTCCCGCTAACACACTGGGCAATAGGCCATAATTGCGCTGATAAAAAGTAGCCTTTGGTTCAAGCAAATAAGGCACCCTATATAGTCCTGCCCATTCCTGATACATGGGAGATTGCTGTAATATTTCCCCTGATGCTAACACGACCGTTGAAATGCCGGTGTTGGTAACGCGCACTAAGGGTCTGCGCACTTCTATTGCTCTCGCCAGGGTCATTATCATATGCTGGTACGGCTCTTGCCAGGTACCATACCAAGAATCATTGGTTACATTGACGATAAACTGCGCACCCAAATCAGCAAGGGATTTGCTAAAATAGGGATAGAGGCTTTCATAACAAATTTGCGCACCTATTTTATAGTCCTTTAAGGCTAATAACTCTGTGGGACCATGACCGCGCCCGAAATGCCCGACCATTGGCAACCATTCACGGAAGATAGGAAATGTTTCTTCTCCCGGGATGTACTCTCCAAACGCTAATAAAATAGTTTTGCTATAGTAAGGCGATTGAACCTCTCCTGTTTCATCCAGAATAAACAGAGAGTTAGTTGTTAATTTTGTCTTATGGTCTTGTGCATAAGCACCGGTGATCAATGCAACCTGACGTTGCTTAATATAGTCTAATAATTGCTGGGAATAATAAGTATGTTGATATTCCTTATTTAACAAGGAGGGAAAAGCGGTTTCAGACCACATGATAAAATCAATATCAACACCTGCATGCTCCTCTAAGCCTTTATCGGTCACACTTTGATATTGATTCAGTATTTTTTCGTAGAACCCCCGTCCAAATTCAACCGCCATTTTCTCTGCATTACCTATATTGGCTTGCACTAAAAGGGTATTAAAAGATGCATCAGGCTGGGGTAACCAGGCTTTTGTACTCAGCCCAAAGACATTCAATAAGGCAAATGCCACTACCACTCGCAGCAGTAGAGTGCGTCCTTTTTTATCGCGTCTTTGCTGCCACGCAAAGTAAAGTGGCACATTTGCCAATATCGTCAACATGCTAAGGCCACTAAAACCGATATATTCTGCTAAATGATAGACAGGCACATGAATCCAATACCAGGAATAGCCAAAATTCCATTTAAACAACATGGGCATAAACCACTGGATTAAAGCTGTTAATAAGCCCATCACCAGAATAGATTGCCATCCTGAATATAGGTTTTTTTGATACCCTATAAACCATATAGTACCTGCAACAGCGACAAAAAGATGGGCAAGCATGGCAAACAGAAGCATGCCAATGATGGCAACAATCCAGGGAACATGCGCAAATTCATGTAATAAATACGCGACCCAGTTAAACCCGATTAGCGTAAACACAAAACCCGTCAGAACTCCGCCTAAAAAAACATTTTTGAGGCGTGTTTGCTGCTCCCAGAAAATCCATAAGGGAATGAACCCAAAAACAGAGGCCCAGGGAGGGAATGGGATATAGCTTGTGCCAATAAAGATGCCTGATAGGACTGGCAATAGCCAAGGGTTTGTTAAGCGTATTCTCATTATTTATGATGATTCGTAATATTAAGACTTATTGCCATGAAAGGAGTGAAAACATTGAAGGCAAAACGTGTATTATGAGAAGTGGCATTCGGAAAATCACAAAATTTAACCCACTCTATTGTCAATTCTTGCTCAAATGCTCTACCAAACTACCCTTAGGGAATGGGAATCAAATAACGTGTGCATTCTGACGTGTCTTTTTGTTCGCCTTCTGCGTTGCGGAAACAGTTACGTAGCTAGCTATGCGCCTGTTACCGCGCCTTGAAGGCAAACAAAAATACTGCGTCATAATGGCACAACTTATTCAATTCCCATTCCTA
>CAYZUM010000229.1:0-4947 GCA_964481455.1 uncultured Methylomonas sp. | reverse complement strand
GAGATATAAGGGGTTAACGTAATAGGGAAAATATTAAAACCACAGGTTTGACCCACTACCAACTATAGATCTAAAATTTTAACAACTGGAGTTATTCCTTCATTACGAGCAGTTTTACAAAAACCTTTATCAAACGTATACATGGGTGATGTATTACAAACGGCAAGATGAAGAGCATCAGCAAAGTCTGCTCCCAAATCGTACCATTTTATTGCCTGCTCTATTTGCTGATCGTTTTCTATGACAATAGAGTCTTGATTTAATAAGGCAGAAAAAAAATTGCTAATTTGTTGCGCTAAAATTTTATAACGTGAGCGTAGTACCCATTCAGCTTCTAAAAGTACTGTGCGAGAAATAAAGACTTCATTGGATTTTAATAACTGCTCCGCTATTTCAGCCTGTTCAGGTTGGTCATTGGTTGCAAGACGTACTAACAAATTTGTATCAAAGGCAATCATTTTAAAGTTTCTTTATTATCTACATCGTAATCAACCGGCTGGCAAAGCTCTTCTATTGATAATGAAATTTTTGTGTTTTCCAGCATTCCACGTAAGGAACCTATATCCTTTTGTATATCTTTTTTCCTCGTCTGTAAAATAACACCACTCTCCGATGCGACTAATGTTAGTTCGACTCCTGTCTCCCAATGTAATGAATCTCGTATTGTTTTGGGGGTTACTATTTGTCCTTTGCTGGATAATTTAACATGAGAGGCTAGCATGATTTTTCTCGGTAAGAATAAATGTAAGACGTTTATTTATACGCTCTTTCCTCTTTATGTTCAACAAAATTTATTTGCCATATACTGTTTCCACCTCCCTCCTAGTCCTAGGATGAATCATAATTACCTTTCATTGGTCAGTTTAGACTCCTGAATTCAGGACTTTCATTTTACTAAGGTAACTCCCAATAAATAAACTACCCATATTGCGCAGGATTTTTGTTCGTCTTCAAGGCGTAGAAGACGAACAAAAATACAAGCAAGATTGAGGGTGTTGCGAGTTGCCTAACATCGTCATTGCCGAATGTTTTTATCGTGAATATCTTTGTATAAGCAAGATTCCTGCTAGAAGCATACAGGAAGAACGATCACTCACCCTAAGGAAAGTGGGAAATAATAATCATCTAGAATTGAAGTGTGAATCTTTATGGCCTGTTAGCTGCTATTTTATCGCTTGTATAAAATTATTCAAAAATTACATGCGTTTCTTTTGAGCATATACTCACATCTTTAGCCGTGAATAGGCATTGTGCGTAATGCGTAGGGTGGAATAGCGTTACCTTTGGTAAGGTCATCCAAAAATGCCGGAAAACGCTAGTGCTATTCCAGCCTACGATAAAGGGGTGATACGACTCACATGAACGGATAATTATTTTTTTCAATGTCCCTAAAAAAGGGTAAACTATTTTTAGCTCTACATTAAGGCTGCTTTAAATTACTTATATTTGCCAGGATTGTGCTTCGCTTTAACTCTTCTGTACAACACTAATCTGTGACTTTAAATTCTTTTTATTTTTCTCCAATGAATCCGCTAAATGTTGATTCACATCAAATCCATACCAATCTTCGTTTTTTCTATGCTGGGGAGCTAATTTATCAATTGACAATAAATCATAAATATTAACCCATTCATCATCAACTTTTAGCGCAAGGTTTGGATTAAACAGGTAATGCCCACGCTTAACACGAAAGAACAATTTACGATTATTTTTACCCTCTTTGCTGAATTCATTTTTAGATAAAATGCTGGACAGATAGCTACGCTTTTTACGCCGTTCGGGTAAGACTGAGTTGGGCATATGCTCAACTGCATCAACAAAATCCTGACTCGAAAAAGCACCCGCCAAATCAACTATTTTTTTGGGTAACGTACGATAGAATAAAGCAATCATCATATTGAGCATAAAAAACTCCATTTGATGTTTGTCTAATTTGATTAACCGTCCATCCACCTGAATACTGATACTGGTGGGTTCTAAGGGCAGGTAGGTTTCAGCCAGCTTTTTACGTGCATAATTCTCATCACCACTGGCCTGAGACAACGCTATTTGCAATGCTGTAAAACCGTTTTCATCTACTTTTTCGGTATCGGCACCTTGTTCAAATAAGGCATTAATCACAGCCACATTGCCCATCCATGCAGCAACCATTAAAGGTGTCTGGTTAAATATATTGCGAAAGTCCGGGCCATATAGATTTACTTGCTTAATCACAGCATCCGGCTTTTTGAAGCTGTATGTCGCATAGTGCTTTTGTTGTAATAATTTGAGTCCCTTATCTGGATTTTTAGCAGGTCTAAAATCGCCTTTGATGAGTTGGTTAAGTAACTTACGATCTTCATAAACCAAAGCATATTCAAATAATTCTAATTTAGCTTTTTTATTGCTTTGTTCAAATGCTTTTTGTTTCAATACTTCTAGGTTATCACCACTGATTATTGTCCAGTCAGGTGTTTTTTGCTTGAGGATTTCTGCGCGAATCCGTTCTGCCTGTTCCTGTTTTCCTTGTAGTTCCAGTTTATGCGCTTCTTGTCGCCAGTCATCAAGGCTAGAATTGCTATCCGCTATTTCCAGAGTAGCCTGGGCATTATCCAGTCCAAGTAAACCCAGTAGTTGTTGTTTGGGGGCACTTTCTATCCAGTATAAGTTTTTTATTGCACGCGTTAAAGCAACATATAGAGAGTTGATATAAAACTTATACACCTCTAATGATTTATCGGTCTTATCTTTAGCACGAGAAAACTTGATATCTTTTTCCAGATCTTCAGCTATGACACCTTTACTGATTTCACGATAACGCTGTTCTTCCTGTGATAGAAAGTTGTAGAGAATAATATTCTCGTATTCCAGTCCTTTGGCTTCTTGTATGGTAAATACCAGAGGCGTGCTGAAATGCTGTTGTGCCATAGGTTTTTGCTCAGGGGTCATCACAATCACCGCAAAGCGAGTTGAAGCTTTGGTTTTTTTATCCAGCTCTTGTTTGATATGGTCGTTATCTTGTAAAAAGAGCACTTCACCCTGGGTGTGCCCATTACTTTCAACCAGGTAATGACTTTCCTTGTCGATGGACCCAAAGCGGTTATTTTTAATCTTTAGTATTTTATTGGCAATCTCGGTCACCTGAGGCGAGTTGCGATAATTGGTATTTAAAATACGAATCAGATTTTCTGCTGCGCCTAAATCTTCTTGCTTGTAAAAAAGACTTTTAACTTTTGACCAGGAAAAAAAGTTAGGGTGAACAATCTGATTGGAATCACCACATAAAATAAAATCGTGTACATGGTGCAAGGATTTAATAATCAGGTAGAGCTGAATATTGGTCAAATCTTGTACTTCATCCACAATCACAAAATCATAGCGCGCCTGTAATTTTTCTAAGTACTGATGGCTGACAATATTGCTATCGTAAAGTTTATTGTCTTGTAAAAAGCTGAGGTATTTTTCAAAAATACTGAAAACTGCTTCGCGCTCTTCTTGTAAGAAGATGGTTTCTTTGATGCCTAATGCTAGGTAATCTTCTCGGCTTAACCAGCTTTTATCCGTTGCTGGTCCAGTGATGACACCCCTGAATTCTTCAAATAATTTATGCGCATCATTAAGCTGCTTGCCT
Source organism: uncultured Methylomonas sp. (assembly GCA_964481455.1). Lineage (GTDB taxonomy): Bacteria > Pseudomonadota > Gammaproteobacteria > Methylococcales > Methylomonadaceae > Methyloprofundus. The sequence continues at coordinate 1,337 of CAYZUM010000229.1, read as the reverse complement.
TTTTTATGCCGACTATACCATTGCTGAAAGCGTTGAAATGTAACGGGTTTGCCTTCAGGGACATGAATACTCTCCAGAAATTCCTGAAAGGATAGAAAATCAACTTGCTGATCTTCATTATCGTAGTTATGCGCATAGTATAGGTCACGCGAATTCTTGACCAGATAGGGCGATTGCGTCACATATAAAACATCACCGACCGCATGTTTCATTTTTTCTAAAGTCAGTGCCGTTTTGCCACTCCCCGCCGAACCAATGATAATCAAGGGGGGTTGCAGGGCATACACCGATTGCTGACTATCATCAAACGAGACAATCTTATCCAGTAGATTAAAGCTTTTATGACTTGGATTGACATAAACCAAAGCATCAGCTTCAAGCTCATCAAGGGTCTTGATAGTAGGGATTTTATCTTCATCAAAACCAGAATTCTGGTTTAAAAATCGTGACTTTTCATAAGCATGGTTTTTAATATATTCCAAAATCAGAGCATAGGGTTTACCGAGGTGTTTATAAATGGATAAGATAATTCTGTCATTGCGGTTTAACTTGGCACGATATAAATTATCCCCCACTTTTTTAACATCTGCAGAGTGGAAATCATCATTTTCCAGAAATTTGATCAGCTTAGGTAAGCCAGGTATAGCTTTCGGATTGAGTTCGTTGTATAAAAGGACTTGCATGAATAAAAGGGGGGTTAGTAAAATTTTTCAAAAGGACGGGGGGTTTCATTTTTTCTATCTACACTTTTTTCAAAATCGTAAGAGCTTTAGTTAAACTATTGCTGACTTAAAGAAAGCTGAAAGTTTTTTACTTGTGTGCGCTTATCTCTATTTAAGAGGGCAAACTACTTTTGAAAGAAAACGAAAGATGTCCAGCTTACATTAATATAATTGCTTAGGAACGGGGATATAACTATAACAACCGAGCCCACAGTTTCCTTAATAAGAGGACTCAAATAAGCTATCAGTACCTAATATATCGACATACTGCTCAACCAAATCCCTAAAATTTCCTGACTGGTCTTGATAGATCCATTTGTCGGAAATACCACGAAAACAATAGCGCTCAACTGTAAATATTCTTTTTTCTTTATCCTCTAAGTAAAACCTGAGCATCGCTGTATAATTTTGATCCATTATCTCAGTTACCCTTTGCAGAGTATCTCCCATACTCATACCAGGGGGAAGTCCCATTCTTTCAAATATATCGCCAAATATTTGTTGAGTGTTTTCGACCTCCGTATTTGATTCATAAATAGTAATATATTTATCTTTACAATCAACTTGGTAACGCCTTTTTCCTCGTAAGGATTTTACTTTATTATTAACAATTTG
>CAYZUM010000228.1:0-4964 GCA_964481455.1 uncultured Methylomonas sp. | reverse complement strand
TCAGTATTCCTTGATTCTACTACCTTACAGCCTCACGGAAGATGAAGGAGAGCCTATTAATATCGCTATGCAATACCCTGGTCAGGCTTTATTGATCATGGATGAGCGAGCTGGACGTTATGTTGCCAAGGAAAAAGGATTGAAAGTTATTGGTACGGCGGCCATCATTGGTATTGCAAAACAGAAGGGCGTTATTAACTCAGCTCGCGAAGTATTTGAGTGCTTGCATCAATCAAGTTTTCGGATAGCACCGGCTGTGATTAAGCAGGTTTTAAGTCAAGTGGGTGAATGAAAGCTTGAGGTGTGCCAAATGTTTTTGCCTTTCATTATTTTGTCTGTTATAAGATGGTGTCATTATTTGACGTTAAAAATGACATCATGAAAAATGTAGCCAGTGGAGGCCAGGATAAAGTAAGAACGACTTTATACTTGACCTTAGAAAACAAACAGGGGCTTGATCGTATCCCCCGGGGGCAAAAAAATGCTTTAATGAATAGGGCGATTGCGAATGTACTGAAGGAGTTAGAGCAAAAAGAAAACAATCAGAAGTTTTTAGAGATGATTGCTGATATTGAGCCTGTTAAAGTGGAATTGTCTTCTGAAGAGATGGCCCAACTCCTTAGAGAAGGGAAGGGTGAAGAATTAATGACTCATCAAGCGTGCGATGATGCCTAAAGTTGTTTTAGACTCCTGTGTGTTTTGTAAGCTGTTTTTAGATGAACCTGACCATCAGGAGGCGGTCGCATTAGTGACTGAATTGAGTGTTCAAAATTACCAGGTGTTAGTCCCGTCTTTATTTTTATATGAAGTGTTGAGCATTGCGGGCGTGAGTCCGTTTTCTCTTAGCAAGGCTCATGCATTGATTATGCAATATCAGTTAGCTAACTTGGATATTATAGAGTTGAACCCACCGACGATTTCAAAGGCAATTGAAATATGTGAGCAGGGGCATAAAAAATCTGGATTTCCTTCTTTTTATGATGCGAGCTATCATGCTTTAGCTATTTGTAATGAGTGCCAGTTTATTACTGCTGATAAAAGGCATATTGCTAAAGCAAAAGGCTTTCTCCCTAATGTTAGGCTATCAACTTAAGACGGGACAAGCCATCATTTGTAGGGTGGGCAATCTTTTTTGCCCACCGAGGTTCAACTTGATGGTGGGCAAAAAAACTGCCCACCCTACTTATTTTGTAAAGGAGTTGCCCCGTCTTAAGTTGGTAGCCAAAAGTTTACACTGACTCCACTTATTCCTTAGGGTTTTTTTATATCTTGAAAATATACTCAGTCTACAAAACAACAAAAACTACCTACGCCTCCCCACGCGCCTGCAAAAGCTTCTCCCATCCGTCCAGCCCTTCAGCCATACCTAACTTTGGTGCCAGCCCTGCCAAGGCTTCTAAAGCCTGTGCTAAATTCATCTGTTTTGCCATTTGATAAACCGTCAGCCAGGCATCTAATGCTTTTTCAATCTGCTTATTTTGAGCATAAATATGCCCCATATTAAACAAAGTAGCACACATACCTGCATTATCGCCGATTTCCTGCCATATCTTAAGCGATCGCTCTAAAAACGCCAGCGCGGTTTGAGAGTCGCCCTGGGCTTTGTGTATTTGAGAGATATTATTAAGCGTAGTGCCTTCGCCCGCTTTATCTCCGATTTCCTGTCTTATCTTAAGCGAACGCTCTAAAAACGCCAGCGCGGTTTGATAGTCGCCTTGGGCTTTGTGTATTTGAGAGATATTATTAAGCGTAGTGCCTTCGCCCGCTTTATTGCCGATTTTTTTATAAATATTGTCAGCTTCTGTATATAGCCCAAGTGCTTTATTATTTTCGCCAAGTGAATCATATAAACGCCCTAATTTAACTAACAAATTAGCACGATATGCGTTCTGTTTTTTATTCTCATCAAGCAGGCTGTTTAGGGTCTGTATCCACTCGGATTTTTCTTTTTGATTCATTCTGTCAGCGGCATCGACATCCCCTGAAAACTCAGTTTGTAACTGGGTTTTAATATTGTCTAGGGTTTGTGAATCGGTTGAATAATCATAAATATTGCTATACCAATCATAAAAATCTGGCGCAAATTCTGCCAGTGTATTCATGGCATAATGTGGCAACCAAATAACCAGAGGGCGGTTGATTTTGCCAAGTGCTGAACGTCGCCAGTTTATTTGTTGCAGGTTTTTTCTTAACTGTTTTTGTTCTGGGGGCAATAAGGCAGAAAAATTATAGAGAAAGATGATGGCATCTTCAGGTGCTTCTTTTAACGCATTGTTTAGCCAGTCATCAAGCGTTCTATTTTCTAATTCACTGGGCTTAACGGTAAGCTCAATAACAGGTCTTTCAATTTCATTAATAAGCTTTTGCGAGATGCTTTTTAACGCCTCAGGGAAGTTGACTAAAGCAAAGAAAAGGGCAAACTGATTATCTGTGCGCGAAATTGCCCGTTTTAAGCGAGTGCTAATTTGATCAGTTGCTTCCTGATTGGTTTGATCGGCTTGGCTTGTTTGCTCACTCACTTGCTTCTGGTGTTTGAAGTTCTTCACTGAGTTTTTCTTTTACCCAAGGGATAAGATAAATAACAGGGTGTAAATCAGCCCATCTGTCACCATTTTGATATTCTAAAACCAAGCGTAGGTTTAATAACCGAGCTGAACTTTCATCTGCCTGTATGCGTTGTGTTTCTACAACCTGTTTCAGGTTTTCAATATCATCATTGCGAATTAAACGGTCATATTCTTTTTTTAGTGTGTTGATGGCGTATTCAACGTCATCTTTTGAAATTTTATCTTCATCAGTATCTGTGGACATACGAACCAGACGCATTAAGTCTCTTACTACACCACCACTGGTTTTTGCCAGTTGAGTGACCAGTTGTTCTGACTCAAATACATTTTTGATATTAATTCGTTTGGCGATTACTTCTTGTAGCTGTTTTAAACCTTGGTCATTAATTTTTACCATTGGCAAAACATTTACCGCATCAAAATCAGCCCCAAGGTTTTGATTGTAAGCCAGTGAAACAGGCACGGTATAGATAATATGGCATTGAGGGGAGCGTAGCTGTTCTGCATGTTGAATAAATAGCTCGTTATGCGTTGAATGACCGTCTTTATTTAATTCGTAGTGCATTTTTTCAATGCCATCGACAATCAGAACGATATCTTTGTACCCATTATTTTGAACGCTCTGCCGTGCTTCACCAATCAGGGTATTGAGCTTCTCGATAAAAACGCTGATTTCTCGTTTTAGATTATGCCTTACGGTTTCACGACGACTGCTTGCTGCTTTGATATTAGCCGTGATACGGGTAAATAACTCAGCAAAAAAAGGAATTGCTCCGCCCACTTTAGCTTTGCTTTCTATTGCAAACTCAGCTGTTTTCTCACTGCTTTCTTCTAGAATCTTTTCGGCAAACCACTTTGATATATTATTTAACAAGTCTTCTGATATTGGCATTTCAGCTTTAGCAAGCGAGTGTTCAACCTCTTTGGCAATAGCCACCAGAACATCTAAATAGCTTAATGAGCCTAAATCTAGTAACTCTTCAATATCCATATAAATGGCAAAAAAATCTTTCTTAATAAGCTCATGTTTTAAGCGAAATAACTCCGTTGTTTTACCTGAACCACGATGCCCTGTAAAAAGAATCTTAACCTGTGCATTTTCATCACTACGCAAAATATTACGGGTAATGGTTTTAGCAATATGCTTCGTCCCGCGACTTTCTGTTAGATCAACATAGCGTGCATCATTTGCTTTTAAGGGAATATCAGGGTTACAAGCCCTATAAGTGTCATCAATATTATTGGCTATTTCATTTATCACGATTGTTTATTTAGATTCTTTAGAAGTTTGAAAGTAGAGACTTAATATGATTATAGCATTCTGCACCCGTGATCCTACCTCGGTGCGTGTGCCATAAGATATTTTACGAAAAATAACCCAATGGCGTAAGGGAGATGGAAATAAATAATCATCCAATATTGCGAGTCTTTTTGTCCGTCTTCTGCGTTGTAGCAATAGTTACGTAGCCAACTATGCGCCTGTTACTATGCCTTGAATACGAACAAAAATCTTGCCCAATATTGGACGATTATTTATTTCCAGCTCCCTAAGGCACGTTCGGCCTCATTATTTGTCAATGGCAAGTATGGATGTTTCAATATAACAAAAATAACATCCCAATCATTCAGCATTTCTACTGCTAAAGCCTGTGTTTTTTCATGCTCGGATTGACGCATTTCTTCACAAAGTTGCTTGTATTCTTTAAGCTTCTGTTGATAGACAAGTGATAGAATGATGACGGGTGGACTTTCACGGGCTTCTTTAATCGCCTTTATGAGCTCATTCATCAATATGAGTGTTTTTTCTCCAAATTTCTGTGCTTCGTTGTTCAGCGCTTCTTTCAGTCCCTGTGCTTTGCGGATTAAATGTGCCCAGCATCTTAATCGTTTTTTATGTTGGCGGTAAACTTGATAGCCATCCGTCATTATCCAGCCTGCGAAGTAGCGATTAATGATCAGATTCTGAAATACATAACTTGTGCGATTTGATATTTTGAACAAAACAACACTCGTTGAAACAAATGCCCACAACCAGAGAAGCTGACCTTTTTGAAACCATGACGTTTCATCAATATGTAATAGATCACTGTCCAGAACCTCCTTTACAAAATAAGTAGGGTGGGTAATCTTTTCTGCCCACCATCAAGTTGAACCTCGGTGGGCAGAAAAGATTGCCCACCCTACAAATGTTGGCTTGTCCCGTCTTAAGCTGGTAGCCAAAAAATCGTATTACAGGTCTTATTAATAGAGTTGTTCTTGTGAATAAATCAATAAAACTTGTTTAAAATCAATTGATTAAAGCAATGTATTTTAAGATCCTAGGTGAATACAGTTTTATCCGTTTTTTTTCAAAAAATGAAGCACACTAAAAATATAACATACTGATTATTAATGAAT
>CAYZUM010000227.1:0-4976 GCA_964481455.1 uncultured Methylomonas sp. | reverse complement strand
AGCAAGTTATTTTTTTATTTTTATCCTTTGCCCTAAAATTTAAAGTAGATACCTTATGATGTTTTATCATAATGACCATCAATACAAGAGTGGCAAGCGCAAAGGTAAAGCCCCTATTGAGCTGTTGATGAAAAAGAAACTTGAGAAAAACTGGTTAGAATTGCTGTTTGAGACGATTTCTCAAACAAAGTAGCCCTTCCTTTTTATGTCATTTTCAAAAAAGTCAGGAAATCCTGAAGGCTGTTTTGTGCGTGAATATTTTTTTTACCGCTAAACTGTCCACTACTTTTAGCCGAATATGAAGGGTGCCTAAAACGGGACAACTCCCTTGCAAAACAAGTAGCGTGGGCAGTTTTTTGCCCACCACCAAGGTTGAACATCACGGTGGGCAGAAAAGATTGCCCACCCTACAAATGATAGGCTGCCCCGCCTTAAATCTAAGCCTAGACTTTACTAGCTTTAGCTATTGCTGTGTACGGAAATAAAAGCTTTTTTACGCCTGTTTCGGGTAAACCTTGAAAGTGTAAACTACTTTTAGGCAAAAATAAAAGATGCCTATTTTTTACCACCCACACTGATAACTTGCAATAAATCTGGATTAATATGGCGTTGAAAAGCGGTTTTAATTTCATCAAGTGATACCTGTGAAACTTTTGCTTGAAAAGTGTCCAGATAATCCAGTGGCAACTGATAAAAAGCAATCATAGCGATGTAATTTAATAATTTTCTATTATTATCAAAACGCAATACAAAGCCTCCCGTAAGATTCTTTTGTGCAGCAGTCAACTCTTCTTGTGTTGGCCCTAGCTTAATAAATTTATCCAGCGTTTTGAGCATGACATCAGTGGCTACTGTACGTTGTTTATTTTGAGTTTGTAATCCCATGGTAAAAGGCCCTGGTACCGCTAAAGGTGTAAAATAGCTATAGGCACTATACGCTAGGCCACGTTTTTCACGTATTTCACCAAAAAGCATAGACACTAGGCCACTACCTCCTAGAATATGATTTCCAACATATAAAGGAAAGTAATCAGGATCTTTTCTACTTAAAATAGCAAGGCCTGCTAAAACGTGCGTTTGAGTTGATGGGAACTCAATATGCTGATTTTTTCCTTTAGAGGGTAAACTCACTTCAGGTAGTTTTGCTGCCTTTTTACCCAGCTGGAGCGGCTTATATAATGTTTCAGCTATTTCCCTAGCCTGTTTTTCTGTTAAATCCCCCACTATCACGAGAATGGCATTTCGACTGACATAATACTGCTGATAAAACTGTTTAATATCTGTTAACTGTATCGCAGTAACCGTGCCTTGCTCTCCCTCCGTCAGGTGTGCATAAGGATGTTGCCCATAAATGGACTGATAAAATGCCTTTTTTGCAACATATCCCGGACGCTCTAATTGCTGTTTAAGGCCAATCAGCGTTTGATTTTTGATACGCTGAAATTCTGGTTGTGCAAATTGTGGCTGGCTGATGATCTGCTGAAAAGTCGTTAAAGCCTGGTCAAACAAATTCTGTTGCGTTAAGGTTCGTAGGCTAACACTTGAATAGTCTCTTGTTGTATTATATTGAAACTTGGCACCCACTTCATCAAAACGCTGTGCAAGTTGATCAGCATTCCAGTTACCAGCACCTGTCTCTAGCAGGCTTGTCGTTAATGATGCAATACCCTGATGTACGCCATCACGCGAACTGCCCGCATCAAATACTAATCGGATATCGACCATGGGCAGGCCTGGACTAGTTACAAAATAAACGTGTCCACCCTGACTCATTTGCCAATGTTTTATCGGCGCAAATGCGTATGCCTGAACACTTGTAAAACTGAACAATATCAACAATAAGAATTGCTTAATGTGCATGATGGCCTCCTACCTTTGCGTTTTGCGCTATCGTTTGTGGTTCTAAGTAAGCTATGCTCAATTGTGATTCAACTAGATACTTATCTGTTACTAAACGAACTTGTTCTGCAGTCACTTGATTAATTTTTTCTCTATAGTGTTCCGATGTTTGCCAGCCCAGGCCAACCGTTTCTGCCATCCCTAATTTCATCGCCTGGTAAAATAAAGAATCTTGTTCGTAAACAGAATTAGCCATTACTTGCGCTTTAACCCGAGCTAACTCTTTACTGCTAATTCGCTTTCTTTGTAAAGATCGAATTTCAGCTTTTAAGGCGAGTTCCATATCCAGTAATGATTGCCCTTTAACCGGTGTCGCTTCAACTAAAAATAACTCTTCTAAACGTCCACCTATGTCATATCCCGCCCCAACTGAACTAGCGATTTGTTGCCCTCGCTGGATGCGAGTAGGTAAGCGTGCGCTATCGCCACCATCCAATACGGCTGCTAAGACATCTAAGGCATAAGCTTCCCATTGATCTTTTGCTGTATTCAAACTAGGCACTTTATAGGCCATCAATATATAAGGCACTTTTGCAGGCAATTTCACGGTCATGCGCCGGACACCCACTTGTGGCATTTCTCTGAGTAGCTTTAATGGCACTATAGTCTGCTTCGGTATCGCTGCAAAATACTGTTCTGCCAATTTAAAAACGGCTTTCGCCTGTACATCACCAACAACAATCAATGTCGCATTATTTGGCGCATACCATTGTTTATACCAGCTCAGTAAATCCTCTATCTGATAATTTTCTATATCATCAGGCCAGCCCACAATCGGATTCCGGTAAGCTGAATTAGTATATGCCAGCGCCATTAAAAACTCTTGAAGTTTAGCACGAGGTTTATCTTCCGTACGCATACGGCGCTCTTCCATCACGACCTGAAGCTCTTTTTTTAATTCCTCTGCCAATAAATGTAGAGACTGCATGCGATCCGCTTCCAGTTCAAAACTAATCGCTAAACGAGACTTTTCCAGCGTTTGAAAATATGCGGTATAATCACGCCCAGTAAAAGCATTTTCTCTGCCCCCATTTTCTGCAATGATTTTAGAAAATTCACCAGCAGGATGAAGGTCTGTCCCCTTAAACATCATATGTTCAAGCATATGGGAAATACCTGTAATACCAGTGGATTCATAACTAGAACCCACTTTATACCAGAGTTGAGTAACAACCACCGGGGAGCGGTGTTCTTCTTTCACGAGGACTTTTAGTCCATTTGCTAATATGTGCTCATGTACTCCTGAAGCACTCACACTGCACGAATAAAAAAATAACAATATAATAAGTCGGGGGGTCATTGAATTACCTTCTCCTGAATAGTAAACGATAAAATACATTATAAGGAACAAGCATTAAATAATATACGAAAGTATTGGATGTGATGACCCACGAAGCGCATTTTTTACGATTGATGTGCTTCGTATCTCAGCCCATCTTACAGAGTGTTGTTTCGGGTATTATTACATTCGGACTGCTAAGGAACGTGCACGCTACATGTAAGCAACTTGCCTGTCTTTTTATCCGCCTTCTTTGTTGTAAAAATAGTGACATAGCTGGCTATGTTCCGTGTCTACGCCTCAAATGCAAATAAAAATCCTGCGCCAGTTTGCCCAACTTATTCCGTGCGCGCTCTTAAGGCAACTCGCAATAAATAACCCACCCATCTTGCTTGTCTTTTTGTCCGTCTTCAGTGTTGTAGAAGTAGTGACGTAGCCTGCTATGCGCCCATTTCTACGCCTTGAAGACGAACAAAAACTCTGAGCAATATGGGTAGTTTATTTATTGCGTGTTACCTAAGCATGTTATTCTATCTCAGATAAGCATTAAACAAACAGACAAAGTATGACAAACCATAAAACTAATTTAAACTGGAAAAACTATCTTGAGTTATGTAAGCCAAAAGTCGTTGCTCTGCTAGTCTTTACTGCCAATGTAGGGATGTTACTTGCTGTTCCTGGAATGCCACCGATTGCGCTCTTTATTTATGCCACTCTGGGAATAGGCCTAGCTTCGGCCTCAGCAGCAGCCATCAATCATTTTATCGACCAAAAAGCGGATGCCGTCATGGCACGCACACACAAACGGCCTTTACCACAAGGCGATTTGAATTCAAAAAATGTACTCGTTTTTGCCGGCATATTAGGCATAACATCCATGTTGATACTGGTATTTCTGGTCAATACATTAACAGCCATACTCACCTTTTTATCATTGATTGGTTATGCCATTATTTATACAGTGTATTTAAAACGTATGACTCCGCAGAATATTGTAATAGGAGGGGCTGCAGGTGCCGCGCCTCCTTTACTCGGCTGGTGCGCCATGACAGGCGAAGTGCATCCGTATGCCTTACTGCTTTTTCTATTAATATTTGTCTGGACTCCTCCTCATTTCTGGGCGCTTGCCATTGCCAGACGGGATGAATATGCCAAGGTGGACATTCCTATGCTACCAGTAACTCACGGCTCCGAATTTACCCGCTTACACATACTGCTATACACCATTTTATTATTTATCGTTACTCTGCTCCCTTATTTAACAGGAATGAGTGGTTTGATCTATTTAATTCCGAGTGCCTTACTGAGCCTAGGGTTTATTTATTTTGCCATTAAAATGATGCGCACTAAAACGGATAGAACGGCCATGCAAACATTTAGCTATTCCATCGTTTATTTAATGCTGATTTTTGCATTGTTATTAGTTGACCACTATTTTAAATACACACTGACTTGATAGCTAGTCAATAGCCATCACGCCGAAATCTTTAATAACAAGTAGCTTTAGGGATATGGAAAAAAATAATTATCCGCTCCTGTCAGTTTATCACCTCCTTTATCGTAGGCTGGAATAGCGCTAGCGTTGTCCGGCATTTTTTGGTGAAATTACCAAAGGTGGAAAACGCTAACGCTATTCCGCCCTACACACAATTCCTATTAACGGCTAAAGATATTAGTCAATACTCAAAAGAAACGCATGCAATTTTTGAATAATTTTAGACAAGCCATAAAATAGCAGATAACAACCAGCAATTATAAATGTGTATTGAGAATCATTACTATCTAGTAAAATATCAAA
>CAYZUM010000226.1:0-5013 GCA_964481455.1 uncultured Methylomonas sp. | reverse complement strand
TAGCTATGCGCCTGTTACCGCGCCTTGAAGGCAAACAAAAATACTGTGTCATAATGCACAACTTATTCAATTCCCATTCCTTAGTACCATGAAGAACATGAAGAGTTTAATGCATCCTGTTTAAACTCCCTGCAAAACGTAAATCCTAAAAACATAACATATTGATATACAAGGATACATATTCCCCAAAAATCCAGTTTACCAGGGAATTTAAATAAGATACAGTTTAATCTGGGGGATGTTTTTTATTCAGATAACCTGCTGGTCACGACTTCTGTTTATTTAGGGTGGGTATGACTTTATCCTTCTTTGATCGTGTACAAATGAACCGTATACTTCACGCATGTTCATTAGGGAACAAGACTACATTCAAAAGATGAACTTAGAAATGAATTCAATATAAATAAGTTTTTATGTCCCCCATTTTAGAGCCTGACTTTATAGAAGAAGGAAATTACGCTTGTTTTCTTTTAGTTAAGAGATAAATCATGGATAATCAACCGGTATTAAGCAAATATAGGGGATTAAATGAGTAGTTATGTAACGAGCAAGAAGGTGAGATATATTACTTCAATTGTTTTTGTGTTATTTATGGCTTTTATTGTTGGAGGTTCTTACTTTTTTCAGCAAGAAAAGGCCAGCGCTGGAGCGACAACTGATCTATTTAATCATTATTAAACTGATGCAAAAAAAACTGCTTCTGATTGACGGTTCGTCATTTTTATTTCGTGCCTATCACGCGGTTCCACCCTTAAGTAATTCGGTTGGACTGCCTACTAATGCAATTTTTGGTGTGGCGAATATGTTGCGTCGCCTAATGAAAGATCATAATACCGATTATTTTACCGTGGTATTTGATGCACCAGGTGGTACTTTTAGAAATGAATTATATAGCGAATATAAAGCCAACCGCCCACCCATGCCAGATGATTTGCGGGTGCAAATTGAACCTTTGCATGACTTAATTCGAGCAATGGGATTTCCTTTGATTATGGAATCAGGAGTAGAAGCCGATGATGTCTTGGGTGCTCTGACTGAAGTTGCGGTTCAGCAAGGATTTAAAGTAGTGATCTCAACTGGCGACAAGGATATGGCGCAACTCGTTTCAGAGCAAGTTACACTGGAAAATACCATGTCTAACACCACTCTGGATGAACAAGGTGTGTTTGATAAGTTTGGTGTAACACCGGCACAAATTATCGATTATTTAGCGTTGATGGGGGATAGTGCTGATAATATTCCAGGTGTCGCAAAAGTAGGGCCAAAAACAGCCGCTAAATGGCTTAGTAAATACCACACTTTAGAAAATCTGGTCGCCTGTGCTGATGAGATTAAAGGAAAAGTGGGCGAAAGCTTACGTGCAAGTCTTGATCAACTGCCTCTGTCTAAACAACTAACCACTATTAAATGTGATTTGGGTCTGCCATATCAAATGGATGATTTGCGCTGTCGTCAGGTAGATAATAGTGTATTGCAACAACAAGTAGAAGCTTTAGGTTTTTCTGCCTGGGCAAAAATATTACAACAAACACCGGTAGTCGTTCTACCAGAAACGACAGTGCTTGAACAGGAAGGGGCGGTTGATACAGACTATACAATGATTTCTTCCTGGGAGCAGTTTGACTATTGGCTGGATAAATTAGAGGCGTCTGAGCTGTTTGCCTTTGATATTGAAACGACCAGCCTTGATTATAATATGGCTGAGATTGTTGGCTTGTCATTTGCCGTTAAAGAAGGGGAGGCTGTCTATGTACCCTTAGCGCATGATTACCCTGATGCACCTGAGCAATTACCACGAGATGCGGTTTTACAGAGGCTGAAACCCCTACTGGAAGATCAGGCACAATTGAAAGTGGGGCAAAATCTGAAATATGATGCTAATGTCCTGGCAAATTATGCCATTGAATTACAAGGTATTGCACAAGATACGATGCTGGAGTCTTATGTCTTAAATAGTACTCTGACTAAGCATAATATGGATGATCTTGCTAAAACCTATCTTAATCGAGAAACGATTCATTATGAGGAAGTTGCGGGGAAAGGGGCCAAACAGATAGGATTTTCTGAGGTTCCTGTCGAGCAAGCAACTCAATACGCTGCTGAAGATGCAGATATTACGTTAGCCTTACATCATGCGCTGTCTCCGAAACTGGCTGAACATCCAGCATTAGTTGATTTGTACCAAAAAGTTGAGATTCCTGTGCTGAGTGTTTTATCACGAATGGAGCGAAATGGCGTGCTGATAGACAGTGATATTCTGGCACAGCAAAGCATGGAACTCGCGAATCATATCATGGCGATAGAGCAACAAGCACATGATTTGGCTGGCCAGAGTTTTAATATTGCTTCTCCTAAGCAAATTCAATCCATTTTGTATGATCAGTTAAATCTACCGGTTTTAAAGAAAACGCCAAAAGGTCAGCCCTCAACAGCGGAATCCGTTTTGCAGGAGCTGGCTGAGGATTATCCTTTACCTGAGTTGATTTTAAAGCATCGAAGTATGAGTAAATTAAAATCAACTTATACTGATAAATTGCCTTTGCAGGTAAGCACTAAGTCTGGTCGTATACACACCTCATATCATCAGGCTGTCGCAGCAACAGGTCGCTTATCCTCTTCTAACCCTAATTTGCAAAATATTCCTGTGCGTAACGCAGAAGGACGGAGAATTCGTCAGGCATTTATTGCACCGAAGGGGTATAAAATTCTGGCGGCAGATTATTCGCAAATCGAATTACGCATTATGGCGCATTTATCGGGTGATGAGAGCTTGTTAGATGCTTTCTCTAAAGGTGAAGACATACACAAAGCAACAGCTGCCGAAGTATTTTCAGTTGGCCTGGATCAAGTGACGACAGACTTACGTCGTTCCGCTAAGGCGATCAATTTCGGCTTGATTTATGGCATGTCTGCTTTTGGCTTAGCAAAGCAGCTGGGTTTAGGCCGTAAACAGGCGCAGGAATATATCGATTTATATTTTTCCCGCTACCCAGGGGTTAAAAATTATATGGAACAAACTCGCATAATTGCAAAACAACAGGGTTATGTTGAAACAATATGGGGGCGACGTCTATACTTACCAGAGATTCACTCTAAAAATGCCGCCCGCAGACAATATGCCGAACGAACAGCAATTAATGCACCTATGCAGGGGAGTGCTGCTGATATTATAAAGTTGGCAATGATTGCAACAGATGCATGGCTCAAGGAAGAGCAAATTGAAGCAAAAATGATTATGCAGGTGCATGATGAGTTGGTGTTTGAAGTCTTAGAAACTAAAATTGAAGATTATAGCGTGATGATCCGTCAATTAATGAGTAGTGCGGCGACATTGGATGTGCCTTTGCTCGTTGAAATCGGTGTAGGAAAAAACTGGGATGAAGCACATTAGAGCATAAGCGTAAATTACCTGATACGAAAGTAGAGTAGCAGTAGGTACATTAAGTGTTGAGAATGACTACGGGGCTGTGGTATTTGATGACGTAAGCAATGAGCACGAAATAGCTTGAGCAAGTTACAAACCTGTAGGATGGGCAAAGCGGCAGCGTGCCATCAAGCTATACTAGACAGATTAATGGCTGTACATCTATAAAGGGTAGTGGGTGAAATCTGTTATTTTGCAATTTATTTCATCACCAATAATTTAGCTACAGGCTAATAGTAGCGCAATAAAAAACCTGTTTTTCAGTTTTCTGAAAACAGAGAAAATAACAGTTTTAACCCACTACCCTATAAAGATGGGCACGAAAAAGACCTTTGCCCATCCTACTTTGCTCATATTATTTCATGCACGTTCCTAAGCAATGATATTAACAGTACTAGGAGGCTGTCCAAGAATAGAAGCCGTCGCAAGGGAAAGCCATTTTGAGTCAGACTTCTCCGCAGTAGGTTTTCTATTCTGGAACAGCCTCCTAGAGTCGTGATGAGATTCGCTAGTCAATAATATTAAAAGTAGTGAAACAGCATATTGGAGCATAATCAGGATGAAGTTTAAGTTTTGGGGAGTGCGCGGATCTATCCCTACACCAGGTCCTGATACGATAAAGTATGGGGGGAATACAACCTGCATAGAAATAAGAACAGATAATGATGATCTCATTATTCTAGATGCTGGGAGTGGGCTTTTTCAGTTAACGCAAGAGTTATTACAGCATATGCCTATTAATGCCCATATACTCATTAGTCATACTCATTGGGATCATATTCATGGGTTACCCTTTTGTTCGCCGATCTACATAGCTGGCAACAAGATAACCATTTATGGTGGGCAAGATTTACAGACGGGAGAAGGGATAGAGCGTGCGTTAAGAGTCCAGATGCAACATTCATTTTTTCCGATTGAAGAAACTGATTTAAAAGCAGATATTAGCTATAGAACTGTCGTTGCAGGTGAACAGTTTCAAATTGCCAATGCAACGATTATGCCTATTTTGATGAACCATCCTGTGGTCAACTTTGGTTACCTAATCAATTGTGATGGTAAGTCTCTCTTTTTTACTGGAGATTATGAACCACAATTAAATGATTACGCGCCTGAGGATGTTGAGTATTTTAGGCACCAACAAATGATTGATGAGGTTGTGGACTCTCTTGTTCAATCTATTCAAGGTATTGATGCTTTAATTATTGATAGTTCTTTTACTGAGCAAGAATATCCACATAAAAAAAACTGGGGACATGGAACCTATAATGCAGCCATCCAGTTAGCCATAAAAGCAAATGTAAAAAAATTGTTTTTAACCCATCATGAGCCTACACGGACTGATAAGGAGCTCGATACAATTTATGCCGAAATACTGAAAAATCATCAAGATGTCGCATGCGAAATATATATTGCGCAAGAAGGTGTTGAAATTTCCCTATAGGTGATTGTCGTGGCTATTCATCAAGAATTATCTAATAAGGCAAATGTACTTGGGCGATAAATATCGCCACTTCGGTCTGCTTTTTATCGTTACACAGTATCTACTTTAAATTTTAGGGCAAAGGATAAAAATAAAAAAATAACTTGCT
>CAYZUM010000225.1:0-5015 GCA_964481455.1 uncultured Methylomonas sp. | reverse complement strand
TTTTGGTTTTTTGCATGGGAATGCTAAAAAAAAGTGGCAGCTTGTTCAGTTGGTATTGCACGTGATCGTAGAAATAACAACCCCACGACCAAGACCAGTTTTTAAATGTCCTTGCTGTCAGTCGCCGATGAATATTATTGGTTTTATTCTACCTAACTGGCAACCAGGATAAAGGAGTTTGCTTCAACAACTCGCCATTCATTCTACAGAGGAGTTTTGTGATTTTATGAGATAAGGTCCACTGATTTTTTTAGCTTAAAACAGGCTAGGCCCCCGTTTGCCTGAAAAAATGGCTCTACTTTCAGTAGCCTCCATTTCGTCCCATCCAAAAAAAGATATTTGCTTATAATTAAGTCACCCCAGTTACCTCCGGGCTTGTCCAACAATCGGATAAGATCGTGGTTCGCTTCGCTCACACAATCTATCCTTATTCGTTGGGTCGCCCATTTTTGCAAACACGCCCATATACTCTGCATGTTCTGAAACCGCGTAGAAATCAAGCGGCTTTTTGATCTGCAGTTCGCCGCCACCGCCACCGCCGGGAATCGCCTCACCCTGAGCCCACCGGTAGGCATCATCGGGGTTGGTTCTACTACCGTTGGTATAGCCGTCGAAGGACCAGGAGGTATGCACATGCACATTACCAAAATAGGTTTGTTTATTCTTATTCACGGTAATGCCTGGGTCGACAGCTGACGTAATCACAGCTCCCGCAAGCTTGCTATTATCTGCTACAGGTGACTGAGCAGAGTTACACGCCGTTAATAAAGCGGCAAAAGCGATGATTGAAACGATGGGTAGTGGGTCAAACCTGTGATTATTGTTTAGTTACAAGTTATGCAATAGTCCGAAATATAAGGGGTTAGCGTAATAGGGAGAATATTAAAACCACAGGTTTGACCCACTACCAAATGTCTGTTAAATTTATTAAATAACTTAAAAGAAAGCAATCGAAAATGACTCGTTTTGTTTTAAACAATTCTGGAGCAATACGCTGATTACTTGAAAGTAACAAAGAGGAAGATTTCTCTACAGACTATTCCACGCCTTTTCCAGCCGCTTAGCCGATACAGGATAAGGCGTTTTTAATTGCTGAGCGAATAATGACACTCTAAACTCTTCCAGCATCCAGCGAAAAGCTTCACTTTCAGGATTCACCACCTCATTTTTCTGCCGTTTTTCTATACTCTGCCAATACCATTGCTGAAATCGAGCCATTTCTTGCATTTTTTGCTGATCTTTATCAGACTGCTGTAACATCATTTGCAAACGCACCTCTATCGCTTTTAAATAACGTGGATAGTGTTTTAAATGCTCGTCTGCAGTCATGGTTAAAAAACCTTGATAAAAAAGGCGTGCTAATTGAGTTTGAACATCAATGACACACTTATCTTGCTTAGGCAAACGATCAACCTGTTGTTTAAGCTGTGCATAATGCTTTAGTGCCTTAACGGCATTCTCACCAATTTTGTTAGCAATACTGATAAGCTCTGTCTTATTGCCTTTTAAGCACTGCTCAAACTGTTGTTCGTTACGAATAGTGTGCCCACTGACGAAAACAGATTTAATAATCAAACCCAGCATATCTTCTTTATAGTGGCGACTTAAAATATCTTTTGCTAAATCAGGGTGTTTATCCAAGCGGCTATAAACAAGTTCTGATTCAGGCGAAAAAGGCAGGTTTTTTTGAATATATTTGGCTTCTTTTTTCAATTGCAAGGCAAATAAACGCAGCAAGCCCTTTTCATGTTGCAAAGCCGCTTTTTCTTGAGTGTCTAAGATACGCACTCCGACGGCATCGCCTTCATCAATAATCGCTGGATAGCCTATGAAATTTTGTCCATTTTGTTCAAACTGATAGACCTCAGGCAATTCATCAAAGGCCCATTTTATACAACCTGTGTAATTTAGCTCATCTTCAGCCAGTTGATTAAAACTATCCCCGGCTGTTTCATTATAGTTACGCTGTAAAGCTTTTAAATCACGGCTATTATCCAGGTGCTTGCCCTCTTCATCTATCACACGGAAGTTCATCCGCAGGTGATCGGTTATCACCTCGGTATTCCATGCAGTTAATGGAATCGACTCTCCTGTCAGTTTGCGTAAACGCATGGCAAGCCATTCATATAATGAGCCCTTACCATCGGGTTCAACTTCCAGGCAGCGCTCCACCATATTAGGGACGGGTACAAAATGTTTACGTAACTGTTTCGGTAAGCCTTTTACCAAGGCAATTAGTTTTTCTTTTAGCAGCCCCGGAACAAGCCAGTCAAAGGCCTGCTCAGTTAATTGGTTTAGTTGGTGTACGGGAATAATAACCGTCACACCATCTTCCTCATGACCAATTTCAAAGCGATACTGTAATGGCAAGGTTAAACGCCCTATTATTTTCTCATCTGGATATTCCCAGGAGCTGATATGCCCTTCTTCCTGACGGGTTAAGTCTTCCTTGCTTAAAAATAATAGTCGCGGTTGTTCTCGCTCTACCGTTTTGCGCCACTGATCGAAAGTAATACCATTAACCACCGTTTCGGGCAGTTTTTGATCATAAAAGTCATATAACCACTCTTCATCTTCTATTAAATCAACGCGTCGCCCTTTATGCTGAATATAGCCGACTTCTTCTAATAAGGCTTCATTCGCTTTAAAAAAGGGTGCGCGAGTCTGGTAGTCATGCTCTACTAAAGCCTGACGAATAAACATTTGCCGTGCTGCTTTGGCATCCACATGTTCATAAGGGATTTTGCGCCGACTCTGCAGCGTGATACCAAATAATAAAGTGCGTTCAAAAATGGCTCCACGCGCTGCTTTTTTCTCCCAATGCGGATCAAAATGATTTTTCTTGATCAGGTGTTCTGCACATCGCTCTATCCATTGCGGCTCAATTTTTGCCACACAACGGCCATATACTTTACTGGTTTCCACTTGTTCAGCGGCCATAATCCATTTTGGCCGTAGTCTGTACTGTCCAGAACCAGGAAAAATAAAGAACTTTAAATTACGAGCGCCTAAATATTCATACTGCTCATGTTTAAACCCGATATTCGATAATAAGCCTGGCAATAAAGCCTGATGTACTGCTTCATAGGATGCTTCTGTACTATTGAGTTTAAGTTTTAACTCGCCTTTTATCACTTGCAATATCTGGGTATGAACATCTTGCCATTCACGCAGGCGTACGTAGGAGAGGAAGTTTTGCTTACACCATTTGCGTAATTGATTATTCGATAGGTGTTTTTTACGTTCCTCAAAGGCATTCCAGACATTTATAAAGCTCAGAAAATCTGATCCTTCTGCAATAAATTCAGCGTGTTTGGTATCGGCTTGTTGCATTTTATCCGCTGGCTTTTCACGCGGGTCTTGTATACTTAAGCCAGAAACGATAATAGCAACTTCACTCAAACAAGACATTTCATCTGCTGCAATCAACATACGCGCCAGTTTTGGATCAACCGGAAGCTTCGCTAACTTCTGACCGACAGACGTGAGTTTCCCAGATTTATCCAGCGCATTAACTTCCTGTAGCGAGGTTAAACCATCACGAACCATTTTATCTTCGGGCGGTTCTACAAAAGGAAAATCACGAATATCCCCTAATTTTAGCGCAGCCATTTGTAAAATGACTGAAGATAAACTGGTGCGTTTAATCTCTGGTTCGGTAAATTCAGGGCGACTGAGATAGTCGTCCTGCGAATATAAACGTATACAAATCCCGTCTGCAACACGCCCACAACGCCCTGCCCTTTGATTGGCACTGGCCTGTGAAATTTTTTCAATCGGCAAACGCTGAATTTTACTGCGATGACTATAACGACTGATTCGTGCATGACCGACATCAATGACACTGCGAATGCCTGGTACGGTCAATGATGTTTCTGCCACATTGGTCGCCAATACAATGCGTCGTTTACCTGCTTTGGTTTTAAAAACACGCTCTTGCTCACTGACACTGAGCTTAGAATACAATGGCAATATTTCATATCGGCCATGGTTATGCTTCGTCAGGGATTCATTCGTTTCACGTATATCACGTTCACCACTGAGAAAAATTAATATATCACCGCTAATATCATGTTGTAGTTCATCCACTGCCTCTAAAATGGCTTGCTGCACATCTTTTGTTGTTTCATCTTCTTCCTCATCCTGTTCAATAGGACGATAACGCATTTCCACAGGGAAAGTACGCCCCGAAACATTGATAATCGGTGCATTGAAAAAGTGCTCAGAAAAACGCTCGGGATCAATGGTTGCCGAGGTTATAATTAGTTTTAAATCAGGGCGGCGCGGTAGTAGCCAGCGCATATAACCCAGTAGAAAATCAATATTTAAACTGCGTTCATGGGCTTCATCAATAATAATTGTGTCATATTGATTTAGGTAAGGGTCATTTTGCGATTCGGCTAATAAAATTCCATCCGTCATTAATTTAATCAGTGAGCTTTCGCGGGTTTTATCATGAAAGCGAATTTTATATCCGACAGCCTGACCGATGGGTTGTTTCAACTCTTCAGCAATCCGGTCAGAAACCGTTCGAGCCGCAATACGTCTTGGCTGAGTATGACCAATAAATCCAGCAGCCCCTCGCCCAATGGATAGACAAATTTTTGGCAATTGCGTGGTTTTCCCCGACCCCGTTTCGCCACATAGAATCACTACCTGATTATGTTTTATCAACTCCGCTATTTCATCTTTTTTAGCAGAAATGGGTAAGTCAGGGAATTCTAGAGTGGGGAAACTCTCTAAACGGGCCTGTCGGTTTGCTATGGATTGCTTTAATTTTAACTCCAGGCTCAGGAGTTTTTCTTCAACATCCTTACCTTTTCTTAATTCATTCTGCAAACGATCCAGTTGCCGCTTGATGGGCTGGCGGTCTTTATTAAGTGTTTTAGATAGGTTTTTGGAGATTTTCTGGATAAGTTGTTGCGTTGGCATATAGATTTAGAAAATATTGAGGATATCGCTTAGGAATGGGAATTGAATAAGTTGTGCAATTATGGCGCAGTATTTTTGTTTGC
>CAYZUM010000224.1:0-5035 GCA_964481455.1 uncultured Methylomonas sp. | reverse complement strand
TAGCAAGTTATTTTTTTATTTTTATCCTTTGCCCTAAAATTTAAAGTAGATACCTATTTTTGTTATGTGACAACCGAAGCATTCGCTCCGTGGCAAACACATAAGAAGTCTGGTGAACGGGCAACATGCGAAACATGGATCGAAGAAGCAAAATCACAAATGGGTTTAGGTAAGGTAAGAACGAATCAATTCCTTGCCAATGCCGCATTATTTCATTCGCTGTCCTCGCATACAATACGGTACGCTGGATGGCACAACTGAGTGGCAATAAAACATTATGCCAGTGGGAGCCGGAAACACTTCGAACTTATCTCATTCGGACGGCAGGAAAATGACTCACAGGAAATACTCCGTGCAGTCTAATAACGCTCCTCAGCTCATTGCTGGAGTTGAAATGTCTTAATCGATTGCTCATAAATCGGGGCGTAGTCGCTGAAAAAAACCATTAATCATAATTAATTTAAGGGTAATGAGTCCTAAATTCAGGAGTATCAAAATAAGGGTTTGCAGGATTTAGGTTATATCTCTTCGTGATTACCCATAACTCTCAGCTATACTTCGTCATTCCTGCATGCTTATATCAGGAACCTCGTAGTTGAAGCAAAAATTACTGATAAAAGACTTCGGGAATGACGAAGTCGATTTTTTATAAAAATAATATGCGCTCGAATGCTTATGGTTATGGCTTAAACATGTTTCAAAGTTTTGGATAGCTGGATGCAGCGTAAATGAGTCAATCATTTTTTTTTGCTTGAAGCCCAGGCTTTTTCCATAAACCATTATAAGAAAAACACTGCCAACCCCACTTTAGCCAGTTTAATAAAGAGATGGCTAGCCATAAAGACCAGAGTAGCATCAGAATGCGATAGCTGGTTAATGGTATTGAGATAATGGTCGCTGTTGCTAAGAGTCCTGGGTTGCGATCCTGATACCAGTTTAGGTTGAATGCAGTTGACTGGTTTCCTAGGATTTGCATATCAGGGGAGCCTAATAAACCGTGTTCGACGGCAATAAATAAAAGGCCTAGTGAGCTTAAGGTCAGTAAAAATAGAACTATTTGTGTCAGGTTGAAAAAATTCACATTATCAATGGTTTGATTCTTTCTTAGGCCTAAAGCCATTAACCATGCTACGACGACAATAGCACTGATAAGTGGAATTTGACTAAGGCCAATCAATAATAGAAACCATTGCCAGTGCTTTAGGGGGGTTAGCTGAGACTTACCTAAAGCAAAAGCTAGTATAGCCAAGACAATGAAAACCCCCCAGAATAATACAGCGGGGCCAAGTTGAGGTCCCTTTGTGAGTAGTACCCAACGGTCATGCCCCAGCAGTACTTTAATATGGCTATTGACGCTGGGAATACCCAGATTAAGCGCCGGTGTGGTTAATATATTGGATTGTTGTTTGGCCTCATGCCAGTTGAGCTGAAAATGCTGTTTGCCTGGTTTTATGGGTAATATGACAGATTGTTGTTGCTGTCTGATGGCTTGCGTTGTGCCATTGATTTTCACAGATTCTAATTGTGCACCTTGAGGTAAATGAAGGGTATGTTGTGTGCCTTTGGAGCTACGGATATCTAATTCCAGGCGTGTTTCCTGATTGCGTTTCCCAGAGGTAATCTGCAGAATACTTTTGTCTATGGTCAGTGTTTGGCCCTGTACGGGTGTAGGTCGAGTGATTTCTAAAGTAACTGTTTCTCCGGGCCAGGGTTGCCATGTAGGGAGCCAGTTACCAGCTTGATCTTGATGGTGTATGGCAGATATGCCGGTACTCTTAATATGCCAGATAGGGCTTATATCTGCTCGCCAAACTTCTGTCCATAGGTCGGTTGCTGATGCCTGTAGTTTTAGTTGCGTATTTTTTTCTAATAGAGATTGCCATTTGATTGTGTGCTGGTTTGCGGTCATATGAATTATGGCCGCTCCGTTTAGACTACGTATATTAGGGCTACTGATTGCTTCACCTTTTAGTAAAGGTACTTTTAAGGTGATGGCGGTTGCCTCTTTGGTCATACGAATCACTCGCGTAGTTGTATGCCAGTCCAGCCCTAGATGTAATGTACGCTCGACTTTAATATAGGCAGGGAATATATCTTGCGTAATGGGTTGGAGTTCATTTTCTTCAGAGTTAACACTTTTGAGTCGAGTGAAGTGTAATTGATTTTCAGCAATACCGTTTTTTCTAAGGCCTTCAATGCTCCAATGCTGGGTAGTATAAGTTATGTTATGTGGTTTTAAAGGCAAGGGTAGTGTAAAGCTTGCTTGTATTGGAGGGGGGCCGATGAGTTTGACTTTGTGAATCCCCGCTTCTAGGTTCAGCCATATAAGTCCCTGTTTATCTCTAATAATAGCTTTGGCGGGTGAATTATTGACTAGAATGCTACTGGGGAGCCATTGTTTAAATTTTGCAGGTAAGGGGATGGCAACGCTTTCTTGTGTGTGAACCTGTAATGTCAGATTTAAAAACTTGTTGTTGATATCTAGCTGCATACTGGAGATTTGAGCACAAGCAGGCAGGCAGTCTGGCGCTTTCAGTAGCTTTTTCTTTAATTCGTTTAATAAGCCGGGACTAGGATAATCGGCATTTGCGGGTGATATTGGTAGTAGAAAAAAAATCAGCAGGCATAGATTTATTGCGAGTGAAGGAATTCTAAAATGAAACTGTTTATTTATAAAGTCAAGCATCAGTAGTCCCAAAATGATGACCAGAATAACGCGTATAAAATTAAGTAATAAGCTTGATGTGGGATTTAAGTACCAGAAGCGAATTTGTTGTTGGCTATCGACGCTACCGATCCATGATAAGGAAATACTGGTCCATTGCCATTGAGGTAGTCCGGGGCCAGTTTGTAAGTTAGCATTTGGGTCTATTTGTTTAAATCTGGGGGTGTTAGCTTGGTAAAGGGGGCTGCTAAGTTTAGCGTTTTGCGCTCTTCGCGCTTTATAGGGGAGCGATGAAACGGTTTTGGTAAGCTCAACTTCCTCAAACAAGGTGGGGGCAATTGAATCACTTGCACTTTGTGGGTATGGCTGATTTGCATAAGTGTGCTGATGTGCTTTTTCCAGTTGAGGGTAGAGGCCTGTTCTGACTTGGTTAATTAAAAAGGGGATACTGATAATGAGTAAGATTAGCAAGCTAGCAAAGCGATAAAGTTGCATAATTTTTAAAAAATTTCCCTTGGGAAGGATCTTGATTAAGGAAATGGCTGCTATTATATTCAGCCAGATAAACCTTGGTGCATTTGCTTCATGCCAGATTAAGGCTAAGGTGATTAAGGTAAAGATCCCCCAGTAGTTATTCCATAAGCGACCGACCGCCAAGGCGGATATAAGAATAAGAAATAAATCTAAAAGAGTCCAGCGTGCTACCCAGCTGCCAGGTACATTATCTACGCCACTTACGGCAAGTAAGTGCCAGCCAGGAGGTAAGTGTAATATAGCGCTTACCTTATTAAATTTTTGTTGCCAGCCTGTGCTGCTGATTGTATGTATGTCATTTACAATGCGGCTATCTGCGCTTAATTGAACTGCTCCTTTGCGTAGTTCTACGCCTTGTGACCCGCCAGTAAGAGACTCGGTGATAAGCTGAGTTTGCCCGTTTAACGTGACATGCCCTAGTAGAGTTTCATCTAGGCTGTCTAGTCGCCAGCCATGGGTCATTTTTCCATTAATTTGATCTTGTACAGTGTAGCCTGTACCTAAAAAATCCAGCCATAACTGGCGAGTAATAGCTAAATTATTAGGCTCAGGCTCAGGGTCTCCGCGCCTGATGACTTTAAGGTGCATAGTATCTCCCTGTTTGAGTAGGAAGGCTGGGAGTTTTTTCCACTGTTTTGGGGTATTGCTTTGACTTGGATCAATCGCTTGGACCTGTTCGACTTCAACGGTTCTAAGTTGGGTTTGTGCGGCAAAGCTCCATATTTCAGAGTCTGGCCATTGAGGGGTGTTAATCGGTAAATTTAAATGGGTCAGTTGTTTGGGGTTGCGTGCCCGTATCTTAATCGTCCAATGTCCTGGGCGCACCTGAACTAATAGTGTGCCATCAGCTTCAAGCCTGGTGGGTAGAGGGCTTTCAATGTTGATGGGAATAAAGCCTTTTAGCAGGGTGTGCGGTAATTTAATTTCGCGTTGCTTGCCGGAAATCTCTAGAAATAGAAGTGTGGTTAGCTGGAGAGGGATGGTATCAGTGATCTTTCTAAAGACTTGTAAATTAATATGGTTTGAGTTGTCTTTTATTTTCGTATTGCCAATGTCGCTTGCTTTTAGCCAAAGCTGATTGTTTTTTATTGCAGGATTCGAGATATCTTTATCAAGTACGTGAACGCTAATTAGGCCAGTATTAGCAGGAATAGTTAAGCTGTCAGGAGTGTTATCCCAATTAAAGTCACCTTGTATATTATAATGACCGGGTTTAAGTTTGATTGCAGGAGTTTTGTTGTGCTCAATCACTACGGCGGGTTTGTTATTAACGCTTACATTTTGTGGCCAGTGTTGAGAGTCGCCAGGTAGGGTAATGTAACTGTCATGATATATTTGCCAATGGCTGTTAAAGTGCCCTTGATGTTGCTGAAGATTTAATTTTAATTTACTGGGCCATGCGCAATATTGTTGCTGATGGTTGTTGTAGAAAAAAGGGCATTTATAGCTGGGGGTGTCCAGTAATACCCAGTTTGTCCAGGGGAGTAGTGGCTCTGGTACTATAAGTTTGGGCGTGGCAAAAGAAAGTACTGGTATGAGTGTGAGTAAAGCTAATAGCCGGGCGATTAATGACATGACAAGTAAGCTCCCTTATTAATGGTATTGAGAGAGTTTATACTATATAGATAAGGGTTAAAACTAATTTTAAGATAAATGCTTTAAATATGCATCAGGGATAAAATAAACCCTTGACGCAATGTCGAGTCGATGTATAATAGCCAGCTCTTCAACGCAGATGTGGAGAAGAGAGACTGGCTTAAAGTGCTGGAACTGGCGGATTACTCTCGGTTAATGGGGCGTAATAAGTGAGTATTCGGAGATTGATTTTTTAAGCGG
>CAYZUM010000223.1:0-5053 GCA_964481455.1 uncultured Methylomonas sp. | reverse complement strand
CTAAATCATTTAACACAGGCACCATAAAGCACTCTGTTTTACCTGAGCCTGTCCCACTAGTGATAACAATAGATTGAGGCTTGCTATTGGCTAGTTTATACCATGCCTCATATTGATGCTTATAGGGCTTCCAGTCTTTTCCAAATCGGTACTCTTTTAAATCAGTAGGAGGTTTATCCATTGCATCAAGCAATGAACGTGAAAGTAAATGCCCCGAGGCTGCTAAAGCATCCATAGTTTTATCATGCTCTTCCCAGCCAAAAATAGCCTCAAAAACAGGGTCGGCTAAGAAATTTGTTGCACTTCCCAGTGGCCGATTAAATTTATCAGATAAAAATTGCCTTAATTGTAGGTGACTAATCCCTAAAATACTCAGTGTTGCTTCGGAAGAACGCTGTGAGAGTTGTTCAATCATTGCTTGGAAATACTTAGACATACATATCCTTTTATCTAATTTTTAGGGGAGGCAAGTTTAATCAAACCAATTTTCTAATGATAAGCCATTGAAAGTCTGAAAATCACGGGTATTACGAGTGACAAGCACTAAATTATTAACGGCGGCAATCGCAGCAATTTGTGAATCAAGAAAAGGGGCAGTTTTTCCTAAGCCTTGCAAACGCGCCATTTCTTCACCATGCCAAATAGCTGTGTTATCGGTATATGATAGTATTGGTAATTGAAACACAACCTTGTCAATATAATGTAAAATTCGTCTTTGTCTAGCTGATTCGGGTAATTGCCGCGCTCCCTTTATTAATTCATACACAACAAAAACAGGTATTGCAACTTTATCGTGATAACGCTTAATATTATCGACTACCTTTGTATTACTCGATGTTCCAGTTTTCAGCTATAACTGGGCTTGAAGGACCTCGTATTTTGTTGAAATAAAAGTTAAAGTATTGATCTTAAAGGAAAACATAATTTAATCGAAATTAAAAATAGATAATAAAATCAACGCACTACAAAAACTGGAACATCGAGTATTAGGCAAGTCTTTTAATGGCTCGGAAATAACATTGGTATCTAGCAGATAAACTAAGCTCATAGCTGAAAGTCTCGCCCACTTTCTTGCTCTCTATCGGCATTAAAGGTGTTTGTATCAATAGCTAAAGGTTCTGCTTTTACTTCATTAAGAAACTCATGCAGTGCAATAGAAAAAGAAGAGTAATGTTTTAGCTCTGTTTTTTGTAATTTACTTTTTAAAAAAAGACTGAAATCTAATATTTCTTGTTGCTTTTCAATCGGTAAATTATGTACTGTCGATAATATATTTTCTTCAATCGTACTTATTTGCATTTTATGTTTCTCCCACTTGATTCACTTGCAATAGGCTAATTTCATCTTCTATTTGCTGAATTTCTACTTCATTTTCCTCTTCCATATTAACCAGTTTATCTTGTAAGCGAGAGAAAGTTTCTGGCTGTTGCGATAGGTAAGCCAGTGCAAATAAAAAAGCCGTATTAAACCATTCTTCATCAAAGGCTTTAAGCTGCTTTAATTTAAAAATATGTACAACATCTGCTGACCACTTTTTAGGGGATTCTGTTAAACAAAAATGGGCTAATAGTATCGGCAATAAAAGAACGGATAAATGGTGTTCTGAGGCTTGACTTATATTCAGTAGTTGTTGAGTAGACTCATCCACATCATGCCAATAATGACTCAATTCATTTTTTAAAATGGTTAGCCATTGATTATTGGCTTGCCGCCTATCTAGCTCTTGCCGAGCCTTATCAAGTTGAGGAATAACACAGATATTTAAAGCATCCGGTATCGTCATTAAGCTTAATTCTTGGTCAGGCATATTCAATAATGACCATTTTAATGCTCTTTTCACTATCCCCATTGACGTAGGTAAAAAATCTAAATGGTTAATTCGTGATTCCAGTAATTCAATGTAAATTGAATCATCCCCTAATAGTTTTTGTAGATAACGTCGATATTGATAAAATATTATTGACCACTCAGAAAAGGTAATTAACTCCCAAAAAATAGGAAGTTCAGCATCTAATTTCTCAATAAAATCTTGATTCATTTGTAGTACAGTCGCAGCTAACATTTTATGGTTCGCCGCGATTAATGACCAAACATGAAAGGAGTTTAACGGTAAATGTTCGGTTTCTCTGGCGAGTATTTTTAAATACTCCCAGCCACTGTGATTAAAATTAAAACACATTTGCGCTAATACTTTGTTAATGACTAACGCTCTTAGCTGAAATAACTCTATCACCACGGCGGAATGCAATGTGGTTATTTCCAGAGGATTTAAATTAGCTGTAGTGGATTCGTTTTCACCTACCCATAAAATCGGTCTAAAGGAAATGGATGAGTCAGAGGAAGGATAAATTAGCCAAGGTTCTGAGGCTCTTTTTTCAGGATAAAAAAACCAGCTACCTACCTGTGTATTTTCACTGTATTTTTCTTCTAGGACAATATGATTTTCTTCAGGTTGCGATAAACGCATGGCTTTTAGTTGAACCTTAGAGACTTGTTCTTGAGAGTATTGTTTACTACCTTCGTAAGCTAAATCAACACTACCTTCTAATGTATTTCTATCTAATGACATTTGGTATTGATAAAGATTAAGTGCAATTAACTCAGAGCCTTCTTGATAAACAGAAAACTTTATATAACTGTCTAAATTTTGTGTCACAGATAAGAGGGCTTTAATCCACTCTAAGTAGTCAATGATTGCTAATTCAATGACAGAGCCTTCACACTTTATGCTGTGGCGATAATAAATATCTTTTATATTTTCAATTTTATTATCAACCAGTATTAATTCAATCTGTAATTCTTTTTTTCGTGTTGGCTTTTCATTCAATAAATAAAGTCTAAAACCATATAAATTATCTGCAAATAATGAATAATTTTTGGGTAGCCTCTGTCCTTCAGGAGACATTAAGAAACCACCATGAGCAGGAAAAGGTATGCGTAATGCTAAGGTTTCCGCTTGTCCTTTCCAGCGTAAGCTTAAACAAACAAAGGCAGGAGGAATATCATCAGCCCATAATTCAAGCTGTATACTTTGGTCTATCTTGCTAATCTTATGTCGAATGTCAGTTTCACAGCTTAGCTCTGCACTTCCTATATTATCAAGGTAAATATGCCCATTTAATGAGTTTCTTTGTGGTTTTAGCCGAATTAAGAAATTTTCTGGCAATAAAACACATTTTTTACGAAACTTAATACTGCTATCAATGCCTTTATAGCGTATTTCATAAATTCCTTGCTGTACCGCACTTAATGGATTAAAAACCTCTGCTGAGCATAATGGTTTTGCGACTAAATCCGCTGTAGAAATCTCTTTAGTCGCATCCGTTTCGATATTCAAGCATCTAAGGGTTGGTAAACCGATATAAAGGTCTTTGGGTTGACTGTTAAAGTTTAAGGTTTTACCTTGTAAATAATATTGCTCTGGCGAATGAGGCTGCCCTGTTTTTATAACATAAACAGTATCATGTTGCCCCATTAAACGAATAATACCACTGGCTTCAACCAGTTTTTTTTGTCCTATACGGCTAATCAATATTTGACTTTCTGCTTCACAACTAAGATTTTCAGGATAGAGAACTCTAACTTGCTTTGCCCTTATTGAAGCACTTGCCGTGCCTTGCAAAACCCATTGCTCATTTTGTAGGCTAAAGATCCAGGGTAATTCATTATCTAAATTTTCAGCTCCAAGCAAGGGAATTTCTTTCACTGTCTCTGCAAGGTGTTTAAATCGGATAGCGTGATATAAGTTGGTATTTTGGGCTAGAACATCGTATTTTAATCTAGGCATTTTTAAACTGGCTTTGCCTTTGGGGGTTGTTTTTAGTGCATACCCAAGCGAAACTGTATTTTCATGGTCACTAATAATTTCAAGCTCTAATCTTAATGGAATACTCTCCTTGGAAATATCAGCAAAAATTGTTTCTAATGCGATAAAGCGTTCAAACTCAATGGTCATTTCTAAATGATATTGATCATTTAAAAACCGATTAACGGTAAAAGCCTTGCTTCTCGTCTCAGTCGCTGTCACCGCTGTTGAAATCATTTCTGATAGCAGCTTAGAACTTACTTGATCATCAATCGGAAGTGGGAACTGTTCTTGCCAGCCATTAACATGCTGATTAAGGTATGTAATGGGATTATTTTTTTTGTGGAGTTGATGATTGACTTTTAGAGTCACAACAGCCTCTAGCATATCACCTAAAATGGAATAGATTTCGTCATTACGGAAGGTTTGAGGACAATAATGAGCATATTCTCTAACAATTTCTGTTGCTGTTACACCGCTAGACTTAAATTTTATATATTTAGGGATGGCTTGCTTAAAAATTCGCCCTAGCCATCCTCCTTGGGTATCTGTATTGATTAACTGTTTAAGTGGGAGTCCTCCTTCAATTGCAATACTGCCTAAATAGCGTCTGCGACCGTTTATCACACGCAAATCTCTGCGCCAATAAGATAAACCTTTTTCAATTAAAATATTACGTTGTGATGTGTTTAACTCCTTAACATCGCCTCCAAAAGAAGCGAAAATATTTTCCCATTTCCAAGAGCTACCATCATATTCACGTCGCCACCATTCAGCGGCATATAAGACAAAAGCAGCATCCCAGTGTTTAATGTCCTTAAAAATATGCTGTATGCCAAGCATTGCAGATACTTTAAGGGTTTGTTTTAAGCATTCAAATTCGTCATGACTAAGTTGATACTGATAAAGTGGGCGGTTATCAGGAAGTGAAATGTCACGCACATGAAGCAGTTTAATGATCCAATCGTTAGCTTGCATAGGTCAATCCTTAGTTAAGTGATTCTAACGTTTTTTCTTATGCGTCATTATACTGTTTCTTGAATTATCCAGCCCTATAATAATTGAGTGATATAATTTCAATGGGTTAGAAACAACTCGGTTTCGCTCCTTGCGTGGCAATGGCAATTCCCCCATTGCATCTAATTCAACCGATACTGCATAACAGCATCCATTTTTTGACGATATTTTTGTGCATTTTCCATATCTCCCAGTTGTTGATAATAACCAGCCAGTGCCATTAATAAATCT
>CAYZUM010000222.1:3895-5082 GCA_964481455.1 uncultured Methylomonas sp. | reverse complement strand
CCCTTCAAAGCCCCTGCTATAT
Source organism: uncultured Methylomonas sp. (assembly GCA_964481455.1). Lineage (GTDB taxonomy): Bacteria > Pseudomonadota > Gammaproteobacteria > Methylococcales > Methylomonadaceae > Methyloprofundus. The sequence continues at coordinate 5,060 of CAYZUM010000222.1, read as the reverse complement.
TACTACCAACCTTGTAAAGCTTTCCAACGGGCAATTCCTGAACTGCTGCTATTGCAGCAGCTGTATAATCACCCGCCTGTGCTGCATAATAGGCCTCACCCAGCCCTCCCAACGGGGTAAGCCCTAGAGTGAAATCAACGGCTGTTTTGTTGATTGAAAATGCATTTGATATTCTTTTTCCAAGCAACCCACTTGGATCCACAAAATTAAGCGGATCATTGCCCACATAGGCATACATATTCAATCCATCACTATATCCTATCGGGTCAGGCTGTAAAAAACGCCCTAGTTCTGGATCATAGTATCGTGCTCTATTGTAATAAAGCTGCGTCCCTTTGTCATAGCGCCTTCCTGCATATTGGTAAGGGTTGGCTATAGGGTCATAATTGTAATCGCTTTTTCCAAAGGCTGTATAAAAATATTGTGAAATTCTTTCGCCTTTTACTGCTCCTTTTCCCCAGGTTAGGTATCTGACTGACCCTGTTCCATCTAGGTGGTAATAAGCCATGTAGGGTTCTGTGTTGCCTGTATATTCACCTGCATAATTTGTCCATGACTGGAGTACTATCGGATCATCTATTCCATCGGCGTAAATATAACGTTTTAATTGTTGCCCATTTTCATCTTCTTCTATAAGTACTTGATTGCCACTGTAAATATAATTCACTATCGGGTCGGTGGTGGCAACCCTTGTCCATACCCATCTGCCATCCGCTGCCTGCTTTACTGTGTATTTAATTAAGGCTGGCGTTTGGGTGAGGGTTCGACGGCTAAAAGGGTCATATTGGTATTGGTACTGTTTTCTGCCTTGGTTTATTTCAATGAGTCTGTTTTCTGCATCGTACTGGTAGCTTTTTTGTATCGCACCTTGTCTTTCTAGCTGGGTTAAATTTCCATTTTGATCATATTCGTAGTGATAGTGATAAGGACCATAGCTCAGCTCCTCTCCCTGTATTTGTCGTGTAAGCGAGGTTTCTAATGTTTGGTATTGGTTAAGCGCATTACTGTCATATTGAATTTCATGTTGATAACGCCCCCCTTGCCTGAGGTAGTATTTTGTTATATTTCGGCTCACCGTGTAATAGCGCCTATTGTTATAGACGCCAAAATCACTCTGTTTCCCCGTCATTTGGCTGACTGCATTGTATTGGTAGTCATAACTAAC
>CAYZUM010000222.1:0-3795 GCA_964481455.1 uncultured Methylomonas sp. | reverse complement strand
CCTTGTGGGTCGGTGACCTGAAGTATTTTTCCATTGCGATTGTAGCTAAAAGAGCTACTTTGCCAAGGGTGCTCAGTATCGTCTGTTTGCTGACGCTGGCGGGTTAATTGTCCTTCTTTATCATATGCATATTCTGTGACTGCATTGAATGGGGCTGGCTCTGTGGCTTTTATCAGTCGTCGTTCTGAATCATAAGCTAAATGTGTAGTATGGTTTTTGGGATCAGTCTGAGTGATTAAATTGCCAACACTGTCATAGCTCTGGCTGGTCACTAGATTCAGTCCGTCGGGGTCGGATATTATCCTCGCTAAGTTACCCGTGCTGTCATATACAAACTGGGTAAGTCTACCTTCGGCATCTGTTTCGCTAGTTCTAAATCCTTTGCTGTTATAGCTATAGCTGATTGTAGGGGTAACGCCTTTGACCGCGGGCAGTTCAACTTTAAGTAGATTACCTTTTGGGTCGTAGTGCAGGGTTGTTTCTCGACCCAGTACATCTGTACTGTGCGTTAATTTATGATAGGTCTCTTCGTATTGGTAGTGATGGACTAATGTGGATTCTGCTGATCCTGGCTTAGGGTTTGTTGTTATGCTACTGACTCGGTTATAGCGGTCATAGGCATATTCTATGGCATTGCCTTCGGGTAAGGTTTGCCTTTTGATTTGCTGCTGCCCATTATATTCGCTAACAATTTCACGTTTTAGCCCATCAATAATTCTGAGTGGTTTGCCGTAATCTGTGTAGTACCATATTTTCTGCTGGCCATCGGGGTCAACTTCTTCGCTTCGGTGGCCTGCGAAATAGTAGTAATAGGTGTGGTTATCGCCATTTTCCTGCTCGGTGACTTTATCTCGTGTATCGTAGATATTGCTCACCATGGCTAAGTCAGGATGTTCTGGGGTGAAGACTTGGGTCATTCGTCCCACAAGATCATAGACATACCGTGTTACTTCGTTATTTGCATTGGTAAAATGGGTGAGGTTTTTGTCTGCATCATATTGATACTGTATGCTTCGCCCGGTCCCATCAAGTACTTTACTGAGCATTTTGTTTTGGTACTGCAGCGTTAAGGTCTGATTAAAATTATTGCTAACCTGCTTCACCTGTCCATCACTGTTGTAGCTTAGTACTAACTGGTTGCCCTGCGTATCTGTTCTGGTTTTTAGTTTGCCGTTATCATCAAAACCCATGATAACGCCTGTTTTACTGGTGACTTGGTAGTGACCCGCTGATGTTTTTGTTAATTGGCTTAAACTACTGGGCCCTGGGTTGTAACTTCCATCGGGCAGTTTAATAAATTGTTGCGTATCACCAGGTGAATTGATATTAACCGCATTATCGGTTAACTGATCCATCATCCATTTTTCTATAATGGCTAAAATCATTAACTTTTCTTTGGTTTTTTCACCTTGCAAAATATCTAACGCGACATAAGAGGCAACTATGGCTGCGGCGGCATCTATTGGGGAGTCTTGCCCTAATGCCTGATAGGCATCACTGTCTTCTTTGGCGGTAATATTGTAGTTGTGCGTCCAGCCATAACCTAGACTACTTTTCCCTCTACGCCCCGCTGAACTATAGTGTCGCTCAAATCCTAAGCCAACAGGGAACGGGTTGCTTCCTAGGCTTATATCGGTGTTGTCGTATAAAAAATCACCGGTGACTAAATCAATGGGGTCGTATGAAATCAGTCCTGTCTTGGTGCTTTGCGCATTGGTTGTTTTTGAGACTGAGATATCTGGCAAATATTCTCCGGCAGAAACAGGCTTACGTGCAAACCCTCCCTTTAACCCACCTCCAATCAAGTGAGCAATACTTCTTTCATTTTGACTGATAACCAAGGCGCCATAGCCTTGCCAGCTATCTCCGCTCTCTTGATCTAATCGGCCATTTTCAGGCAGTAATATGCGATATCCTTTATCAAAATAATTCCTTTTGAACTGATCTAACTGATCATCACTATAACCGCTTAGTTGCAGCTTTATGGCTGAGAAATTATGCTGCGTGACATCAAAAATTCGATTGGATTGCTTATTGGCATAATCCAGTAATTGTACAGTTGAAACAGCCCCAACCGTTTGAGTTTGCTCTATCACTGCATGTTCTAAAGCACTCCCAATACCTGAGCTTAAGAAAAACAACCCAGAATTAGTTTCGGATATATCCAGCCTTCGTGCGGAGACCAGATTAAAAGGAAGATCAACATAAGGGCCTGTTTTGTGTCCTGCAATACCCACCCAGTGGTGACGTAGAGTCATGCTCTTCGACAGTGCTCCAGCAATTTCATCAGCCAGGCCATTCTGAATAATCCAGTGACTGGCTATCAACATTAGGTTTTCACCTAGAACGGCTTCTGATGCAGCATCCTGACCAGACTGTTGAAACTCTGCAAGTAGTTTCTGATGTTTATCCAGCATGCCTTTGCTCATTTTCCCCCAACCATTGGTTATCAGGTAGGTATACCCTGGCACTGCATTTAAAGACTGGTCTCCACTTTGATTAGCATATGAAGAAGCATATGGATGAGTGATTGAAAAATTAACTTTCTGCGCTGAACCCGATGCAACGGCATTCCCTGTGCGGATTAAGCTTCCATTTAATCGTAGCTCTGGTTTATTCGCTGCGTTATATCTCAGGGTTAATCGCTTTCCATAAATATCTGCGCTTGAATAGGTGACATCTATGCCTAAATGTTTGATGCGTAACTTGGTTTGGTAACGAGTTGGAATGCTTCCACTCCATTCCTCTGTAATACTCTGCTGATAGGCTAATGTTGTTTGTCGTAAAATGTCTGATTCAGGTTGAATAACTTTCTTTCCAATCACTTCAGATAGCGAGGCCTCCGAATAGCTGGCTTTTATCTGTTGAACCAATTGTGTCGTATAGCTTGTTAAAACATTTCTAATTTCAGTTTGATTAATATTTTGTACATAATCATGGGTTATGGTTGCGCCTGATAATGATTGGGTGACAAAACTATCTGTCTCATACCCTGTCGCCTCTGCAATATTAATGCCTGTCTTTATTTGATACTTTTTGAAACTAGGGTCAAAAGCATAATCACGTCCCTCTATATTCACCTTGACCCAAACATGGGTAATATCAATACTTGAAGCATAAAAATTATTGTAGGGTACGCCCCCATTAACCAGAATATTCACAGCGGCCACATAATCAGTTGCACCCACCCATCCCATCACCTGCGCTGGTGTCAACCGAACTTTGCCATAAACATAGCGAGCTGAATATCCAGATTCCCGTAATAAATCAATCATTAAAGCCGACTGATCAAATGCAGTACCACGCTTATCTATTAGTGCTCCCAGTGCCCCTTTTTTAATCCCAAATAAAGGTTCATACTCAATATGGTTTTTAACAAATTCGTAAATTAAATCTGGATCGTGCTTTAACGCCCGTGCTAATTCTGAGATCTCTACTGATACCGACTCTAAAGAGGCAACCCTAGGGGCAACTCTCAGAAAAAAACCTTGTTCGTTGTTATTTAATACTTTATTCCTTAAAGTGGGTGCCTCTCTTTCCTTTAAAACATGCTCAAGCTCTTCTTGCGAGACGGGCTCCATCTCCAGCATAACAGGAGCAACGGGACTGAAAAATTCATCATTGTCAGCCTGAACAGAGGAGGCTGTTAATAATGATGTCATGACCAGCGTAGTCATTAATCGAAAAAACACGGTGCAATAAGGGTGGGCGGTAGATTGCATTTTTAATCCTTTAGATAAAATAAGATAAGCTAAAAAGAGAAATAACGGGGGTGGATATATCCCTATTCAATAG
>CAYZUM010000221.1:0-5126 GCA_964481455.1 uncultured Methylomonas sp. | reverse complement strand
GGGCTATGAAAACATACTGAAAAAGGTGTCATACTGAAAAAGGTGTCATGAAAAAACTCGTAAGGCGGAACGTAATATTTGTAACACTGGCTTGGGAACTCGTAAGACGGAATGTAGGTTGGATGAGCGATAGCGTTATCCGACATTTCTAGCGAAAATGATTTGATATGCGATTAATGGCGGAAGGCGCTATCACTTTTCCGCCCTACGTGCTAACCACTAACCAGAAAAAGGTGTCAAGAAAAAGGTGTCAGGTCTTGATTTTTGAATCCTTCACTATTCGGCTCACCATAACCCGTAAGGCGGACACATCGTAGGTTGGATGAGCGATAGCGTTATCCGACATAACCTTGACGGTGAGTGGATCATATGGCGTCATGTATCTGCAATGTTAATTGTTTTTGTTGCGTAATGACGGAAAGCACGATCACTTTTCTAACCCGTAAGGCGGACAAATCGTAAACTTATCAGACGGAACGTAACATATTTAAGTAGGGTGGAAATGCGATAGCGCCTTCCGCCATTAAACGCATACCCAACCTTTTTCGTCAAACTATCAAATGATCAGTCAGCAAGATAAGGACATAAAAACAGCAATGATTAGATATTTACTGATATGTTTATTTTCAATTATAGTTGCTCAAACAAGTTATGCGACTATTGGTACTTCGGTCAGACATTATGAATACAATGCAATTGAACCGTTCGTTATAAATCAAGACAATAATTTCAACGCTAAAAACCAGCAAAATATATTAACCTACCGCTTTACCCCCAACGGCCAGGTAGAAACCATAACTTGGTTGGTTTTGGTGGTTCTTTTGCCACAAAGAAGGGAACGGAAACAATACAGCGAGCAATGTCCCGTGGCGAACTTGAGGCAATACAAAATTCAGGAGTGTTAAGCCGTGGAGGCCGACCTGGACCACATTTTGTAAGCGATGCGGTTAACTCCACAGCAAACCGCGCGCGGCAAAGATTGGCTCTTCCAGGGTCATCTGAGGTAAGGGTGACAATGGATGTTCCGAAAGGTGTCTTTTCATCTCCAAGTATGGTCAAGCCTAAATTCAATATGCCTGGTGGCGGAATGGAGCGGACAGCTCCAGGACATCTTGATATACCTGCCACGATTCGAAGAGTTGATGACCTCTGATATGGAGGCATCACTTGAAGAAAAATCGGTAACGGTGAAGCTTAGTGATCCGTGGGATTTAGGGGAGAAGTTAAATTGGAAACCATTAAGTGCTGTTATCTTATCCGTTGATAATAACGATTCCCCAGAAAATTTAATTCTTAGATTGACGAGTCCGTTTGAATATAAAAATGTTGAATGTGAGTATTTTGTTGTATCAACTAGGCATGAAAATGAACAGCTAAAGGATTTAGTCCGCAGTAAGTCTGTTTTTTGTGGATTAACAAGAATTCCTGAAAGTCGTTTGCAATCAACTGACCCATTTGATCTTGGATGGTGGCGAGGTGGCCCTGCTTTAATTGGCGAATTAGTGTTTGAATAGCTTAATCGTCATTGCTCTTGTTGCCGCCCACTTTGACATCGTAAGATTTACCGAATTATTGATCAGAACCAAAGGGGGTAACCAAAGGGGTCTAACCTGCACGGCGGATAAATTTGTGAAAGGGTCTGGAGTTAAGGTTAACTCTCAAGGAAATCTAACAGGTGTTTCTGTTAATAGCTGCTCAGGGAAATCTGTTCAAGAATTATCTCAAGGTATTCCAAATAAGCAAGTTGGTGTAACAACAGTTGGCGATATACAAAAAGCCGGTGGAAATGTTACTCCGTCCCCAACAGCAAATAAATAACCCGAATCACTGTACTTTGTGCGGTATCTCTCCGCAGAAAGCAGAAGAGTTGTTTACGCCAACAATTAGGAGCCCGAATTTGTGAGGCTGGAATGACTGCATTAACCGATAAACAAATTACAGAAATCAGAGAAAGGTGTAGCGCAGCTTCTCCAGGGCCTTGGGTTTCTTATATTGAGGGCAGGGATCATACAAGTGGCTCTGATTTTATTATGACAGGGAAAGGTGAAAGTCGAGGAGAAGACATAGAGTTAACTGGAGCAACAAAAGCTGATCAAGATTTACAGCGGAACGGGGTTTCTACCCCGTTCTTAACGTTTCGAATTGTCTAAACCAAAAAAACTCGTAAGGCGGACAAATCGTAAGCTTATCAGACGGAACGTAACATAATAAGTAGGGCGGAAATGCGATAGCGTCTTCCACCAATTAAACGAATACCCAACCTTTTTCGTCAAACTATCAAATGATCAGCCAGCAAGATATGGACATAAAAACAGCAATGATTAGATATTTCCTGATATGTTTATTTTCAATTATTGTTGCTCAAACAAGTTATGCGACTATTGGTACTTCGGTCAGTCAATATGATTGTAAAACAATTGAACCATTCATTATTAATCCAAGCAATGAATTCAACGCTAAAAACCAGCAAATTATATCAACCTACAGCTATATCCCCAACGGCCAGGTAGAAACCATAACCGATGCCAACGGCAATCCCACTCGCTATGAATACGATGGATTTGAACGCATAGCTTCTACAAGATACCCCGAAGCCACACAAACAGGCCTCTCATCCAGCAGTGACCGAGAAAATTTTAGCTATGATGAAAACGGCAACCTGAAAATCTGGCAACGGCGGTCAGGCGATACTCTGGAATATGACTATGATGCACTCAATCGAGTTATCGAAAAAAGGCTACCCAGCGCGCCAAATGATAATATCAGTTATACCTACGACCTGTTAAGCCGCTTAACCACACAAATACTGACCAATACAGCAAGAGATATAAGCTACCTCTATGATCAAGCCAATCGGATAAGCGCAGTAACCCAAGGCACAAGAACGGTCAATTACCAATACGACCCTTCCGGAAATCGCACGCGTATGACCTGGCCTGATGGGTTTTTTGTAGACTACAGCTATGATGCTGGCAACCGCCTGGAAACCCTTACCGAACAATCCAGCACCCTGGTCAGTTATCAATACGATGCGCTAAATTTTAGAATAATGGCCACTCTGGGAAACACCACCAGCACCAGCTATAACTACACCAGCGAATCCCGCTTGCAAGATTTAACTCACGATCTCACGGGTACAGCAGAAGATATCAGCATCAATCACAGCTACAATCAAGTAGGACAAATAACATCACGCAACACCTCAAATGATTTGTATGACTGGACACCCTCGGCAACAATAACAAACAACTACACCACCAATGGCTTAAATCAATACACCCAGATAGATGGCGTTTCCCAACAACACGACAACCAGGGAAATTTAAACGACAATGGGCAATGGCTACTGACATTTGACCTGGAAAACCGACTAATAACAGCCATAAAAACAGGCACCACAGTGTCCTATCAGTATAATGCCGAAAACCAGCGATTAGAAAAAAATCATAACGGCAACATGCTTCACTATCTTTATGACGGTACAGACTTAATTGCCGTCTATGACAACGCCAATAATATAATCCAGCGCTATGTCCACGGCTCCCGAGTAGACGAGCCCTTAGTCGGCTACGATTATGATACCCAAGGCAACTTGCAAAGCAAAAGCTGGTTTTATACCAATCATCAAGGTTCAGTCATCGCCACCGCAGATACAACGGGCAGTGTCGATCAAATCTATACTTACTCGCCGTTTGGCAGGCCAGGTCAACAAGGTACATCACTCTTTCGCTATACCGGACAGGTATGGGATGAAGAGACCCAGTTGGCTTATTATAAAGCACGCTATTATTCCCCAGAGCGAGGCAGATTCCTCTCGACTGATCCGGCTGGTTTTATTGACAGTTTGAATCTTTATGGGTATGTTGTTAATGATCCGGTTAATTTTATTGATCCTTCGGGGCTGGCTTTTGCTGCTGCGCAAAATCAAGTGGGTCAAGTAGTTAGTCTATTAAACACTGTTGCTTTAGATTATATCCCAGGAAATCAAGCATTTTCAAATGCTATTCGAAGTGAAAATGGTATTGATTCTGCACTTTTTGGATTGCAATCAGCCTTAGAAATTGGAGCAGCAGTTGCTGGTGGGCGTGCAGTTGAGGTTTTTACAAGTCGGTTGGTTGGTTTTGGTGGTTCTTTTGCTGCAAAGGGTTTAGCCGATCCAAATACAATAAGATTTAGTCAAAACAGTATCAGAGGTACTTTTAGAGATGGACGAAGTGTTCAGGACTTAGTTACTGGACTTAAGAACGGAAGCATTAAGCCTGGTGATGTACCTGCAATAAGAACAGTGCAGCGAAATGGACAAACTGTTTCAATTGATAACCGTCGACTTGCAGCTTCTAGAGAAGCTGGTGTACCAATAAGAACTAGGCCAGCTACAGTGAAAGAGATCTCAGAAGCACAGCTAAATGGTAAGTTTAGTGCTGGGTCTTCAGGGACTGATACTATTCGTGTTCGGGGGCAGTAATGGCTAATATTATTGCCGTGGAAGGTTTACCAAAATTACATACAACACCTCTTGCTTCGATTACTTGTATTTCTCCAAAGATTATCGTTGAAGCAGATGACGAAAATGAATCACATATAAGATTAACCTTTGAACCATATCAAGCGTTAAGAATAACTACGTTTGACTGTTTTAGTCGTCCTGATGGAAAACCAATTATTCCGCAAACTGTAATGGAAATACAGAACTCTACTTGGATTGATGAACTTCGCAATACGTTGAAATTGACTGATTGTGATGCTGACTTTTTGGATAACGCAAAACATTATTTATTGCCGTTGGAAGACGATTTTTTAGAGGTGGTTTCTTGGAGTGTTGAAGTTGAATCTATCGGCTAACAATCAAGGGGTCAGCCAACTCGTAAGACGGAACATAACGCTTGTAATGCAGATTGTAGGTTGGATGAGCGATAGCGTAATCCGACATAGCCTTGACGGTAAACCCGTAAGGCGGACACATCGTAGGTTGGATGAGCGATAGCGTTATCCGACATAACCTTGACGGTGAGCACAAAAAAAGGTGTCACATCAAAAAAAGGTGTCAGGTCTTGATTTTAAAAAAAAAAGGCAAAAAAGGTGTCAGGTCTTGATTTTTGAATCCTTCACTATTCGGCTCACCATAA